>DATIOK010000090.1:0-23657 GCA_035473255.1 Gaiellales bacterium
TCCATCGTTTACGGCGTGGACTACCAGGGTATCTAATCCTGTTTGCTCCCCACGCTTTCGCGTCTCAGCGTCAGTTGCGTTCCAGAGAGCCGCCTTCGCCACGGGTGTTCTTCCTGATATCTGCGCATTTCACCGCTACACCAGGAATTCCACTCTCCTCTCCCGCACTCTAGCCTGCCAGTTTCTCACGACCGCTCGGGGTTGAGCCCCGAGATTTCACGCAAGACTTAACAAGCCGCCTACACGCTCTTTACGCCCAATGATTCCGGACAACGCTTGGTCCCTACGTATTACCGCGGCTGCTGGCACGTAGTTAGCCGGACCTTCTTCTGCAGGTACCGTCAACGTACGGGCTATTAACCCGGACGCCTTCGTCCCTGCTGAAAGCGGTTTACAACCCTAAGACCTTCTTCCCGCACGCGGCGTTGCTGCGTCAGGCTTTCGCCCATTGCGCAAGATTCCCCACTGCTGCCTCCCGTAGGAGTCTGGGCCGTGTCTCAGTCCCAGTGTGGCTGATCGTCCTCTCAGACCAGCTACCCATCGAAGCCTTGGTGGGCCATTACCCCGCCAACAAGCTAATGGGCCGCGGGCTCATCCAAGACCGGAAGCCGAAGCTACCTTTGGTACCAGCCCCGAAAAGCCGGCACATCATCAGGCATTAGCCAGCGTTTCCACTGGTTATTCCTGTGTCTAGGGCAGATTACCCACGTGTTACTCACCCGTTCGCCGCTCGAGTACCCCCGAAGGGGCCTTTCCGCTCGACTTGCATGTGTTAAGCACGCCGCCAGCGTTCGTCCTGAGCCAGGATCAAACTCTCCGAGAACAGCTTGCGAAACGGCCTCCCCTCCACCTCAAGGGCGGAGGTTCATCGACCGGTTTCTAACTGTAGAAGGAGAGATGAACTGCATCTCTCAAAGGCCACGCATCCACCGAGGCCCGAGGGCCGCGCAGGACACGTGACGAGGTTACCGGTCACCCCGGAGGGTGCCGGACGAACCCGACGTGGTCACCGTCCCACAGGCCCGAAGGCCAGGGAGTCGGTGACCCCTGAACTGTTGAGTTTTCAAAGACCAGCACGCCGTAGGCGCGACCTGCAAGACTACCAGCCCGACGCTCGCCGGGCAACTCCGGAGTCCCACAAAAAACCGCCCGGAAGCTCTCCAGGCGGCCGACCAAGGAGTATGCACGGCCCGGCGCTCCCACGCAAATGGGAACCGTCGCGGGCCGGCGACCGGTTTACGCAGCCTCAATCCGGGCGAACCGCCGCCCGACCCGCAGCTCGGCGCCCGCCAGCCGCTCGCGGCCGACGTCCAGTTCATCCGCCGCCAGTGCGGTTCCGTCCAGCCGTACGCCGCCCTGGGCGATCAGCCGCCGCGCCTCGCCCCGCGACGCCGCCAGCCGATTGTCCGCCAACAGGGCGGGAACGTGCACCGGATCGCCCTCCGGCAGCGCGATCACGGGCGCGTCATCGGTGGCACGCTTGTCCTTGAACATGCGGTCGAACCCGGCCTCGGCGGCTGCCGCCTGCTCCGGCCCGTGCCACCGTTCCACCAGCCGCCGGGCGAACTCGCGCTTGGCGGCGTACGGGTCGTCTGGCGGGGGTGCGTCGGCGTCTAGCAGCAGGTCGTAGTACTGGGGCATCAGATCGTCGACGGCGCTCATCGCCTTGCCGTACATCTCGGCCGGCGGCTCGGCGATGCCGATGTAGTTGTCGAGCGAGGCGCTCATCTTCTGGGCGCCGTTCGGGCCGTTGATCAGCGGCGTGGTCAGCACCACCTGGGGCGGCACGTCGTAGGCCTGCTGGATGTCGCGACCGGCGAGCAGGTTGTACTCCTGGTCGGTGCCACCCAGCTCCACGTCCGCCCTGATCGCCACCGAGTCGTATCCCTGCATCAGCGGGTACAGGAACTCGCTGACGGAGATCGGCTTCTGGGCCGCGAATCGCTGGGCGAAGTCGTTGCGTTCCAGCAGGCGAGAGACGGTGATCACCCGGGTCAGCCGCAGGATCTCTGCGAAGTCGAACGGCGCCAGCCACTCGCTGTTGAACCGAAGCTCGGTGCGATCGGGGTCGAGGATGCGTGACGCCTGCTCGAAGTAGGCCTTCGCGTTGGCATCGATCTGCTCGTCCGACAGGATGCGCCGCTCCTTCGAGCGGCCGGAGGGATCGCCGACCCGGGCCGTGTAGTCGCCGATGATCAGGATCCCGGTGTGGCCCTGCTCCTGAAAGGCGCGCATGCGCTGCAGCGGGATCGCGTTTCCGACGTGAATGTCGCGCGCCGTCGGATCGATGCCGAGCTTGACGCGAAGCGGCCGGCCCTCGGCCAGCTTGCGCTCGAGCTCGCCCTCGGGCAGCACCTTCACGGCGTGGCGGGTGAGCGCGGCGAGGTCGGACATCGGGAGATTCTACGCGGCACGGCGCGGACGGCGGCTCACGTACGGCGAGTCCGGGTCGAGGAACCGCCACGGCTGCTCGACGGCCTTGGAGATGCCGACGCGCACGGTCGCGGCCACCTGGCGGATGCGGTCGGGCGGCCGCAGATCGGCGCGGCGGCCGGCCAGCCACGGGCCTGCGCCCAGCGCCTGGCCGACCCGGCCGGGGCCGCTGGTCAGCTCGCGCAGCGGCCGGTGGCCGCGCCGCTCGCGCATCAGGTCGACGCCCTCCACCGGCTCCAGCGCCCGGATCAGCACGCCGGAGCCGACGCCGGGCTGCCCGCACGAGATGTTGATGCACCAATGGACGCCGTACGACAGGTACACGTAGATGTGGCCGGGCGGGCCGAACATGACCGCGTTCCGCGCGGTCTGTCCCGAGAAGGCGTGCGACGCCGGATCGTCATGGCGGTACGCCTCGGTCTCCACGATCGGGCCGCCCACGCCGTCCACGAGCAGCGTCCAGCCGATCAGCTGCTCCGCCGCGACCACGGGATCACCCGCCAGATCGAGTGGCGGGATCACTGCGGCTGCCACGACAGTTCCCCGGCGGCCGAGCGCTGGATCCGCCCGAAGCCCTCGATGTGGGAGGCCGACACCGGCACGCCGCGCTCCGCCATCTCGGCCAACAGCGCCGTCCGCGTGGCACGCGCCAACTCCGCGTCGGAGTCGAAGGCGTGATCCCACTCCGGGTGCTGCACGTGCAGCGGATGGTGCACGACGTCCGCAAGATGGACGAGCCCGCCGTCCACCTCCAGCACCGAGTGCCCGCTCCGGTGACCGGGCGCTGAGCGCAGAAGGAGGCCATCCGACGCCTGCTCGCCGTCGGCGATCCAGCTCAACCGTCCCTCCGACACCAGCTGCGCAACGACGCGCTCGCTGCCCTCACTGGAGGGCACGGCGCCGGCCGGCGCTGCGACCGGCACGCCCGGCAGCAGCAGGCATCCCCCGCAGTGGTCGAAGTCGAGGTGGGTCAGCACCACCAGGTCGATCTGATCCAGGGCACAGCCGGCCATGGCAAGCGCGCTGGCGAGGTCGTCGCCGCTTCCCGGCCACTCGCCCACCAGCGGCCCCGAGCCGGCGTCGACGAGCACCGTCCCGGCCGCCCGGCGCAGCAGCAGCACGGTGCTGGGTACGTCCACGGTGCCGGCCAGCTCCCCCTCCGGCGCGAGCAGGGAGGGCTCCATCGGCAGCCATCCCACCGTCAGCAGCTGCGTGTCGGCGGTCACTCGAACAATGACGTCTGGGGGCGCCGGCTGCGGCGGATCGCCGCGTCGACCGACTGGGCCTGCTCCATGTCGGCCAGGATCGTGCGCTCGGTGCGCGAGGCGATCAGCGGCTCGCCAATTCCCTCGACCCAGACGCGCGTGCGGCGGCCGTCTCCGCGGTCATCGCCGATCGGCTCCAGCGCGAAGATGCGATCGGCCCGCGCGTACTTTCCGTGTCCCAGGAAGACCATGGGCACCGCCATCTCAGGCCTGCGTGTCGAGCACCTCGCGGAGCGAGGAGCAGACGTGGTCGACGTCCTCGTCCTGCAGCTGGATGAAGAAGGGGAGTGCCAGCGTCGAGCGGCTGACCCGCTCGGTCACAGGCAGCATCCCCTCCCGCATCCCCCGGCTCCGGTACTCGGGCTGCAGGTGGATGGCGGGCAGGTACGGGCGTGTCGAAATGCCCCTCGCTGCCATCGCCTCGATCACCGCTGCGCGGTCGATGTGCTCGGCCAGCCGTACGTGGTAGATGAACCAGCTGCGGGGATGGCGCCCCTCGTACGGCAGCTCGACGCCCTCGATGCCGGCCAGCTGCTGCCGATAGCGGCGGGCCACCCGCTCGCGCTCGGCCAGCATGAACTCCAGCTTCTCCAGCTGGGCAAGCCCCACGGCCGCGGACATCTCGTCCATCCTGAAGTTGAACCCGAGCCGCTGGTGCACCAGCCAGTCGCCGTTGTCGGAGCGACCCTGGTTGACGATGCTGCGCAGCTCGCGCTCGACGTCCGGGTCGTCGGTGGTGATCATGCCGCCCTCGCCGGTGGTGATCTGCTTGTTCGGGTAGAAGCCGTAGACGGCGGGGTTGCCGGAGGCGCCCACCGGCCGGCCGTCCACGCTCGCGCCCAGCGCCTCGCAGGCGTCTTCGACCACCGGCAGGCCATGGCGCTCCGCGATCGCGTTGATGGCACCGATGTCGCACGGGTAGCCGAAGATGTGCACCGGGAGGATCGCCTTCGTGCGCGGCGTGATGGCCGCCTCGACCGCCTCCGGGTCGACGTTGAACGTCTGCTCGTCGATGTCGGCGAACACCGGCGTCGCGTGCTGGAACAGGATCACGTTGGCCGACGCGACGAACGAGAACGACGAGGTGACCACCTCGTCGCCGGGGCCGACGCCCAGCCGCGCCAGGCTGGCGTGCAGGCCGGCCGTCCCGCTCGAGCAGGCGACCGCATGGGCGGTGCCGGCGATATCGGCGAACGCCTCCTCGAAGCGCCGGTACATCGGCCCCAGTGCGAGGTCGCCGGAGCGCAGCACGTCGAGCACGAGTTCCTCCTCGCGGCCGTCCAGGTACGGGCGCGCCAACGGGATCTGGCGGACGGCGACCATCTTACTTAGAGGCCCACCGGCGTCGTTGCCGGGTATTCGAGGAACTCGGCGAAGCGCTCGTCGCGGCCCTCGACGGTCGCGAAGAACACTTCCTGGATCTGCTTGGTGATCGGGCCGCGGCCGCCGATCTCCTGGCCGTCCACCGACGCGATCGGCGTGACCTCGGCGGCCGTGCCGCACAGGAACGCCTCATCGGCGAAGTAGAGGTCGGTTCGCACCAGCGTCGCCACGCGCACCTCGAAGCCCAGCGACTGCGCCATCTGGATGACGCTCTGGCGGGTGATCCCCGGCAGGCAGGAATCGCTGGTGGGCGGCGTGTACAGCACGCCGTCGCGCGCCACGAACACGTTCTCGCCGGAGCCGTCGGCGACGAAACCCTGCTCGTTCAGGAGGATCGCCTCGTCGTAGCCGCTGCGCGTGGCCTCATGCTTGGCAAGCACCGAGTTGATGTACTGGCCGGAAGCCTTCGCAGCGGGCGGCATCGTGTTGGGCCCGTAGCGCCGGAAGCTCGACACCTTGCAGCGGACGCCGGTCTCCAGCGCGTCCTCGCCCAGGTAGGCGCCCCACGGCCAGACCGCGATCGCCACGTCGACGGGGTTGTTGAGTGCGAACAGGCCCATCTCGCCGTAGCCGCGGAACACGATCGGCCGCACGTAGCAGGAGCCCACACCGTTTGATGCGATCGTCTCGTGGATCGCCGCGGCCAGCTCCGCCGTGGACAGGCCGAGATCCATCTCGTACAACGCCGCAGAGCGCCGCAGGCGCTCCAGGTGCGCGTTCAGGCGGAACACGGCCGTGCCCTTCGGCGTCGCGTAGGCGCGAATTCCCTCGAACACGCCGGTGCCGTAGTGCAGGGCGTGCGTCAGGACGTGGACCTGGGCATCGTCCCACGGTATGAAACTCCCGTTACGCCAGATCTTCTCGGTCGCCTGCATCGGCCCGTCCTTTTCGTCCGCGGATGTGGTCTGATGCTACCGGACGCCGCGGGCGGCCGGAGTCAGAGGCCGGCCAGCGATACCACCCGCACTGAGTGGATTCCGGCCTCGCCCCGCAGCCGCTCGAGCACCTGCGGTTCGGGCGGCGTGTCCACCGACAGCACCATCACCGCCTCCTCGCCGCGGACGTTTCGCGACACGTTCATGTTGGCGATGTTCGCGCCCTCCTCGCCCAGCAGCGTGCCCACGCGGCCGATCATGCCGGGCCGGTCGTCGTTCAGCATCACCATCATGTGCGCGTCCAGCTCGATCTCGACCTGGTAGGGATGCACCCCCACCAGCCAAGGTCGGTCGTCGCGACCGATGGTGGTGCCGGACACGGTGTCGCCTGGCAACGTGGCCACGCTCACCAGGTTGGTGAAGTGCCCGGTGGACGGCTGCGCCGACTCGACCACGTGGATGCCCATGCCGTCGGCCAGGGCCCGCGAGTTGACCAGGTTCACCTGCTCGTCCACCTGCCCCGCGAACGCGCCGGCCAGCGCGGCCGACGTCAACAGCCGCGTGTCGTACTCCGCCAGCGATCCCGAACAGGTCACCTCGACCCGGTCGAAGCCGCCGCCGCTGAGCCCGGCGGCCAGCCGCCCCAGCTTGAACGCCAGCGGCACGAACGGCCCCATCACCTCCATGTCCTCAGCCCGTCCCAGCGGGATGTTGACGGCGTTGGAGACGAACTCGCCGCACAGCGCCGCCACCACCTGCTCGGCCACGATCACGCCGGCGCGATCCTGCGCCTCCTGCGTCGAGGCGCCCAGGTGCGGCGTCACCACCACGTTCGGCAGGGTCAGGATCTCGCCCTCGGTGTAGGGCTCGGTCGGGAACACGTCCAGCGCGGCGGCCGCCACCCGGCCGTCCTTGAGAGCCACCACCAGCGCGTCCAGGTCGATCAGGTCGCCCCGCGCGGCATTCACGATCCGCACCCCCGGCTGCATCAGATCGATCGTCTCGTCTCTGATCAGGTGGTGCGTTTCGGCCGTCAGCGGGGCGTGCAGCGAGATGAACTCGGCGCCCGCCAGCACCTGCTCGAGCGTGGCGTGCGTGACCTGCGCCTCCCGGAACCGCTCAGGCGTCACGAACGGGTCGTGCGCGATCACCTGCATGCCGAGACCGCGGGCGCGGGCGGCGACCAGCTGGCCGATGCGCCCGAAGCCGAGCACGCCCAGCGTCTTCCCGCACAGCTCCACGCCTCCGAAGCGCGAGCGCTCCCAGCGGCCGTCAACCAGTGCGGCGTAGGCCTGTGGGATGTTGCGGGCCAGCGCCAGCAGCAGCCCGATCGCGTGCTCGGCGGCCGACACCATGTTCGAGCCGGGTGCGTTGGCCACGATGATGCCGCGCCGCGTGGCCTCGTCCACGTCCACGTTGTCAACCCCGGTACCTGCCCGGCCCACCACCTTCAGCCGCGTCGCACACCCCAGCACGCCGGCGTCGACGCGGGTCTTGCTGCGCACGATCAGCGCGTCGTAGTCGCTGATCCGGTCGCACAGCTGATCAGCGGAGATGTCCAGCTCGACGTCGACGTCGAACCGGTCGGACAGCAGCTCGACGCCGGACTGGGCGATCTGCTCCGTGATCAGCACCCGCGCGCGGTCGGTGCTGCGGCGCACGGCCGGCCGGGACGGCTGGGCCAGCTCAGACACGGCTGGTCTCGAGATGCGCGAACACCTCCACCGCCCGCGCCGCCCCGGCGCCTGCGGTCGGCGCCCGGTAGCCGAGGTCGCCCAGCACCAGCTCCAGCGCCGAAAGCGCGGTGATGATGTCGAACCGGTTCATGTACCCCATGTGGCCGATCCGGATCACCTTGCCGCGCAGCCGGCCGTGGCCGCCGGCCAGCACGACGCCGAAGCGATCACGCAGCAGCCCGTACACCTCCTGGCCGTCGACGCCATCCGGCATCTGCACGGCGGTCACCATCGATGAGCTGTCGTCGTCCGGGGAGAACAGCTCGAGCCCGAGCGCCTTCGCGCCCTCGCGGGCGGCGCGGCCCAGCAGCCGGTTTCGCGCCCATACGTTCTCGGAGCCCTCCGCCTCGATCATGCCAAGCGCGGTACTCAGCCCGGCGACCAGCGTGATCGGCGGCGTGAACGGGGTCTGCGCCTTCGCTTGCGAGTCCCGCGTGACCCGCCAGTCCAGGGTGAAGCGCGGGAGCGCCGCCTGCTCGGAGATCGCCCAGGCACGTTGCGACGCCGCAGCGAAGCCGAGCCCGGGCGGCGTCATCAGCGCCTTCTGGGATCCGGACACCACCACGTCGATGCCCCACTCGTCCATCGCAAGCTCGACGCCGCCCAGGCTGGACACAGCGTCCACCACCAGCAGCGCACCGACCGGCCGCAGCGCCTCAGCGATCGCGCGGACGTCGTGGACGACACCCGTCGACGTCTCGGAGTGCGTGATGTAGACGGCGACCGCACCCTGCGCCTGCGCGGCGACGGCCGCGGGGTCGAGCGCCTCACCCCATGGCTGCGCATGGATGCGAGGCTCGATGCCGTAGGCGCGCGCGATCTTCGTCCAGCGATCGCCGAAGTTGCCGGCCGACGCGACCAGGACGTCGTCGCCCGGGGTCAGCAGGTTGGCCACCGCCGACTCCATCGCCGACGTGCCGGACCCGGCGAACAGCAGCACCTCCTGCTCGGTCGCGAAGGCGCGCTTCAGCTGCGCCAGCGTCTGCTCCAGCAGCACCTTGAAATCGGGGCTGCGGTGGTGGATCAGGGGCCGGGCCATGGCGGCCGCCACCTCGGGCGGCACCGGCGTGGGGCCGGGCGTGATCAGGTAGGTCCGCTCGGGCACGGCCGGAGTCTAGATGGTCGATTCCGTGGGAGGCGTGGATGCTGGGCGCAGGATGGGGCGGGTTGGACGTCGGGAGCGTCGCGCAGCTCGCGGAACCGACCATCCGGATGTATGGCCTACAGGCCTGCGTTACAGCTTCGAGCGCAGCAGCTCCTGCACCTGACGGGCGTCGGCGCGGCCCTGGGTGCGCTTCATGACCTGGCCCACCAGCGCGTTGATCACGCCGTCCTTGCCGCTTTGGAACTGCTCGACGAAGGCGGGGTTCTCGGCGATCACCTCGTCCACCATCGCCTCCAGCTCGCCGCTGTCTCCGATCGACGCGAGACCGTGGCGCTCGACCAGCTCCGCCGGTTCGGCGGTCGGGTCGGCGACCAGCATCTCGTACACCTGGCGGGCGATGCTGTTGGTGATGGTGCCGCCGGCGATCAGGCCGATCAGCGACGCCAGGGTCGCGGCCGGCACGGTGTCGACCGGTGCCGGTCGCGTGTTCAGAACCCAGTCGGCAGCGGACTTGGCGTCGGACGATGCGGCCACCGCCTCGAAGTAGTCAGCCAGACGCGGCTCGGCGTTGAGGTCGGTCGCGTAGGCGGGCGGCAGGCCGTGCTGCGAGGCGAACCGCTCGATGCGTGCCGCCGGCAGCTCCGGCAGCCCGTCGTGCAGCCGCTGGATCAGCTCCTGCGAGGGTGCCAGCGGCACCAGGTCCGGCTCCGGGAAGTAGCGATAGTCGTGCGCCTCCTCCTTGGACCGCAGCGACCGCAGCGCCTTCGTGCCCGGGTCGTAGTGCAGCGTCTCCTGCACGACCTGCAGCCCGCGCTCCAGCAGGTCGATCTGGCGCCGGATCTCGGCCGCCATCCCGTCGCCCAGGAACTTGAACGAGTTCATGTTCTTGAGCTCGGTCTTGGTGCCGAACTCGCTGCTTCCGGCCCGCCGCACCGACACGTTGGCGTCGCACCGCAGCGACCCCTTCTCCATGTCGCAGTCGGACACGCCGATCGTCTGCAGGGTGTTCTTCAGGAGCGCCAGGAAAGCGATGGCCTGCTCCGGCGACCGCAGGTCGGGCTCGGTCACGATCTCGACCAGCGGCGTACCACACCGGTTGAAGTCGACCAGGGTGTACTCGGCGCCACCGATGCGGCCCGCTTCACCGCCGCTGTGGACGAGCTTGGCGGCGTCCTCCTCGAGGTGCGCGCGGGTGATGCCGATCCTCCCGCCGTCCACGTCGAGGTGGCCCTCCAGGCAGATCGGCTGGTCGTACTGGCTGATCTGATAGGCCTTGGGGCTGTCCGGGTAGAAGTAGTTCTTGCGGTGGAACACGCTGCGCTCCGCGATCGCGCAGTTCAGCGCCAGGCCGATCTCGATCGCCTTCTCGACCGCCCCCTGGTTGATCACCGGCAGCACGCCCGGGTGCCCCAGGCAGAGCGGGCAGGTGAGCGTGTTGGGCTCGGCGCCGAAGTGGTTCTCACAGGCGCAGAACATCTTGGTGGCGGTGTTCAGCTGGACGTGGATCTCGAGCCCGATCACCGGCTCCCAGGCGGCCTCGCTCATCCCGCGCCCCTCATCGCGGCCGGCACCGGGTCGAAACCGATCGCACCCTCGAGCGCGTGCGCGGCGGCCAGGATCCGGTTCTCCGAGAAGGCCGAGCCGATCAGCTGCAGGCCCACCGGCAGCCCCTCCGAGAGTCCGCACGGCAGCGAGATCCCGGGCAGGCCGGCCAGGTTCACCGGCACCGTCAGCAGGTCGCATGCATACATGGCCCAGGGGTCGTCGATCCGCTCGCCGATCGGGAAGGCCACCGTCGGTGACGCCGGCGTGGCGATCAGGTCGACGTCAGCGAACGCCTGGTCGAACTCGCGCCGGATCAGCGTGCGCACCCGCTGAGCCGTGCCGTAGTAGGCGTCGTAGTAGCCGGCAGAGAGCACGTAGGTCCCGAGCATGATGCGGCGCTTGACCTCAGGCCCGAACCCGCTCGAGCGCGTGCGCCCGTACATCTCGACGATCGTGTCGCCCGGATCTTCCAGCCGCAGGCCGTAGCGCACCCCGTCGAACCGGGCCAGGTTGGCCGAGGCCTCGGCGGGGGCGATCAGGTAGTAGGCGGGCAGAGCGTGGACGGCCGTCGGCAGCGTGATCTCTCGCACCGAGGCTCCCAGGTGCTGCGCATGCTCCAGCGAGCGGTCGAACGCCTCGCGCACACCCGGCTCCACGCCCTGGGCCAGCAGATCGGTAGGCACCCCGATGGTCACGCCGTTCAGGTCGTCACCCACGGGCACGGCGATCGGCTCCGGCAGCTCCACCGAGGTCGAGTCGCAGTGATCCCGGCCGGCGATCACCTGCAGCGCCAGCGCCGCGTCGCGGACCGTCAGCGCGAACGGGCCGATCTGGTCGAGCGAGCTGCCGAAGGCGATCAGGCCATGGCGCGAGACGGCGCCGTATGTGGGCTTCATCCCGACCACCCCGCAGAGCGCCGCCGGCTGCCGGATCGAGCCGCCGGTGTCGGTGCCCAGCGCGAGCGGGGCCAGCCCCGCGGCCACGGCCGCCGCGGAGCCGCCGCTCGACCCGCCCGGCACCATCCGCGCGTCCCATGGGTTATGCGTGGTGCCGAAAGCGGAGTGCTCCGTGGACGAGCCCATTGCGAACTCATCCATGTTGGTCTTGCCGAGCGGGATCAACCCGGCTGCGCGGGCGCGGGTGACCACGCCGGCGTCGTACAGCGGCCGGTGCCCCTCAAGGATCCTGGAGCCGGCCGTGGTTTCCTCGCCCCGCACGCAGAGGATGTCCTTGAGCGCGATCGGGACGCCCTGCAGACCGCTGCGACCCTCACGGTCGAACCGCGCGGCCTCGTCGCGAGCGGCGTCGGCACGGGTGCGCAGGTAACAGTTGAGGTCGCCGTCCTGCTGCTCGATGCGGGCCAGGTAGGCGTCCACCAGCTCCACGCACGACACGTCACCTGCGTCGAGCAGCGCCACGCAGCCTTCGGCGGTGAGACCGAGGGTGTCCGGGGTCATGAGGTCGGAGGTACCCGGAACGCGCCATCCTGCGCGGCCGGGGCGTTGGCGAGCACCTCGTCGCGCGGCCAGCTGGGACGTGGCCGGTCGGGCCGCGTCACGTTCTCGACCTCGAGCGCATGCGCAGTCGGCGGCACACCCTCCAGGTCGAGGGCCGCCAGAGCATCGACGTGGCCGAGGATCCCGGACAGCTGCTCCGACATGCGCGCCACCTCTTCATCGCTCAGCGAGAGGTTGGCGAGCCGCGCCACGTGCAGCACGTCGTCGGAGGAGATGGCCATCGATCGAGAGGATAGACGACCGTCAGGCGCCGGATCCCACGTCCGGCGCCCTCGACGGCTTCGCTATCCGATCGGGCGGACTGCGCTGGCCTGCAGCCCCTTGTTCCCCTGGGCGACCTCGAACTCGACCCGCTGACCCTCGGCCAGGCTCTTGTAGCCGTCGCCCTGGATCTCCGAGAAGTGCACGAACACGTCCTCACCGCCGTCCTGCTGGATGAAGCCGTAACCCTTTTCGTTGCTGAACCACTTGACCGTACCTTCTGCCAACCTAGGTCCTCCTCGACCAGCGGACCGGTATGGACCGCTTTGCTGAATCGCGCGAATATAGAGGACCGTGCGGTCGGCCGCAATCGCGGCCGATTTGGGACGGTCGCGGCTCAGTGCCGCAGCCGGGCCGCTTCCAGCGTATTCGAGAGCAGCATGGCGATCGTCATCGGGCCCACCCCGCCCGGTACCGGGGTGATCGCGCCGGCCACCTGCGAGGCCGATTCGTAGTCGACGTCGCCGACCAGGCCCGCGTCGGTGCGGTTGATGCCAACGTCGATCACGGCCGCGCCCGGCTTGATCATGTCGCCCGTGATCATCTGCGGGCGGCCCACCGCCGCCACCAGAATGTCGGCCCGCCGCGTCACCTCGCCGAGGTCGCGGGTGCGCGAGTGGGCGATGGTGACCGTCGCGCTCTGGTGCAGGAGCAGCAGCGCCACCGGCTTGCCCACGATGTCGGAGCGGCCCACCACCACGGCGTCAGCGCCGGTGACCGGGATGTCGTAGGCGCGCAGCAGCTCCATCACGCCGGCCGGTGTGCACGGACGCAGCCCCGGCTGGTTGGCCACGAGCCGGCCCACGCTAATCGGGTGGAACCCGTCCACATCCTTGGTTGGCTCGATCAGCTCCAGCACCGGCTTCGAGTCGAGGTCGCCGGGCAGCGGCAGTTGCACGAGGATCCCGTCGACCCGCTCGTCCGCGTTCCAGCGCGCGACGGCGCTCTCGACGTCGTCCTGGCTGGAGGTCGCCGGCAGCTGCTCGTGGAACGAGGCCATGCCCAGCTCGCGGGTGCGCTCACCCTTGCTGCGGACATACACCTGCGAGGCCGGGTCCTCGCCCACCAGGATCGTGACCAGGCCCGGCGTGTGCCCGGTCTCGGCGACGAACTCGGCCACCTCGCCGGCGACCCGCGCCTGCACCGCCACCGCGGTCTGTTTGCCGTCGATCACCGTCGCCATGGCGGCGCACCATAGCGAATTCTCCGGCGAACAAAGTATCCGAACGGGTGATACCAGCGGATCGGGCCAGCGCCTATCAGTGAGATACACGTCTACGACGGTAGTTCCCCCAAACAGGGGAAATCGCCAGTAAGCCCTCAAGGCTCCATGGCAACTGCCGAAACAGATCGAACAGGATCCGCCTCCCGCGGCGGCTCCGCGAAACTGGATGGGGGGAGGTGAATTCCTTGATCGAGTACCTGAGCCGCCTGTTCGCGGATCTCAAGGAGGAGTCGGGCCAGACGATGGCTGAGTATGCCGTCGTGCTCGGCGTCATCACCATTGCTGTGGTGGTCACCCTCGGCCTCCTGAGCTCCAAGATCTCCGCCGTTCTCAATAGCGTGATTGCCGCCATGTAATTATGGCTTCCCTCGGCGGGTTCTCGGGTCCTCAGTGTCCCGGGAGCCCGCCTACTTTTGTCCCCGCACACGTCACCCAGGGTATGGGAGCTCCGTGAAGGTCAAGAAACCCACCACAACCGACGAAGGCCAAGCGGTCGTTGAATTCGCCGTCATCCTTCCCGTGCTGCTGCTGGTGTTGTTCGCGATCCTGCAGTTCGGAGTGCTCTTCAACAATTACATCCAGGTGACGGCCGCAGCCCGCGAGGGTGCACGTAAGGCGGCCACCAGCCGCGCGCTGGGAGTCGCCGGCGCCGAAAACGCAGCCACCGCTTCCGCCAAGTCGGCAGCGCCGGGGCTGACCACGGCCAACATGGGGATTACGTATCCCAACAACCCGACGTTCACCCAGGGCTCGGACGTGAAGGTGCAGGTCACTTACCCCTATTCGATCAGCATCATCGGCCTGGTCGTCTCGTCGGGCACCCTCACCGCCTCGACCACCATGAAGGTCGAGTAGCACCTAAAGCTCATGGACTCGTCTCCCTGATGTTCCGTCTACCGCACACCAAGGCTTATCCGACCCCGGCCCGACCACGCCGTAACGGCCGCCGCTCCTCGGGCCAGTCGATGGTGGAGTTCGCTCTGGTCGCGCCAGTGCTGTTCTTGATTCTGATCGCGATCCTCCAGTTCGGTCAGGCTTTCACCAACTACATCCAGGTCACGAACGGAGCCCGCGACGGCGCCCGCAAGGCGATCGTTTCACGGTCGGACCCAAACGCTGTGGCGACGGTCCAGAACGCCGTCAAGTCGTCAGTGTGGTCGCTCAACCAGTCCAACCTGGGCATCAGCGTTACTCCGGCGCAGCCGTGGACGGCCGGGCAGTCGGTCACCGTGACCGTCACGTATCCGTACGACATCAGCATCATGGGTGTGGTGGTGGGGTCGGGAACGCTGACCTCCACGACCACCCAGCGCATCGAGTAGCAGACCCCCCAACGGTGGTCGCGCAGTTGGATTTCGCGTGACCCTCAAGTCCCGAAGAGGCCGTGCCGATAGCACCTCAGCTAGGTCTCTTACGTCTTCCGTCCCAAGTGAGGCAGCCGCATGACGTACAACGTCCGTAACATCGCGATCGCGCTGGTTTTGGCCGGCATCGCGGCGTTCCTCGTGATCATGTACACGGGGAACGTGCAGAAGCAGGCACATAACTCGCAGCAGACCACCACGGTTCTGGTTGCGACCGCCGACATCCCGGCCGGCACCACAGTCGCCGACGCGATCTCGGGCGGCCAGATCCAGACGCATCAGGTCGTGCAGCAGGACGTGATCGTTGGCGCCCTGACCGACGAGAAGTCGCTGAACAGCTCCTACGTCACCAAGCAGGATCTGTACTCTGGTCAGCAGGTCACCGCATCGATGTTCGCACCGTCGGACGAGACGCGGCTGGTCACGCAGATCAAGCAGAACTACCGCGCCATCCAGATCGGCCTCACCCCGGACGAGCTCCTGGGCGGCACGATCCAGGCCGGCGATCACATCGATATGGTCGGCACCTACACGGTGCACCCGTCCAACGGCGACCCCGATTACGACGTCAGCCGCATCATCGTGCGTGACGTGCAGGTGCTGAAGGCGCCTGACGTCAACACGACCACCGGCCAGCTGGCCGCGTCCACCACCACTCCGTCGATCACCGTCGCGGTGCCCGACACGGTGGTGCCGAAGATCACCTTCACGCTGCATGGCGGCGACGGTGCTCTCTGGTTCGTGCTTCGGCCCAGCAACGGCTCGCAGGATGGCCCGATCACCCTGGCCACGGTGCAGTCCGTGATCTTCGAGGGCCTCAACGCGCGCCAGATCACCCAGGCCTTCAGCTCGAAGGGGACGGGACATTGAGCTCCTCACCGATAAAGGTATTCATCACCGGCGCGGCTAACGGCCTCGCCGAGGTGAGGGAGGGTCTCGCTGATCACCCCGAGGTGGAGCTCGTCGGCACCGCCGCCGATCCCGCCAAGGCCGGCACGAAGCTGGCCGAGTCCGGGGCTCAGGTGATCCTGCACGGCACCACCTCCACCGATCACGTTCCCACCGCTGAGATCGAGGCAATCCGCAGCGTCACCGCGGCCCCGATCGTGCTGGTCACCTCGGCCAGCGCCAACGCCCTCCTCTCCGAGGCGCTATCGGCCGGGATCTTCGACGTGGTGCTGCTGCCGCAGCTCACCGACGGCATCGTCTTCACCATCAAGAAGGCGAACTCGCTGGCGGCAGGCCGGGCAACCGGCGGCGGGACCGGCAAGACCACGGTGGCGCTGGAAGGCCGCGTGGTCACGTTCTTCTCGCCCAAGGGCGGGGCCGGCAAGACCGTTCTGGCCTGCAACCTGGCCGCGACGGTCGCGCGTCAGCAGCAGCGCAAGACGCTGTTGCTGGACCTCGACCTGCAGTTCGGCGACGCCGCCATCATGATGGGCATCGAGCCCGAGAAGACGATCTATGACCTGGTCATGGCTCGTCGCGAGCTGGACACCGACGCCCTGGCCGGCTACGTCACGGCCCACTCGTCCGGCGTGCATGTGCTTCCCGCACCGCTGCGCCCGGAGGACGCCGAGCTGGTCACCGAGGAGCGCCTCGGCCACCTGTTCGCCGTGGCCAAGGAGAGCTACGACGTGATCGTCGTTGACACGCCGCCGTTCTTCCACGGCCCGGTGCTGTCCACGCTGGATCGCACCGACCAGCTGGTGCTGGTGGCATCGCCCGACGTGCCTACGGTCAAGAACATCAAGCTGACGATGCAGACGCTCGACCTGCTGCACTACCCCAAGGAACGGCGGCACCTGCTGCTGAACCGCGCGGGGTCGAAGGTCGGGCTGAAGGCACAGGAGATCGAGCGTGCGCTGGACATGAAGGTCGCGTTCGAGGTGCCGGTCGAGCGCGAGGTCGCAGTCTCGGTCAACCGAGGCGTCCCGATCGCGATCTCGAGCCCGCGCTCCGCCGTTGGCAAGTCGCTGCAGGATGTCGCCGACAAGCTCGTGCCGCTGCGCACGACCGGCGCCGTCGAGGGTGGCGGCAAGAAGTTCCGAAGGAAGGGATAACCCGTGTCGCTACAGTCTCGCATCCAGGTCGCGGGGCAGGACGGCACCGAGGTCGAGGCGGGTCAGGAGGCCGGTAAGCCGGCGCCCGAACGCTCCTCGGTGGTCGCCGATCCCTTTGCCGACCTCAAGACCCGAGTTCACAAGGACATCATCGCCCGGCTCGGCCCGCGCCTGTTCAACGCAGACGCCGGCACCGGTGACGCCGACCTCGAGGCCACCGTCAACGAGGCGGTGACCGAGGTGCTGGCGCTCGAGAAGACGCCGCTGACGCGGCAGGAGCGCCAGGACATCATCCGGCAGATCTCCGACGACATCCTCGGCTACGGGCCTCTGGAGCCGTTCCTGCGCGACGACTCGATCACAGAAATCATGGTGAACGACCACAGCACGATCTACATCGAGCGCCACGGCAAGATCACCCGCACGAACGCGCAGTTCGTCGACGACCAGCACCTGCTGCGGATCATCGACAAGATCATCAGCCGCATCGGCCGGCGCATCGACGAGTCGTCCCCGTACGTGGACGCCCGTCTCCCGGACGGCTCGCGTGTGAACGCGATCATCCCGCCGCTGGCGGTCCGCGGATCGGCGCTGACCATTCGGAAGTTCCGCCGGGATCCGTTCACCATGCCCGACCTGATCAAGTTCGGGACGCTCACGCACAAGTCCGGCCAGTTCCTCGAGGCCTGCGTGCGCGGCAAGCTGAACATCCTCATCTCCGGCGGTACCGGTTCCGGTAAGACGACGACGCTGAATGTGCTGTCGGCGGCCATCCCTTCCGACGAGCGAATCATCACCGTCGAGGACGCGGCCGAACTCCAGCTCAAGCAGGACCACGTGATCACGCTGGAGTCGCGCCCGTCCAACATCGAGGGCAAGGGCCAGGTCACGATCCGCGACCTCGTCCGCAACACCCTGCGTATGCGGCCCGACCGCATCATCGTCGGCGAGTGTCGTGGACCCGAGACCGTGGACATGCTGCAGGCCATGAACACCGGCCACGACGGCTCGCTGACCACCGTCCACGCCAACAACCCGCGTGACGCGCTGGCCCGCACCGAGACGCTGGTGCTGACCGCAGGCGTCGACCTGCCACTGCGCGCGATCCGCGAGCAGATCTCGAGCGCGTTCGACCTGATCGTCCAGGTATCGCGCCTGGTCGACGGCACCCGCCGCATCACCCATGTCACCGAGGTGCTGCGGATGGAGTCCGACGTGGTCACCCTGCAGGACATCTTCATCGCCAAGCCGGTGGAGAACGCCGCCGAGCAGGCCGAGACCGGGCATCGTCTGCTGGGGCCGCTGACCTGCAGCGGCATCAAGCCTCACTTCCTCGACAAGATGGCCGGCAACGGCGTCAACCTGCCGCCCAACTTCTTCCTGCCCGACAGCGGCGAGCGGCCTTCAAGCGCAACAGCCGCTGGCGTGTTCGGCAGGGCGGTCGGACAGTAATGCGTTTCCGCATCGCCATCGTCACCGCGCTCGCGGCCCTCATCGCTGCCGTCCCGGCGTCGGCGAGCGGCACCCTGCAGGTGCAGAAGGTCGACACCAGCGCGTTTCCCACCGTCCGGGTGACGGTGCAGTCGTCCACGCCCGGCAAGGCCCCCGATCTGTCGGTGGTCGAGAACGGCGTCCAGGTGCCGCCGGCGAACGTGCAGATGGTGGACCCGGGAGCACCCGCCGCGATCGCACTCGTGATCGACACGTCGAACAGCATGGCTGGCACCAAGCTGAACGATGCGATCTCCGCCGCGCACGGCTTCGTCAGCGCTCAGAAGAACGGCAACCTGCTCGGCGTATACGGTTTCGACTCGAACGCCTACCCGGCGGCGCGGCTCAGCCCTGACCGCACCGAGATCGACACCGCGATCAGTCAGCTGGGAACCGGCGGCGCGTCCGGCACCGCCCTCTACGGGGCCGTCAAGCTGGCGTCTGAGGATCTGCAGACCGCGCCCGCGCAGCGGCGCGTCATGATCCTGATCACCGACGGCTCGTCACAGTCCGACACCGCCACGCTGGGCGAGGCGGTCGCGGCCGCCAAGCAGGCTGGGGTGTTGGTCTATACGGTCGGTATCGCCACCAGTGGCCCTGCTCAAACAGCCCTCAACCAGATCGCTACGGACACCGGCGGCACGGCCACTTCGGTGACCGACTCGTCGGCCCTGGCCGGCATCTACAGCACGATCGAGAGCGAGCTCGGCAACAGCTACACCTACATGTACCAGAGCATGGCGGCGCCCGGCGCCCCGCTGGTATTGACGCTGTCGTCGCCCGGCCTGGGCGACGCCCGCGAGGTGCTGAAGGCCCCCGGCACGTTCGTCGCGCCGACCAAGGGCGGCGGCGGCCTGAAGCTGCCGACCGGCGCACCCGGCCGCATCTTGATGGCCGCGCTGGTCGGGTTCTTCGTCCTGATGGCGATGATCCTGGTGATGGCGGCGCGGCCTGATGTGATCCTGCAGAAGCGGATCGCGCCCTACACCGACAGCAAGAAGAGCGTCGTGGTCGAAACCGATGGCGAGGCCACCCCCACCTCCCGCATCTCGCTGCTGCACCAGCTGTTCATCTCGACCGAGCGCATCATCGGCTCGATGAACTTCTGGAAGCGGATGTCGGCGAACCTGGAGCAGGCCGACCTGCCGCTGCGCACGGCTGAGCTCTTCTACATCCAGATCGGCACCGCGATCCTGTTCGGGTTCATCACCGCCTTCATCCTGGGCCATCGCGGCCTGTTCGCGCTGGCGGCGCTGATCCTGGGCGGCCTGGTGCCCGCGTTCTACGTGCGGCTGAAGGCCAGGAAGCGGCTGAGCCTGTTCGAGAGCCAGCTACCGGAGACGCTGATCACGATGGCGGCATCGCTCAAGGCCGGACACGCGTTCAACCAGTCCGTCGCCAGCGTCGTCCGCGAGGGCGCCGATCCGACCGCGAAGGAGTTCTCGCGAGTGGTCGCCGAGATCCAGCTGGGAGCTCCCTCCGAGCAGGCGTTGGAGGCAATGGCCGAGCGCATGAACTCGTACAACTTCGGCTTCGTCGTAATGGCCGTCAACATCCAGCGCACCGTCGGCGGCAGCCTGGCCGACATCCTGGACATGGTCTCGGACACGGTGCGCCAGCGCCAGCAGTTCGAGCGCAAGGTGAAGGCGCTGACCGCGCAGGGCCGGATGTCGGCCTACGTGCTGATCGCGATGCCGTTCCTGATGGGCCTCGCCATCTTCGCCCTCAACCCGACCTACATGTCGGTGCTGTTCACAACCACGATGGGCAAGGTCATGATCGCCGGCTCGCTCGTGATGATGGCGATCGGTTCCATGATCATCAAGAAAATCGTGTCCTTCAAGGAGTAGCCGCATGTTGATGATCCTCGGAATCGGAGTTTTCTTCACAGCTGTCTACGTGCTGCTGACCGGCCTCACCGTCCGCCAGCGAGAGGTTTCGCTGTCGGTCAGGCGGGCCCGGCGTTACGGCACTCGCAACCAGCGCGAGATCGAGACACGGCGCAGCATCAACGCCCGCGTGTTCGGGCCGATGGCAGCTCGTCTGGCCAGCATCACGATGAGGCTGATGCCCAAGACCAACACCGATCAGGTGTCGAACCGTCTGCTCGCCGCCGGCCTGGCCCGTACGCTATCTCCGCAGGCTTACCTGGCGCTCAAGACCGGACTCGCCGGCCTGTTCATCACCTTCGGCCTGCTCATGGTCATCACCGGTGCGATGGCACCGATCTTCGGCCTCATGATTGCGCTGATGGGCGCTGCCATCGGGTTCATCGCTCCCGACTTCGTGATCAACAACCGCGTCCGCAGCCGCCGCGACCTGATGCGCGCCGACCTGCCGAACGTGCTCGACCTGCTGTGCGTGTCCGTGGAGGCCGGCCTCGGTTTCGACCAGGCGCTCTCCAAGCTGAGCGAGCGCATGGAGGGCCCGCTGGTCGACGAGTTTTCGCTGGTGCTGCACGAGATGCGGATCGGCCAGAGCCGCTCAGCGGCGCTCAAGAACCTGTCCGAACGCGTTGACGCGCCCGAGGTGTCGCAGTTCGCCCGCGCCATCATCCAGGCCGATCAGCTCGGCATCGCGCTGTCGCGGATCCTGCGCGTGCAGTCGCAGGACATGCGCATGCGCCGTCAGCTGGCCGCCGAGGAGAAGGCCATGAAGGCGCCGGTCAAGATGCTGTTCCCGACCGTGATCTTCATCTTCCCCTCGATGTTCGTGGTAGCGCTCGGCCCGGCCGCGCTGAATCTGATGAAGACCTTCGCCGGCGGCTGATCGCGCTCGGTCCTCGTTGGTCGCGCTCAAAACACGGTCGACCCAACAACGAACAACGGGTTCCGACGATCCACGGCACGAACCGGTGGACGGCGGCCGTCGTTCGAAAGGCATGTGTCTCGTAGAAGCGCGCTCGGCTACCCGCGGCGCTTGCCGCTCGGGTAGGTGATCACGCGCACGTCGATCGTGCGCTCGCCGCGGCGGATGGTCCTGTGCGTCTCTGTGCGATCGGTCTTGGGAGCGCTCATACGCCTTGCATCGGCAGCCCCGGCGCGGGGCTGAAGTAGGCGGCGTCTCTGGGTCAGATGCCCGACCCGCCTGCCCCAGGCGGAAGGTCGCGAAGGAGATCGGCGACCGGTCCGTCGGCGGACTGCTTGTGGTCGTCGGGCACGAGGCCGTGGCCGGTCTGCGGATGGTGGTCGGGCATGGGTTCCGCATTGATCCGTCGCCACCACGGCCGGAGACGAGCTCGCAACCACGTCATTCGGCCACGATGGCTACGTCCCGAGCATCGAGAAGGCGACGACCGGAATCGAACCGGTGTGCAAGGCTTTGCAGGCCTCTGCCTAACCACTCGGCCACGTCGCCCGAGGTCACAAGGCTATCAGCGGGGCTTTGAGCTACGACGCGACGTCTGCGACCGCGCGGCCGGCCAGCAGCTCGGCGCTTCGCAGCGCAAGGCCGCCCTGGCCTGCCACCGCCGCCAGCACCGCCTGCGCGCGCTCCGAGAACGAGTCGCACACGACCACCAGCAGCGCGCCTTTGACCGGCACGACGGCTGCCACGGCAGGTAGCGCCGATGCCTCGGCCGCCGGCCCCGGCAGGCTCGCAACCTCCACGAGCTCCACCTCGTCCCGCCGCGGGAACCCGGCCCGTACGGCTGCCGTCGCGATCGCGCGCACCGCGGCATCGCCGGTCGAGGCCAGCACCCGGCTGCGGCCGCTGGCGGGATCGGCCGGCACGACCACCGCCGCTGCACGCGACCCGGTCAGGTTGCGCGCCACCTCCGCCAGGTGAGCGGCCACCGCGGAGACCGACGGGTCGGTGGCGGCCATCGTGGCGATCTCCAGCAGCGCGTTGGAGACCGCCGCCGACCGTCGCTCCGCCTCGAGCAGCCGCGCGTTTTCGAACGCCACGGCGGCCTGCGCGGCCAGCAGCTCCAGCAGGCGCACCGCAAGCTGCGAGAACTGGTCGAGCCCCAGCTTCGACAGCACGATCACGCCGATCGTGCGCCGCTCGTAGCGCAGCGGCACCGCCAGAATCGACTCCTCGATGTCGGCGCTGCCCTCGATGTCCTCGGCGAACTCACAGTGCTGCGCGTCGCCGATGTTGAGGGTCTGCCCGCGCTCGGCCGCGGTTCCCGTGATGCCCTCCCCCACGTCGCAGCGCAGCGCGTCGAATGTCTCGCCGGCGTACTCCGACAGGTTGCCGCCAAACGCGACCGGCTCCAGCGTCCGCTGGTCGTCGCCGAGCAGGTAGACGCGGGCGTTGTGGTAGTCGATCATCGTGCGCAGCTCGGCCACGATCGTCTCGGCGATCTGCCAGACGTCGTTCAGCCGGTTCAGCTTGGTTGCGAGCGCGCCCAGCAGCTTGATCTGCGTCAGGGACTCCAGCTCCTGCCGGCGGCCGGCGGCGCCGCGGGTGTCCCGCTGCGCCCGCACGGCCGACGAGTAGCTGGCGGCGCGGTCCTTGCCCCGCTCCTTGGCCACGTACAGCGCTGCGTCGGCCGCGGCCAGCAGCTCGGTCGGGTTCTTGGCATCGTCGGGGAATGCCGCGACGCCGCAGGACACGGTCAGCGAGCGAGGGCCTGGAAGCTGGCGCACGCGCGCACACAGGCGATCGGCCGCCGCCTTTGCGGCACGCTTGCCGGTCTCCGGCATCAGGATCGCGAACTCCTCGCCGCCGACGCGGAAGGCCGAGTCGGTGGCCCGCAGCACGGAGCCGGCCGCCGACGCCACCCGCCGCAGCATCAGGTCGCCCTCCATATGGCCGTGCACGTCGTTCAGCAGCTTGAAATCATCCAGGTCGAACGTGACCAGGGCCATCGGCCGCTTGTAGCGGTGGGCCCGCTCCAGCTCGGCGCGCACCCGCTCCTGGTAGACGCGGTGGTTGAACAGCCCCGTCAGCCAGTCGGTCTGGGCCTCCCGCGTCAGCTGCTCGCGGATCTGCGTGTTGTCCAGCGCCAGCGCCGCCAGGTCGGCGAAGTGGCAGATCAGCTCGAACTCGTCGTCGCTAAAGGTGACGCCTTCGCCCAGGCGATAGACGTTGAGCACGCCGATCGGCTGGTCGCGCACCATCATCGGCACGGCCGCGATCGTCTCCGGCTCGCTGTCGGTACCCGGCACCAGCTCGATGCGGGGATCGAGGTGGGCCGCCGGCACGTTCTGGGCGAGGCGATGTTCCACCACCCACCCGGTCAGGCCCTTGCCCAGCGCCAGCGGCGAATCGAGGATCTCGGCGGCGTACAGATCGACCGAGTGCAGCGGCACCAGCAGGCTGCGCACCGGGTCGACCTGGTAGACCGTCAGCACGTCGTAGGGCACCAGCCGTTTCAGCTCATCGGTGATGCGTTCGAGCAGCTCGTCCAGGCTGCCGGATCCCAGCAGCATCCGCGACATCTCCAGC
>DATIOK010000091.1:0-4425 GCA_035473255.1 Gaiellales bacterium
CCCGGCCGCGCCGATGAAGAACGACAGGTAGGCGCCGCCCCGGTTGCGGTCGAGCACCACCCGGGGCGGTAGCAGCGGGTGGGCCGCCCGGCCCTGCCAGGCCGCGAACGCCACCAGCAGCACCACGCCAGCGGCCAGGAAGCCCCAGGTGGACGGCGTGTGCCAGCTGTGCGTGGCCGCGTTGGCGAACCCGTAGACCAGGCAGAACACCGCGCTGGAGACCAGCAGGGCGCCCGGGACATCGAGCCGGGGCTTAACTGGGGACGGCTGCCGCTTCAGCAGCAGCAATCCACCGGTGAACGCCACACCAGCGAAGACCAGGTTCACGTACAGGGTCCACCGCCAGGACAGGTACTGGGTCAGCGCGCCGCCGAGCAGCAGGCCCACCGCGCCGCCGGCCCCGGCGATCGCGCCGTAGACGGCGAACGCCTTGGAGCGGTCCTTGGGCGCGGTGAACGTGGTGGTCAGCAGCGACAGCGCGGAGGGCACCAGCAGCGCCGCGAACGCGCCCTGGCAGGCCCGCGCGGTGATCAGCATGGCGAAGTTGACCGAGGCGCCGCCGATGGCCGAGACGACCGCGAACCCGGCCAGGCCGGTCAGGAACGTGACCTTGCGGCCGGCCAGGTCGGCCAGCCGGCCCCCGAGCAGCAGCAGGCTGCCGAACGCCAGCGTGTAGGCGGTGACCACCCACTGCCGGTCCACGGTTGTGAAGTGCAGCGCCCGCTGCGCGGACGGCAGCGCGATGTTCATCACCGTGAGGTCCAGGATCACCATCAGCTGCGCCAGGCCGATCACGCCCAGGCTGAGCCAGCGCCGGTCCGGGGCGCTGCTGATGGAGGTGGCATCTGACATGAGAGTCACGGCCTCCTTTTGCTGTTGTTACTGGCGTGGCGGGCCACGCTGAGAGCGGCCACAGGGGCGCTACTGCTCCTTCGCCAGGCGGTCGGTGACGACGATTTCGGCCACCGCTGGGGCCTCCGGGCGGGCCCAGTCGCGCAGAAGCTCGCCTGCGAGCGAGACCCAGCTGATCGGCTGACCGCCGGCTTGCATCACGCGATCAAGGCCGGCGCGGTGGGCCTCTGGCGAGGTGCCGCCGATCGCGTCGACGACGGGGTAGACCCCGTACCCTTCGCGCAGCGCATCGAGGGCGGCAAAGGCCATGCACATTTCGGTCCACAGGGCGCAGAAGATGAGCTTCCTGCGGCCGGTCGCATGGACGGCCTGGACGAATTCGGTATCCTCCCAGGAGTTGATCGTGGTCCGGTCGAGCGGCTTGACGTCGGTCAGCAGGTCGGCGAGTTCGGGGATCGTTGGTTGTTCCCGCCCGGTAGCAACGTTGACGGTCGAGTGCACGACCGGGACTCCGAAGGTCTTGATGGTCCTGACCGTCGAGACGGCGTTCTTGACCATGAGGTCGCGATCCATCGAGCGGACCCCGCCCAGTTGCTGGGGCTGGAAGTCGATGAGCAGGAACGCCGCGTTCTGCGGGGTGAGGAGATGATCGGCGAGCGGGTCGCGGACTGGCGCACTGGTCATGGGAGCGGCACCTTCTCGTAGCAGGACCTGGATGCGGCCGAAGTTAGTGGTCATCATGGTGAGCGGCTGTCACCAGATTCTGGTGATCTGCCCTCCGGCATGAGCTGGCGGATCTCGACCAGATCGAGGCCGAGCGCCTCGACCTCAGCCAGCACCCCGTAGAGTGCCGACCGGTCCAGCAGGCCGGTGAGCACGGTGTCGGCGCCGTGGTGCTGCGGCACCAGCGCCGGGAACGCGGACAGCACCGTGGCGCCGAGGTGGCCGTGGATCCGGATCGCATACCGGGCGGGTACTGGGTCCATGACGCCATGGTCGGGCGCTGCCAGGTGAACGCTCATCACCAGGATCAGGTGAGCGGTGCTAACGCGTAAGACCCGTCGAGAGTAGCCGCAGCTCTCGCGCGCGCTGCACCGCCGAGGAGCGATCACGGGCCTGGAGCTTGGCGTAGATGTTGCGGACGTGTGTGTTGACCGTGTTCACCGAGACGGACAGCTCGCTGGCGATCTCGGGCCTGGACAGGTTGGTCGGCAGATAGCGCAGCACCCTGAGCTCGCTTGGGCTGAGCTCCTCCGATGGCGGCGACGAGGACTGGTCTTGGGCCGCCAGGGATGAGCCGTGCAGGACGTCGAGGATGTCGGCGAGCAGCGCGGCGTGAGCCGTCTCATGCCGCGGCAGCGCCTCCAGCAGCTCGGCTGAGCCCGTCATCGCGAACGGCAGGACCAACCGGTCCGGCTCGG
Source organism: Gaiellales bacterium (assembly GCA_035473255.1). GTDB lineage: Bacteria > Actinomycetota > Thermoleophilia > Gaiellales > JAICJC01 > JAICYJ01. The sequence continues at coordinate 2,274 of DATIOK010000091.1, forward strand.
CGAGGCCGAGCGCGCGTTCGGCCGCCTGGTTCGCCGCCCGCTGGTCGCCGAGCTCACGGTGGGCGAGCCCGGCCAGCAGCTGGGTCTCCACGAGCGTGACGTACCCGACGACCGGTGCCGTGCCATCGAGAACCTTGGCCAGGGCGTCCAGTGCTGCGGCTGGATCGCCCTCGATCAGGCAGATCACCGCGCGGGCGTTGCGGATCTCGCCCGCGTTCGCTCGCTCGTCGGTGAGGGCCTCAAGCGAAGCGCAGGCTTGGCTGGGCATCCCCGCGCGGGCTTGGGTGGCCAGCATCCAGCCGGTCACCTGGCTCGTCATAGCATGCGACCCCGCCAATTGCGATTGCAGCTGTTCGGCCGCGCGGATCTCCTCGAGCGCCTCGTGGTGGCGGCCGCGGCCGTCATAAAGCCTCCCGGTCGCCAGGTGCAGCAGCTGCCTGATGCCCGGTCCGGCGTCTGTTTGCAGGGCCAGTTCGGCGCGCTGCAGCCATCGCTCGCTTTCGTCGAACTCGCCCGTCCAGACCAGGTTGCCGGCCAGCGTGACCAGCGCGGGCGCGATCACCGGCTCGGCGCCCCAGCCGTGCCGCTCGGCGAGCGCGATCGCCTCCTGGCAGCGCTCCCGGGTGATGGCGAACGAGCGGATCCTCGACGCGAAACCGAGCTGGGCTAGGCAGGCAACCTCGAGGTACGGCCGTCCGATCTGCCGGGCCAGATCGGCGCCCTCCTGGAGGTGGCGTTCCGCGTCGGGCAGCCCTTGTGACCACGCCTCGACGATTCCCAGATTCATCAGTGCCACCGCCCGCAGTTCGCTGCCGACCGCGATGTCCTCGTCGGACTGCCCGGTCACCGGGGAGGCAAGGAACTTGGCCTGTTCGAGAACGCCGGCCAGGTTGCCGCGCCGTCTCGCCAGCGACAGCTTCAGCGACGCGAGCGCCACGTGGAGGCGGCGCTGGCGATCCGGTGGCGCCGTCCCGGCGTACGTCTCGGCGACCGCCAGGTGGGCGGCCGCCTCGTCTAGACGTCCCTGGATAAGATCAACCGTTGCGTACACCAGGGCCAGCTCGGGGTGATCCGCGCCCGGCGGAAAGGCCTGCACCAGCGCCTGGATGGTCTGCGTCTGTCCATCGAGAGTCATGCTGAACGAATAGTCGGCGAGCAGTCGGGCCGCGCGCGGCCAGTCGCCCGCCGCCTGGATATGCCGGATGGCGTCGACCACCTGGCCATGCTGGATGAACCAGTCAGCGGCCCGGCGGTGCAGCCCCGGTACTTCTTCGGGCAGCGCCCGGCGCAGCTCCAGCCGCAGGAGATCCCCGAAGAGGTGGTGGTAGCGAAACCACGTGCGCCCGGGGTCGAGCGACACCACAAACGCGTTCGCGTTCTCGAGTTCCAGCAGAATCCGTTCCGAGCCGGGGCGGCCGGTCAGCAGATCGGCTAGTTCACCATTGACGCGATCGAGCAAGGAGGTGCGCAGCAGCAGATCCTTGACGTCATCTGGTTGGCGCTCCAGCATTTCAGCGATCAGATACTCGGCGACCGTGCGGTCGCTGCCGGAGAACTCGGCGACAAAGCGCTCCGGGTCGGGGTGATCAGCCAGGGAGAGCGCCGCGAGCCGCAGGCCCGCGGCCCATCCTTCCGTCCGCTGGTGCAGCAGCACCGCTCCGGCGTCCGACAGCGCGATACCCGAGGCTTCGAGAAGCTCGCGCGTCTCGCGCTCGCTGAAACGCAGATCCGCCGCGCGGATCTCGGCCAGCTCGCCCGCCAGGCGTAGCTGATGCAGGCGCAGCGGGAGATCGCGGCGGGTGGCCAGCACCGCATGTACGTCGCCGGGAAGGTTCGTCAGCAACCGGGTGAGCTGGGCGAGCGCGTCCGGCGAGATCAGCTCGTGGAGATCGTCGATGATCAGGATGAGGCGGCCACGCTGGTCGGCGAGCTCCGACAGCACCCGGTCCACCATCGCCCGCCCATTGAAGTCGGGTGTCGCTACTGGCGGTTCCGCGCGGCTGGCTGCGGAGGCCTGACGGACCGCGCTGAGTAAGGTCAGCCAGAACTGCTGGGCGTCGCGCTGGTCGCGCTGCACCTGCATGACGGCGAGCCGATGTGGCTGACCCGGGCGGTCGGCCCACGCGCGCAGCAGCGACGTCTTCCCGCTGCC
>DATIOK010000092.1:0-3283 GCA_035473255.1 Gaiellales bacterium
GGCGTGCCCAGGTCGGCCAATCCGGCCTCGGTGCCCTCGCGGATCGCCTCCTCGAACGACCGCGGGCCAAGCGCGTCGCCGGCCCGCACCACGTCCGCGCCGGCGTCCTGCAGCGCGGCGAACAGCGCCACGCCGCAGGCGCTGCGCCCGTCGTTCACGACCAGCGTGTCGATCCCGTCCAGCACGTGCTCGCGCTCGGAGAACACGTTTCGGAACGTGGCGCTCGTCCCGTCCCAGCCCGTCAGCCGAAGGTGGTGCACGAGCTCGATCCCGGCCTCGTCCATCCGCCCCAGGTACATGTTGCGCTGGTACTGGTGCACGGCCTCGCCGAAGGCGATGGCGCTGGTCACCAGGCGCACGTCGTGGCCGGCCTGCGCCAGCTGCTCGGCCAGCACCAGGCCCGTCCAGTCGCCGCCCCAGTCGCAGATCGTGACGCGCCGGCCGGTATCCGCGCCCGCCAGCACGTCCCAGGCGTGGACGGTGCCGGCGATGCCGGCGTCATAGCGCTCCGCCCCGGTGGCCAGGATCACGCGGTCGGGCGACTCGGACAGCACCTCGTCCACTCCGGCGTCCACCCCCAGCCGCACCTCCGCTCCCGCCAGCCAGGCCTCGACCGTCCGCACCATGCCCCGTGCGATCTCGGCGTGGCCGGACGCGTTCAGAGCCAGCCGCATCTGACCGCCCACCGCCTCGCCCCGCTCGAGCACGACCACCCGGTGCCCGCGCGCGGTCGCGCACGCGGCCGCCGATGCGCCGCCCGGTCCGGCGCCGACGACGACCACCGTTCCCGGGCTGGGATCGGGCGTGGGGCGCGGAAGCGTCGACTCGTACCCGGTCCATGGGTTGATCGTGCAGGCGATCGGGATGCCGGCGTGGTAGTGGCCGATGCACCCCTGGTTGCAGCCGATGCAGGTCGTGAACGTCTGGCCGGCCGCGGCACGGCTCGGCATCGAGGGGTCGGTGATCAGCGCCCGCGTCATGCCGCAGGCGTCGCAATCGCCGCGCCCGATCATCGCGTCCGCGTCGGCCGGGTCGACGATGCGGCCGGTCGCGATCACGGGGACGCTCACGGCTGCCTTCATGGTGCGGGCGAAGCCGGCCACGGCGTTGTGTTCGACCGGCACCGGCGGCACGATCCAGCTCGATCCGCGGTACGTGTTGGAGCCGCCCAGCGCCACCGAGAGGTAGTCGATCAGGCCCTCGCCCGCCAGGATGCCGGCTGCTCGAGCCAGCTCCTCGTGGCTGTTGCCATCCCAGGAACCGCTCTCGTCGGTCAGCCGGCAGCCGACGACGCCGCCTCCGATGCCCTCGCGCATGGCCTCGCAGACCTCGCGCAGGAACCGCAGTCGGTTCTCGAACGAGCCGCCATAGGAGTCGGTGCGGGTGTTGGCGTGCGGGGAGAGGAACTGGGTGGGCAGGTAGTTGAAGCCCGCGCAGACCTCGACGCCGTCGATGCCGCCGGCGGCCGCGTAGGCGGCCGCCTGGCGGTAGCCGTCGATCATCTCGCGGATCTCGCGTCGAGTCAGCTCGCGCGGCTCGGTCTTGAAGCGGGCGCTGGGGATGCTGGACGGCGCCACGGCGGCCGGGCGCGGGGGAGAGGAGATGACCTCGCGCCCACCGTGAAAGAGCTGCACGAACAGGCGCGTGTCGTGCTCGTGGACGGCCTCCGCCAGGCGCCGGTACGCGGGCACGATCTCCGGCAGATATCCACCCAGCGTGTGTGCGGTCAGCAGGCCGGTGTGGTGAATCGCGGTGGCCTCGACGACGATCAGCCCGGCGCCCCCGCGGGCGCGCGCCCGGTGGTAGGCGATCAGCTCGTCGGTGGGCAGGTGGTGGTGGACGAGGCTGGTCTGGTGCGAGGTCGAGACGATCCGGTTGGGGATCGTGACGCTGCCGATTGCCAGCGGCGAGAACAGGCGGTCGAGCATGCCGCGACTGTAGCGGCTCCCGGGACGTGTGACGGGCGCGGACGGTGAGCCTCACTGCCACCGCAGCGGCACTGCCCCCCGCAGCGCTCACCGTCCGCTAACCCGTATCAATTCGGATCGAGCCGCGCTTCCGAGGTGCCTAGCCCCGGCAGGGCGAGCGCGATGGTGAGAATCACCACCGCTCCAGTGAACACCGCGCCAGCTTCCGCGCGCCCTGGTGGGCCTGCGACCGCTGGTTTCGTGCGGGTTCCGGGTTCGGTAGCCGAGCCGTCTCACTCATGAGACCTCTTGCTTTGCGCCCCCGCCTCACGGCGGGTTTGCCATTTTCGATCCGTGTACGCATCATCGGCAAACGGTAGGCGTATCTCGTCGCCCGAAGGGTGGCATGCGCTCCCCATATCGAGGTATACGAGCGAGCAGCGCGCCGTCAAACCGCCCGGACGGGTCATGAATCAACGTCCCATTGCGGACGATGTGTTCTGCGCCTTCTTCGGGAAGCCGGCTCCGTTGGCTTTCCGTAGACCTCAACCCCCTCAGGAGGACTTGCATGTCACACATGCGCCCTCCAACGCCGCTGCGGCGGCCAAGCCACCGGTCTCGATCGGCGTTGCGCCGTCGAAGATCCAGGCCAACCTGATCCCAGGTCAGCTGTACAAGACCGATCTCGACATCCTCAACTAGGGTGCGACGCCGATCACGCTGGACGTCTACCTGCAGGACTACACGGTGTCGGCGGCCTCGGCGGTGGCCTTCAAGCCGGCCGGCTCGCTGGCGCAGTCGGCAGCGCCCTGGTCGACGCTGAGCCGGAGGGTGCTCCATGTGCCGGCGCACAGCCACCGGCAGGTGCTGCTGCGCGTGGACGTGCCGGCCACCGCGGCGATCGGGACGCATACGCTGGCGGTCGTGTTCCGGCCGCGCCAGGTCAAGAGCGACGGAAACCTGCGCTACCAGCCGGCGGTGGCGTCGCTGATGGCGGCGGGCGTCCAGAACCCCGACGACACCGGATTGGTGCTGCGCGGCCCGGCCGTCACCAGGTCGGTGTCGGTGCAGTGGATCAGCCTGCGGAACGTGTGGAGCGCGAGCGACCATCTCGGTGCAATCGGTGACTGGCTGTTCCATCCCACGGTGGTCGCGCACGTGCAGGTTCGCAACACGGGCAGCACCTTCTTCAACATCATCAAGGGTGACACCACCTTCACCACGAAGTTCGCCGACCTCGTCCGGATCCGGTATATGAGTGTGCCGTGAGCGATCTGCTGGAATCGGTGCCGAACTTCTCGGTCGGCCGCGACCAGGCGGTGCTGGACGCGCTGGGCGAGGCGTTCGGCGCTGCCGGGGTGCGCGTGCTGGACGTG
>DATIOK010000093.1:0-8071 GCA_035473255.1 Gaiellales bacterium
CTGGCCCGACCGCCGCCGCGGTGGCGCGGTTGTGGTGACCGGATACCGCGAGTACTAGATGATTGATTCCCTATCCGCGTGATGTCCTGAGCGGCTGGGAATCAAGCAGCGCAAGGATCGAGGGAGGGTCGATACCGGGAATATCGGCCCGACCGAGGACGCCGCGATGCGCAGGTTTCCGGTCGCAGCCCACCAACCACCGGAAGTTCCACGACATTCTGAGCGATCAGGCGCGCGTGGATATGGAATCAACCATCTAGACCGGCGCTTGCAACTCGACCAGCCCCAGCGCGTCCACGCAGAAGACGTCGTGCACCTGCGTGATCACCATCAGCAGGCCGTCGCACGCCCGGCACCGCACCACCACTCCCGGTGCCCTCGTGTAGACGACCACCTCCGCCACCGGCCCGCGTGCTCCGCAATGCCCGCACACGCCGATCGCGGTCGTCATATCGCCGCCGAACACCTCCGCAAGCGTGCCCGCGATCGCGTTGCCGTCGAGGGCCTGGCTGTCGGTCATGGCGTCTCGCCTCCCGTCGGTCCGAATCGTTCGGTTCGAATCCTGGCCGCGTCGTGGCCGAGCGCGACGAGGGCGCCGGCCACGGCCTCGACGAACCCGGTGGGACCGCAGACGTACACCAGCGGCCGCTCGGCCGCCGGCCAGCAGACGTCGGCCACCAGCTCGCGGTCGACGCGGCGCGCATATCCACTCCAGCCCGCCGGCTGCCGGCGCGTCAGCGTGAGCCGGACGTCGCCGGCGTCGGCCGCCGTCAGCTCGTCCCGGTAGATGACGTCATCGAGCGACCGCGCCGAGTACAGCAGCCGCGCCGGCACGGTGCTGCCGGTGGCGCGGTGATGGCGCAGCATCGCCCGCAGCGGCACGATTCCCGAGCCGCCACCGACCAGGAACACCGGCGTTCCCGGCGCCTCCTCCCAGGCGAAGTAGCCGCCGATGGGACCGCGCAGCTCGATCTCGTCGCCCGGCAGCAGCTCGTCGGCCAGGAAGGGCGACACCTCGCCGTCGTCGATCCGCTCCACCGTCAGCTCGATGTGGCGGTCCTCCGGTGCGGAGGCGATCGAGTAGCTGCGCTGCGCCTGATACCCGTCCTCGGCCGTGAGCCGCACGTCCACGTGCTGGCCGGCCCGGTGCCGGCTCCAGCCGGGGACGTCGAACACGATGCTCTTCGTGCGGGCGGTCTGCTCGATCAGCTCCAGCACGGTTCCCGGCTGCCAGTTCAATCGCCGGCGTAACGCTGCTCGCGCCACGGATCCCCGTAGTTGTGGTAGCCGTAGCCCTCCCAGAAGCCGGGCTCGTCCTCCAGCTGCAGCTCCAGCCCGCGCACCCACTTGGCGCTCTTCCAGAAGTAGAGGTGCGGCACCAGCAGCCGGGCCGGCCCGCCGTGCTCCGGGTGCAGCGGCTCGTCGTCGTAGGAAAACGCAATCCAGGCGCGGCCCCCGGTCAGGTCCTCCAGCGGCAGGTTGGTGGTGTAGCCGCCGTCGCTGAACGCGGTCACGTACTCGGCGCTGGTCTCGACGCCGTCCAGCAGCGTGTCGAGCGACACGCCCGTCCAGACCGTGTCCAGCTTCGACCATTTCGTCACGCAGTGGATATCCCGCGTCACCGTCTCGCGCGGCAGCGCCTGGAACTCGTCCCACGTCCACGTGTGCGGCTGGTCGACCTGGCCACGGATCGTGAAGCTCCAGCTATCGAGCGACCCGTGCGGGGTTGGCCCGGCCGAGAGCACGGGAAAGTCCTGCGTCACGTACTGCCCGGGCGGCACCCGCGCCGGATCGACGTCGGGCCGCCGGCGACCGTGGAACCCACGGGTGATGCGCGTCATCAGCGTTGACCTCCCCTTGGTGGCATCCGTCGCACCGCACCGTGGAGCCTACGCTATGCACCCACCTGCCGCCCCTCCCCCGTCGGTTGCAACCCGACCGCCGGCGGCACGGCCGGCGTGTCGATGTCCTCGAACCGGTCGATGCGGCGAAGCGCCGGGAACTTCCAGGCCCAGACCAGGGCCACCACGATCGAGGCGGCGCCGCCCAACACCACGGCCGGCACCGCGCCGATCAGCGCTGCAGCGACGCCCGACTCGAACGCGCCCAGCTCGTTGGAGGCGCCGATGAAGACCCGCTCCACCGCCCCCACCCGGCCCCGCAGGGCGGGCGCGGTCAGAAGCGGCGCCAGCGTGCCGCGGATCGACATCGAGACCATGTCGGCACCGGCCAGCGCGGCCAGCGCGACCATCGACAGCGCGAAGCTGGTCGAGAATCCGAACACGATCGTGAAGGCGCCGTACAGCGCCACCACCACCAGCAGCGTGCGGCCGACGCGGCGCTTCAGCGGACGGCCCGAGAGCACCGATCCGACCACCACCGCGCCGATGCCGGGCGCGGCACGCAGGAGACCGTTGCCAAATGCGCCAACGTGCAGGATCGTTTGGGAAAACACCGGCAGCAGCGCCGTGGCGCCACCGAACAGCACCGCCATCAGGTCGAGCGAGATCGCACCCAGCAGCGCCGGCGTGTCGAAGATGAAGCGCACGCCGGCCAGGGCGTCGGACAGGCTGGCCTCCTGCTCGGCCACGTGCGCGCGGCCGATCGCCTTGGGTACCAGCATCACCATCACCATCGCCAGCACCGCGCAGACGGCGGCGAAGGCGTAGGGCACGGGCGGGCCCACCACCTGGAGCAGGCCGGCGACGGCGGGGCCGGCGATCATCGCCGCCTGCATCACCGACATCAGCACCGCCACCGCCCGGGCCAGCATGGCCTGCGAGACGCCGGCCGCCAGCAGCGGCCCCACGGCCGGGGCGGAGTAGGCATTGCCGATCCCGATCACGAACGCCAGCACGTAGAGCGGCCAGACGGCGGTGTCACCGCGGCCGGCATCGATCGCCAGCGCGACCGCCGCGGCGGCCACCACGGCCAGCCCCAGCGCGGTCACACGGCGGCGGTCGTGGCTGTCGGCGGCGTGGCCGGCGGGCAGCGCCAACACCACCGCCGGGATGAACTCGGCCAGGCCGATCAGGCCCAGCACCAGCGGGTCGTGGGCACGCGAGTATCCTTGCCAACCGAGCGTGGTGGCGGTGGCGCCGAAGCCGAGCGACATCAGGAGCTCGACGCTGACCAGCAGCCCCACCGTGCGGTCGCGCATCAGCGCGCGCAGCGGCTGTGTCTCGCTCAACGCCGGCTAGCAGCCCGGCTCGGGCTGCTCCGTGCACTGTGCGGCGACCGCCTCGACGGCGCGCGCAAGCAATCCGTTGAGGGTCGCTCGCTCGCGCTCGCTCAGCACCGAGAGCACGGCGTCGTCGATGCCGTGGAGGGCGCGGTCGAGCTCCTGGAGCACGCGTCCGCCCTGGTCGGTCAGCTCGATGATGCCGCGGCGGCGATCGGCGCGGTCGCGGGTGCGCACGATCAGGCCCGCGTCTTCGAGGTCGTTCAGCACCCCGACCAGGTTGGAGGGGTCGACGCGCAGCAGGTCGGCCAGCGTCTGCTGGGCCGAGGGCCCGCGCTCGCGCAGGTGCTGCAGGGCCAGCAGTTCACGCGGCCGCAACCCGGTGGGCGCGATCGCCTGCTCGATGCGCGGGCGCAAGCCGCGGCCGAGCTGGGCGATCAGCACGCTGGATGCGGTCGAGGGCAGCGCTGGAGCATCGGTCTTCATGCGTCCAGTGTACAAGGTCGAGCGTCGATCGTTTATTCATGGCAAATGATTGGTGCTAGGCTAACGCTCTATCCACGACCACCTCACGAGGAGCAGACGTGACCTTCACCCTTCCCCAGCCCGGCACGGCCAACCCCGACTTCGCCCAGCCGGCCGACGCCGAGCGGCTGGAGCACACCGCCGAGGCGCTTCGGCAGCGCGGCTTCCAGGTGACGATCGCCGAGAACGGCGACCAGGCCCGGCAGCTGGTGCTGGACGCGCTGCCCGAGGGCGCGGAGGTGCACACCGGCCTGTCGGAGACGCTGCAGCAGATCGGGCTCACCGACGTGCTCGAGAACTCCGGCCGCTACGACCCGGTGCGGCCGCGGCTGAAGCAGCTCGACCGTGAGACGCAGGGCCGCGAGATGCGAAAGCTGGGCGCAGCCCCGGACTACGTGATCGGAAGCGCCGCGGCGATCACCGACGACGGCCAGATCGTGGTCGGGTCGGGGTCGGGCAGCCAGCTGGGCGCGTACGCCTACGCGGGCGGACACGTGATCCTGGTGGTCGGCCACCAGAAGCTGGTGCGAGACGTGGCCGAGGGCCTGGAGCGGCTGCAGCACTACAGCCTGCCGCGTGAGTGGGATCGTATGCAGGCGGCCGGCTACCCGGGCACAGTGCTGGCAAAGACGCTGATCATCTCCTACGAGCCGGGAGCGCGGATCAGCGTGATCCTGGTTCCGGAGACGCTCGGTTTCTAGACCGTGATCCCGGGAGCGTTGTCATCGCTTCGGCCCGCGCCGATCGGCAGATCGGCAGATCGGGCCGAAAGCGAGTGACTACATCGCGGAGATAACGCTGCTCAGGGTGCTGCTGATCGCGGTCGACAGCAGACCCAGCGTCACGACCACTGCGATCGTGATCACGCCCAGCACAACCGCGTACTCGGCCATGGTCTGGCCGGCCTCTTCGTGCAGCGTCTTGAGCACGTCCGTCATGCTTCCTCCTCACCGTTTAAAAGGTCGGACAATCCAGGTTGCTATCGGCCCGGCCGGCGTCCGGCCAGCCACCCAGTTGGGTGATTCAGCAACTACTTTGCACACTCAACCAGCTACGTCGTCAGCGATCGTTGCTCTGGAAGAAGCTCGCGATCGCGCCGGCCGAGCCGGCCACCACCACGACCGCCCACACCTCGAGCAGCACGTCGACCACGCGGCCGGCCGGGGTGACCGGATTCGGTATCTGCGAGGAGACGGTCAGCAGCTGCACGGTCGAGAAGAACAGCGCCTGGCCGATCGTGCGCACCTGGCTGCCCGCCGAGTGGCGCTCCAGCATGAACATCGCGACCGCGCCGATCACGTCGATGATGACGGTCAGCACCAGCACCAGCCCCAGCCGTCCCAGCAGGCGCCGGTGGTGGTCGCCGTAGGAGGTGATCAGCCGCCACTCGTCGCGGATAGCGCCCATGCCGGAACGGTCGCAGACGGGGCGGTCGGATCGCGGACCCGCGCTGCTACGACGCGTCGAAGGTGACGCCCTTCGCGAGCGCGACCAGGATCGACGCCTTCAGCTTGCTCGCAGACGTACCGGCATCCGTCCACCAGCCCCTGAGGATGTCGAACCTCATGGTGCCGGCGCGGATGTAGGTGTTGTTGACGTCGGTGATCTCGAGCTCTCCGCGGGCCGAGGGCTCGAGGCCTGCGATGATCGAGAACGCCTCCGCGTCGTACATGTAACAGCCGGTCACGACCAGATCGCTCTGCGGCCGCTCCGGCTTCTCCTCGATCTCGATGATCTGCTCACCCCGCACGGTGGCGACGCCGAACCGGCGCGCGTCGTGAGGAGCCACCCGCTTGAGCAGGATGCGGGCGCCGCCGCCCTGCTGCTGGAAGGCGGTGACGTAGGGCGTCAGGTCGTCCTGGAAGATGTTGTCGCCCAGGATCACGATGGCGTCGTCGCCTTCCAGCTGCGGGCCGGCCTGCGCCAGCGCATCCGCGATCCCGCCCTCGCCCTCCTGCACCGCGTAGGTGATGCTGGCGCCGAGCTCCGACCCGTCGCCGAGCAGCTGCCGGAACTGGTCGATCTCCTGGCCGGTCACGAGCACGATGTCGGTCACGCCGGCCGCGACCAGGCTGCGCAGTGGGAAGTAGACCATCGGCTCGTCGAACACGTCCAGCAGGTGCTTGTTGACCACGCGGGTCATGGGGCCGAGACGCGTCCCCAGCCCGCCCGCCAGCACGACGCCCTTCACGCCGCGCCCCGCGCGTAGGCGGACACGGACGTGCGCCAGTCGGACAGCGGCACCCCGAGGCCGCGGGCGCGATCGAGCGACAGCAGCGAGTTGGCCGGGCGCGCCGCCAGGGCGGAATCCACGCGGCGACCGTACTCGATCGTGCTCACGTGCTCGACCGGGACCGTCAGCCCGGCCGCCGCCAGCGACTGCTCAGCCACCCCCGCCCAGGACGCGGGCGGGCCGTCACCGGTGACGTGCACCAGCCGCGGCGGGTCGATCGACAACAGGTGCACGATCGCCCGGGCCACGTCGTCGGCTGCGGTCGGCCGTCCCACCTGGTCGTCGACGACCGCCAGCGCGCGGCCGGCCGCGGCCGCGCGCAGGATCGTGCGGATGAAGTTGCGGCCATCGCCGTACACCCACGACGTGCGGATCACGGTGTTGTCACCCGCCTCCAGCAGGGCCAGCTCGCCGGCAAGCTTCGTCCAGCCGTACACGCTCAGCGGCCGCGGCTGGTCGGCCTCGCTGTACTCGCCCGGCGCGGTTCCGTCGAACACGTAGTCGCTGGACACCCCGATCACGCGGGCACCGGCGGCACGGGCTGCGGCGGCGACGTTCCGGCTGCCGGCGCCGTTCACCTCCTCCGCGAGCTGCGGCTCCCGCTCGCACCGATCGACGTCGGTCATCGCCGCGAGGTGCACGACCACGTCCACGCCGGCGATCGCCTCGTGCGTCCAGGCCCGGTCGGTCACGTCCAGCTCGTCACGCGTCGCGTAGCGGGCTGACGGCAGCAGCGGTCGCAGGGCGCGGCCGACCTGGCCGTCGCCCCCGGTCACGAGAACGACGGGATGTCCGGCCATCGCAGCTGGGGGTTCGTGCGATCGCGTTCGCTCAGCACCGGATCGCGCACGCGCCACGCGATGCCAAGCTCGGGGTCGTTCCACGCCACGCCGTGCTCGTCATCCGGGTCGTATGTCCGGGTCACCGCGTACAGCAGGTCCACGTCCTCGACCGCGAGGTATCCGTGCGCGACACCGGGCGGTATGTAGACGGTCGTGGCCGAGCCGCCGGCAAGCTCGAACAACTCGACATGGGCACGGTCGCCGCGAAGGTCGGCCAATGCCACCTGCGCCAGCCCTCGCACGATGTACCAGAGGTCGGCCTGGTGTTGGTGGTAGTGGAGCCCGCGCAACACGTTCGCCCGCGAGAACGAATGGTTGAACTGGACGAACCCCTCCGGGTACTCATCGGAGCGGAACAGCTCCAGGAAGTCGCCGCGCTCGTCCGGCCAGGTGCGCCGCTGTGACACCACCACGCCCGGGATATCACTCGTCACGGTAGATCGCCTCCGCCTCCGGCTCCAGCTCCGCCCACCACTGCTGATGGTCCCGATACCAGTTGACCGTGTTCTCGAGAGCGACCTCGAAGTCGTGGCGGCACGACCAGCCCAGCGATCGTAGTCGTGATGAGTTGATCGCGTAGCGAACATCGTGGTCGGGCCGGTCGTAGTCTGACAGGACAACGGCATCGTCCTCCCGCCCGGCCGCCGCAGCGACCAGGCGCGCGACGTCGAGGTTCGAGCGCTGCCGGCCTTCCGGCGAGATGTTGTACGCCTGCCCGCGCTCCCCGCGCTCGATCAGCACGTCCAGCGCCGCGCACAGATCCTCCACATGCATCCAGTCCCTGACCTGTCCGCCCCCGCCCCACACCGGTAGCGAGCGGCCCCGCAGCGCGCGCACCGTCCAGCGGGGAATCGCCTTCTCCGGGTGCTGCCACTGGCCGAAGCAGTTCGTGGGTCGAGCCACGATCACAGGCTGCCGCTGCGACCGGGAGAGCGCCAGATCGTCTGCCAGCGCCTTGCTGCGGGCGTAGGCGCTGGTCGCCGCGCCCTCTCCCTCCAGCTTGTCCTGCTCGCGGAACGGCTCGGCGATGCAGGGCCCGTACACCTCGTCGGTCGAGACGTGCACGACCAGTTCCGTCCCCGCCTGCTCGGCGGCTTCGAGCACGCGCCGGGTGCCCTCGACGTTGGTGTGGAAGAAGCGGTCCGGCGTCGACTCGCTGCGGGTCACGTGCGACTCGGCGGCGAAGTGCACGATCACGTCGGGCCGGCTGCTCGCGACGATATCGGTGAACGCCTGATCGGCGACGTCGGCGCGGATCGTCTCGACCGCGTCGGCGACGCCGGCCAGCCG
>DATIOK010000094.1:0-2452 GCA_035473255.1 Gaiellales bacterium
CTGCTCGACGGCGTCGAGACAGCGGCGGACTACGCGCTCGCCTTCAGCGACGGCGGGTACACCACCAACGTCCCGCTGGCGGACCTCACCGGCGGCAAGGCCTGGATCGCCTACGAGTACGACGGTGAGCCGCTCGATCCGGTGCACGGTGGGCCCGCCCGACTGCTGGTGCCCCACCTTTACTTCTGGAAGAGCGCGAAATGGGTGGGGTGCGGCTCTCCTGGAGTGATCACGCGGCGTATGGGATGACTCCGTTGAGGTAGCGGGTTTCGTGGACGCGTCGGCGTTCTTGTGCGAGGTGGTAGGGCCAGTAGGTGTCGAAGTCGCCGTTGCCGCGGAGGGCTCGGAGTTTGAGGATGGCCTCGGCGCCGGGTAGGCCCCAGCGGGCTCCGGTGATGTCCATGCGGTCTTTGACGAGGTGGCGGCAGGCGCCTTCGATGACGCCGGTGGCGATCGGCCAGCCGTTGTGCAGCGCGGTCGGATAGTCCAGGTAGCGCTCCTTGTTGATCAGGTAGGTGGCGCAGGCGTCGGCACCGGCGCGCTTGGGAGGGTCCAGCCCTTGACGGGTGGCGGCGCGGCGGAGGCCGGCAGCGACTCGGGTGGCCTTGCCCTGCAGGACGGCGATCGCCTTGTCGTGCACCCACTCTTCGGCGGCGGGGTTGCCCTCCTCGTGGAAGGACCAGGCCGCCTTCCACAGGTACTCGAGAACGTGGATGAAGTCGCACAGGATCGTTACATTGACACCGCGTTGAGTGGCTTCGGCCTGGATCCGGTCGATCTGGTGGTTGTTGCCGTCGACCAGCGCGATCCAGGTACGCGCGTGGGTGGGGTCGCGGCGGTCGGCCTCGTCGAAGAGGCGGCCGACCACGGTGGCGGCGTCGTCGGTGACGCTGGCGGTCAGCCACTTGTTCTTCGCGGCCGGGGCCTCGGCGGGTTGCTCGGGGTCGGTGTCCTCGCCCCGATCTGCGCTGCGGGCGAGGATGTCGGCGGGGGTGCGCACGACCGGGTCGGCGTCGTAGACGGCGCCGACCTCGGCCAGGCGTTTGCGGTTGCGTTTCTCGCCCTTGGACAGCCGCGTGGACAGCTTCGTGGTGGCCGCGGCTTTGGCGGTGGCCGGGCGCAGCGCCTCGGGGCGCATGACGATGCCCTTGCCGTCGGCGGACAGGACCAGCACTTCCCGACCGGCGCCCGGTTGCGGTTGGCGCTGGGCGTAGAAGTCGTCGATGTCGACCGCGGCCCGGCCGGCGAGTGCTTCGGCCTGGCGTTTGCCCAGCCGGACCCCGGTGGCCCGCTCGATCGCCTCGGCGGTGTCGTCGAAGGAGCCCCGCGCCGCTTCGAGGGCGGCCAGTTGCCGCAGACCGTGCGAGTGCTTCTCCGCCGGGAGGTTCAGCGCGGCGTCGGCGGGATACAGGTTGGCGTGGCCGCGGCGGCGGTAGGCCAGCCGGGCCACCCTCACCTCGCCGAACACCGTGGTCAGCGCGCGGGTGTGCCCGGTCTCGACGGCATCGCGGGTCACCTGCTCGGCGTCGATCACCGCCGGCAGGCGTTGCTCGCGCTGCGCGCGCAGCTGCAGGTGGTCCTGCATCAGCTGGCGGAACAGCTCGCGACCGGCCTGCTGCAGGTGGGTCTCCAGTTCGGCATGCTCCAGGGCGACGGCCTGGGCGCCGTCGAGGAAGCTCAGCGTCGTCTCGAACAGCGCGCGGCTGGCGGCGAAGCGCTCGTCCACCCCGGCGGCCGCCGACCCGGTCACCGCCGGCCCCGCCGGGCGGCCAGCCGCCCAATGAGCGCCGCGCGGCCTGCCTCACCGGCCGCGACCAGTTCCGCTTCGGCCGCCCGATAGCGGTCCACCGCCGCGGCCACCGCGGCCACCTGGGCGGGTGGCAGCATCACGAACCGGGTCCGACCGCGCTCAGAGTAGGACAGCGCGGTCGCCTCGTGCAGATCCCCATCCGCGCAGCGGCAGTTCGGCTTGCCGCAGCGGCGCCGATGTACCACCACCGACCCGCGGATCATCTCCGGCGCCCCGGCCGAGTCGTTGCTGGGCATGGTCGCGTCATCCTCCCGCACAGAGAATCTGCCAGTTACGCACTGGCAGATTCTTCCACGCTGAAGAGCCGCTGACCTGCACATACGAGGCGTGTCGGAAGGAAGATGATTGTCCGCAGTCGAGCGAACGGCACTACCAAGGCGCCCGACGAGACAGCAGGGGCTACGTCACTTCAGGAGAGCCGCACCCTTTTCATTCTGCGTCGCTTGGGCGGTCCAGAGGCCGAGGGCAGCGGTCACGAGTGCCAGCAATGCGGTTAACGCGCCGAGGATCTTATTCAGGAGCGAGAACCTTCGCTCACTTCGATCTTGCCGGGAGATCGGAGCTGTGTGGTACGAACGGGGCGGCTGGGTCATCGTCCTTCCCAGGGGTCGTAGGGCGGGGCCGACAGCCGTCCCTCTGAGT
>DATIOK010000095.1:0-3411 GCA_035473255.1 Gaiellales bacterium
GCCGCTGGTGTACGCCGCGGCGTTCGTGGTCACCGCGTATCTCGAGATCGTCGGCACCAACGTCGGCACCTGGGCCTGGGCGCACCATTCCCCGATGGGCCTGGTCTCGCTCGGCAACCCGCCCAGCGGCATCGCCGGCGGTTACTGCTTCCTGGACATGGTCGGCATCTACGTCGCGGCCCGTCTGGCCCAGGTGCACGCGCCCGAGGTGGTGCTGGAGCCGGCGCCCGAGCCGTCCGTCGCGTAGCCGCAGCGCCTCAAGCGATCTTCGCGTACTGCCGATACCGGCGGTGCTCCTCTGGGAGCCATCGCCGGACACACCTCGTGGTCTGGTATCTGAACGGCGGCCACGGCAGCTTCCGGGTGTCGTGGGGCAGGTCGGCCTCGGACCGGCACGTCGTCCACACGGCCGACACCGGCCGCTGGAAGCACTTCACGACGACGATCGACGGCTCGCTGCTGCGGGGGCGGCTCGCCCACGGCTGCGACGTCTCGCTGAAGGCGCTGGGCCGCTCCAGGACCGCGTTTCACATGATCGAGGTACGCGTCCCGGGCAGGTAGCATGGCGGCGTGTCGACCACCCTGCCCCTCGACCTCGAGCGCTATCCGATCGACGAACTCGACGGCGAGCGGGCGCGGGCGCTGGTCGCCGACTGCCGCTCGCAGCTGGAGCGCACCGGCCTCTGCCTGCTGCCCGGCTTCCTGGGGCCCGACGCGGTGGCGCGGTCGGTGGCGGAGCTCGAGCCGCGGGTGGAGGGCGCCTTTCGTAAGGATCGGGCGATCGTGGCCATGAACGAGTCCGAGATCGACTCGTCGCTACCGCTGGACGATCCCGTCCGCACGGCCCATCGCCACTCCATGCGCACGATCGCCTACGACCTGATCGATGAGGCCTCCCCGATCCGGGCGTTGTACGAGTGGGAGGGCATGACGGGATTCCTGTCGGAGCTGCTCTCCTACCGGGTGTATCGCTGCGCCGACCCGCTGATCGCTCTGATGATCTCGGCCATGCCGCCGGGCGGGGAGCAGGGCTGGCATTTTGACGACAACGAGTTCGTGGTCTCGCTGCTGCTGCAGAGGCCGGCGGTCGGGGGCGAGTTCGAGTACGCGCCCATGATCCGCAGCGAGCAGGATCCGGCCACTGACCGCATCCGCGAGGTGTTCCGGGGCGTCGCCGACGACGTGCGCGTGGCGCCGCTCGAGCCGGGCACGCTGGCTCTGTTCCGCGGCACGCGGTCGCTGCACCGGGTCTCGCCTGTGGTCGAGGGGCCGACGCGCCTGATCGCGCTGCTCAGCTTCGACCGCGACCCGGGCATGGTGTTCCCGGCCAAGGCACAGCTCAACAACACCGGTCGCACCACGCACGGGTGAAGGTCGGGGCATACCTCGACCGGATCGGCTACGCGGGTGCGGCCGAGCCCACGCACGCGGTGCTGGCCGGGCTGCAGCGCGCGCACATGCTGACGGTTCCGTTCGAGAACCTGGACATCGCGCTCGGGCGCCGGCTGGTGCTCGACCGCCGCGCCAACTACGCGAAGATCGTGGAGCGGCGGCGGGGCGGCTGGTGCTTCGAGCTGAACGGCCTGTTCGCGTGGCTGCTGGAGCAGCTGGGCTACCGCGTGACGTTGCTCGGCTCGCGGGTGGAGGGCGAGCGCGGCGCCGGCTGGGAGCTGGCCCACCTGCTGCTGCGGGTCGACCTCGACCGGCCCTACCTGGTCGACGTCGGCTTCGGTGAGGGCTCGCTGGAGCCGGTGCCGCTGGAGCAGGTGGCCGATGGTGTGATGCGGCACCAAAGCGGGCTGAACGTCGTATTCACCACCAGCCCGCGACGGCTGGAGGAGTTCCAGGAGATGTCCGACTTCCTGCAGACGTCACCGGAGTCCGGGTTCGTGCGGACACGAGTCTGCACGGTGGCGCTGCCGGATGGTCGCCTGCGCCTGCGCGAGCTCGTGCTCACGGCGCGGCGCGGCGATCAGGTCAGCGAGCGGGAGCTGGCCGGCGAGCAGGAGTGGCGCGACTGCCTGCGGGAGCGGTTCGGCGTCGCGGTCTAGTCGATGTCCCGGAAGAACGTGAAGTAGAACTGCCGCCAGGCCGTCCACCAGTCGTCGGCGCGTGACACCAGGGTGCGCCCGTCGACGATCTTGACCACGGCGTGGTGGCGGTAGCGCTCGACCTCCTCGCTGGTGGCGAGCTCGACGGTGATCTCGCAAGGCTTGCCGGGGTCGTAGGGCGGCACCGCGCCGAGGTTGGACAGCGCCTTCGCGGCTGCGTCCTCGATCAGCTCGCGGGCCCGCAGCGGCGAGATGTGGCGGGCGCTGAAGCGGCCCAGGCCCTGCTTCACCGCGACCGTCGTAAGGCCGCCGCCCAGCAGCTCCTGCGCCTCGCGGCAGGTGGCGCTGTCGCCCGTCACCATCAGCACCGGGCAGCCCCAGGTGCCGCACAAGGCCGCGTTGATGCCGGTCTCCCCGACCACCGTGCCGTTGAATGACAGGTTGCGCCAGCCGGTGCCCGACACGGTGTGATTCATGACGCCGTCCGGCGTGCCGGCCTTGGCGTGCATGCCCACGAACAGGGCCGCATCGCAGCCCTGCTCCAGGAACTCGGTGTACTCGCTCCACTCGTGCTGCACGACGAAGTCGCAGCGGCGATCGAGAAGGTCGGGGATCAGCGAGTTGAACGTCCAGCCCTTGCCGGCGCCGTGGCAGTCCATCACCACAACCTCTGTTGCCCCGCCGGTGAACGCGCCGCGCACGGCCGCGTTGATCTCCTCAGTGTAGAGGCGCGACCGATCGGCGTGGAGCGCCTCGCCACCTTCGGTCTCGGGCCACTTGGTGACGCCGGCGACGCCCTCCATGTCGCTGATGATGAAGACCTTCACGGCCGATAGCCTACAGACGTGATTGAGCTGTTTCTGCGAGAGGAGCTGATCTCCATGGCCGCCGATGACGGCGTCATGCGGGAGCGGCTGGTCGAGGACGGCAGCCTGTTCGACGGGTACAACCCGCTGATGGCGATCGTGCACCGCCGAAACGGCGACCGCCTCGGCGAGATGGTGGACGCGCACGGCTGGCCGGGGGCGGCGATGGTCGGCGAGGACGGCGCCGATGCGGCGTGGCTGGTGCTGCACCACGCGATCGGCGATCCCGCGCTGCAGCGCCGCTGCCTGCCGCTGCTCGAGCAGGCGGCCGCGCAGGGCGAGATCCCGGCCTGGCATCCGGCCACGCTGCTCGACGGCATCCGCTTCTACGAGGGGCGCCCGCAGGTCTATGGAAGCATGTTCGACTGGGACGAGTCGGGCCGCCTGGCGCCGTGGGCGATCGAGGACGCCGAGGGCGTCGACGAGCGCCGCGCCGCGGTGGGCCTACCGCCGCTGGCCGACCAGGTGGCAAGCGCGCAGGCGGCGGCCGAGCG
>DATIOK010000096.1:0-6171 GCA_035473255.1 Gaiellales bacterium
CTCAAACGCGATGGAGTCGGCCTACGCCGAGATGAACGCCGACGGCCGCTCGGGCGTCTCCAAGGTGATGGTGATCCTGTCAGACGGCGCCGCCAACACCGGCCAGAACTGCCCAGCACAAAACAAGAACGGCACCTGGCCCACGTCCAACGACCCCCACTGCAAGAACCCCTGCGGCCACGCGGTCGCCGACGCCAACGCCTACAAAGCCGCCGGCTGGATGATCTTCACCATCCTCTACAACGACGGACAAGGCAACGAGGCCTGCCAGGCCTGGAACGGCAGCAACGAGTCACCCTCCATCACCCCCGCCCAAGCCATGCAACAAATGGCCAGCCCCAACGAATACTTCCTCGACCCAAACCCCTCCCAGCTGACATCAATCTTCCAACAGATCTCCTCAGACATGGCAGCCGGCACCAGCCGCCTCACCGCCTAACCAGCCGCGCTTGTCCAGCCTTGATCCCGCGATGGCTTCGCCGCCGCCTGGAGTTGGGATTGACCCGTCGATCACGAGTACAAGATCGAGCGTGATGGCGAGTCGGTGGCCGAGGTTTCGAGGCGCTGGTTCCGCGTACGCGACACCTACGGAATCGAGATCGCACGCGGGCAGGAGGACGCCCTAATCCTCGCCGCGACCGTCTGCATCGACCAGATGATCAGAGGTTGAGCCCGGCACGCGAGCCCTCCGTGGTCGTCGCGTGTATGCGTCGTATCCGCTCGTTCTCGTTCTGAGTCTGGTTTGAACCAGAAGGTCGTCGGTTCGATGGCCACATGCCTCCGGGACGTCGGCGGGTATGGTTCGGACGTGGACGTGCCCGCCCTCCCGCGCCACTACGTGCTGCCGCTTGCCTGCGCCGCCCTGTCCGCCTCGGTGACGCTGCTGCTGTGGGTGTTCACGAGCCCCGGCATCGACGCGCCGTCGCACCTGTTCCAGACCTGGCTGTTCAGCCACGGCGGCTTCGACATCTACAACAACTACTGGTACGCCGGTCGCTACGAGTTCGTCAACTACAGCATGCTCTACTACGCGGTTGCCGCGCAGGTCGGGCAGCTGGGCGTGCTGCTCCCGGCGTCGGCCCTGATGGGCGGCTGCTTCGCGCTGGTCTGCAGCCGGGAGTGGGCGTCGGCCGCGCGCGGGCCCAGCATCACCTTCGCCATCACCGCGCCGTTCATCATGATGGTCGGCGGCACCTACCCGTTCCTGGCCGGAGTGGCCTCGTCGCTGCTCGCCCTGGCGCTGCTGCAGCGCCGCCGGCGGATCTGGTTCAGCCTCGCCGTGCTGGTCACGCTCGCCTTCAGCCCGCTGTCGTTCTCGCTGCTGTGCGCGGTGCTGGCCGGGGTGCTGCTGGGCAGGGCGCAGCCGCTGGGTGCGCTTCGCTCGAACCGCGCCGCCTTCGGCATCGTGCTGGCCGTGTTCGCCATGGGCGTGCTGCTGCAGCGGGCCTTCCCCAGCCAGGGCTGGTACCCGTATGACCTCTGGGACGCGCTGATCGTGCTCGTGTTCTCGCTGGTCGGTCTCTGGATCGCCGGCACCGCCGCGCCCACCCGCTCGATGCGGGCCATGTTCGTCGCCTACCTGGCGCTGAACCTGTTCGCCTTCCTGCTGAAGGGCCCGATCGGCTCGAATCCCAGCCGCCTGTTCGCGATCGCAGGGGCGCCGATGCTGTGGTTGACGGCGAACCTGAACCCGCGCCGGTCGCGGCTGCTGGTGTTCCCGCTGATCGCAGTCGCCGTGGCGCTGCAGGTGGCGCCGAAGATGCGTGATGCCTACTCGGCCTACGAGAACCCTGCGGCTGCGGCCAGCTACTGGCGCCCGGCCAGGCAGTTCGTCGAGGAGCACCGCGCCCAGATCGCCGGCTACCGGGTCGACGCGGTCTCCACCTGGGGCCACTGGGAGGCCTACTACGTGGCCAAGTGGCGGGTGCCGCTGGCGCGCGGATGGTTCCGGCAGGAGGACTTCCCGCAGAACGGCTCGCTCTACAACGACGAGATGACGCCGGCCATGTTCCGGGCCTGGATGCGCTCGCTGGGCGTCCGCTACGTGATGTTGCCCGATGCGCCGCTCGACTACAGCTCCGAGCGCGAGGCGCAGCTGCTGCGGACCGGCGTGTCCGGCCTGCGGATCGTCGGCCGCTCGCCGCACTGGACCTTCTACGCCCTGCCGCACCCGACGCCGATCGTGACGGCGCCGCCCGGCCGGTGGGCGACGCTCACCTACCTCGGCCAGCAGCGCATGGTGCTGTCGGTGTCGGGCCCCGGCAGCTACCTAGTGCGGGTGCGCTACAGCCCCTACCGGCAGCCGACCCCGGTCGGCGCCTGCGTGCGCCCCGCGGCAAACGGCATGACCGAGGTGGTGGTCCAGCAGGCGGGCATCGTGCAGTTGAACATCGACACCGATCCCTCCGCCGTGGCGGCCGGCGCCGCCGACGGCGCGGCTGCGACCACGCCCGCCGGCTGCTGAACACGCCCGCCGGCCGTCCGACATGCCATCTTCGCGGTCGGTCCGCCGCGACCTCCCCGACCGCGGTATGCTCCCAGGTCCGCTCGGGCGGAGGACGGATTTGACCAGCATCGCCGAGAACACCGCAAGCTGCGCTCTCTGCAGGCGCCACCTTCTGGTTGGCGAGCCCGCGCGCCTGTATCAGGACCCGGCGTCGAAGCGGTTCCTGAAGGTGTGCCCGCTCTGCTACGAGCAGGCCGACCGCCGGGGCTGGCGCGCAGATGGGCGTCCGATCGTGGCCGTGCACGCGAACCCCCCGCGCGACCACGCCCTACGCGAGCGCGAGGGCCTGATCGACCGGCTGCGCGGCCAGCTGCAGTCGGTCGAGTTCGACCTCGACCAGGTGCGCAGCGCGCTTGCCAAGGCCGAGCAGCAGGCCGGCGAGCTGCGGACGGTCAAGCGCGAGATGAAGGATCTCTCCAACGAGATGCGCCGTCGCGACCGCGAGCTGCGCGGCATGGCCGACGAGAAGCGCCGCAGCGATGAGCGCGCCTCCCAGGCGGAGGCCGCGCACCGTGCCGAGATCGCCAAGCACCACCAGGTCGGCGCACGGCTGGACGAGCAGACCGCAATGGTGGAGCGGCTGGAGAGCCGCGTCGGGCAGCTCGAGCAGGAGCTGGAGCACGAGCGCCGCCGCTACGGCGAGCTGGCCGAGGCGCGGCGCACCGAAGGCGACGCCCGGCAGGTGCGGCGGATGGCGCTGGAGGCGTTCAACCGCTCGCCCCACGTCGAGAGGGTGGTCTCGATCTCGCGCAGCCTCGGCGACCCGCTCGTGAACGTGGCGGTCGACGGCTGCGAGCTGCCGCGCGTGGTCTCGATCTGCGTGGCCTGGGACATCTCCTGGTACGAGTACGAGGTGCGGCTCGATCTCTACGAGCAGACCGTGTCGGTCGACGAGGGCCGCCGCGGGGACGACCCGCGCGACCTGCCCGCCCACCGGCTGCACCCCAACGCCGTGCTGCGCTCAGACCGCGTGGTGCTGACGATGCAGGCGTTCGGCGTCGGCGCCACCGGATAGATCACCGGGTGGCGGTCGCGACCCTGGCCGCGCTGATGCGGTCCCGGGCCATCTGCTCGGCGGCCCGGTGGGGCGCCACGCCGTCGCGGCGCGACCGCTCGAACACGTCTGCCAGCGTGTGCTCGATCCGCTCGACGCTCTGCCGCGCCCGCTCCGCGTCGTACACCCGGCCGCCCAGCTCCTCGCCGATGTTGATCACCCCGCCGGCGTTGATCGCGAAGTCGGGCGCGTAGACCACGCCGCGCTGCTTCAGCTCGTCGCCCATCGCGGCGTCGGACAGCTGGTTGTTGGCGGCTCCCGCGATCACCCGGCACCGCAGCCGGCCGATCGTCTCGGGCCGGATCACGGCGCCCAGCGCGCAGGGCGAGTAGACGTCGCACTCGACCTGATGGATCTGCTCGGCCGGCACCACCACCGCGCCCAGCTCCTGCAGCGGCTCCAGCCGGTCTGAGTGGATGTCGGCGACGGTGACGGTGGCGCCCGCATCGAGCAGATGGCGGACGAGGGCGGCACCGACGTGTCCCGCCCCCTGCACGGCGACGTGGATGCCGTCGTAGGCGGTTCCCAGCCCGGCCTCCGCCAGCGCCGCGCGGATCCCGCAGAACACACCCCAGGCGGTCATCGGGGACGGGTCGCCGGAGCCGCCCTGCTCGACCGGCAGGCCCGTGATGTAGCGCGTGCGCGTGCGCACCTGCTCGGCGTCCTGCGTGGTGGTGCCGACGTCCTCGGCCGCCAGGTAGGCGCCGCCCAGCCGGTCGATGAATCCGCCCAGCGCCTGGAACTGCTCGGGGGTCTTGTCGGTACGGGGGTCGCCCACCACCACCGTCTTGCCGCCACCCAGATCGAGGCCGGCCAGCGCGTTCTTGTAGGTCATCCCCTCCGACAGCCGCAGCACGTCGGTGAGCGCCGCCTCGTCGCTTGGGTACGTCCACATCCGGATCCCGCCCAGGCCCGGGCCGAGCGTGGTGTCGTGGACTGCGATGATCGCGCGAAGCCCGCTGTCGCGGTCGGTGCAGACCACGATCTGCTCATGCTCGCCGAAGAGTCGCACGACGGGCGAGTATAGCCACGGGGTGGTTACGGCAACGTCGGCGGCGGGGCGCCGGTGAGGTCGCTGGCGCCCGAGCGCCGCAGCACCAGGCCGGTGATCAGGATCAGCGTCACCGTCACCACCAGCATCATGGTGGCGAGGGCGTTCACGGCCGGCGTCACCCCGAAGCGGACGGCTGAGTAGACCACGATCGGCCAGGTGTTGACTGTGCCGTTGGTGAACGCCGGCAGCACGTAGTCGTCGAACGAGAACGTGAACGAGAGCAGCGCGCCGGCGATCACGGCCGGTAGCAGCCTCGGTAGCGTCACCTGGCGGAAGGTCGCGATCGGGCCGCCGCCGAGGTCGAAGCTGGCCTCCTCCAGCGAGCTGCCCATGCCCACGAAGCGGGCGCGCACGATCAGCATCACCAGCGAGGCGCTGAACACGATCTGCCCGAGAAGGATCGTGTTCTCTCCCAGCGTCGGGAAGATGCTGAGGTTGTTGTGCGCCTGCACGAAGAAGATCAGCGATGCCACCGCGATCACGATCTCCGGCACGACCAGGGTCAGGTACACGAGCACGTCGAAGGGCACCCGCCAGCGCTTCTTCATCCGCGCCAGCGCGAGCGCCGCCGCGGTGCCCAGCACGGTCGCGATCAGCGATGCGCGAAAGGCGATCCAGAAGCTGGTCTTGACGGCGGGCACGTAGGTGGGATCGTTGAGCGCGGTGTGGAACCAGCAGGTGGTGCCGCCGTTCCAGACGGTCACGTTGCCCATCCTGGAGGGGTCGACGCTGCAGGGGCTGGCGCCGTGGGGAACGGTTGTGGGCTGGTTGAAGGCGAAGATCACGACCACCACGATCGGCAGGTACAGGACGAGGTAGACCAGCACCGCCCAGCCGGTGAACATGCGCTTTCCGAACCGGTGCCGGGAGCGGCGGGACGTGCCGGCGGCGCTAGGCACCGAACTGCTCCTCGCGGGTCGCGAAGGCGATGTAGATGACCACGAAGATCGACAGCAGCACCATGAACGCGATCGCCATCGCCGATCCGAACGGCCAGTTCTGGGCGCCCAGGAAGTTGCTGCCGATGACGGTGCCCACGAACGCGAACTGCCCGCCGCCCAGCAGCTGGGGGATCACGTACTCGCCGCACATCGGGATGAACACGAGCAGCGCGCCCGTGATCAGCCCCGGCAGCGTCAGCGGCAGAGTGATCTGGCGAAAGGCCTTGAACGGGCTCGCGCCCAGGTCGGTGGCGGCCTCCACCAGCTTCCAGTCCATCCGCTCCAGCGAGGCGTAGACCGGCAGGATCAGCAGCGGCAGGTAGTTGTAGGCGAGGCCGATCGCCACCGCCTTGCCGGTGTAGAGCACGTTGAACTGGTTGCTGATGCCCGTCCACTCCACGAAGTGGGCCAGGTAGCCCTGCGGGTCGAGGATGATCTTGAGCGCGTAGGTGCGGATCAGGAACGACGTCCAGAACGGGACGATCACGAGCAGCAGCGCCAGCGTCTTGTAGCGGGTCAGGTAGCGCGACATCCAGTAGGCCACCGGGTAGCCGATCGCGATCGTGAGCGCCGTCCCGCCGGCGGCCATCAGCATCGTCTGGCGGAACACCTTGAT
>DATIOK010000097.1:0-19424 GCA_035473255.1 Gaiellales bacterium
CACAACGTCAAGCTCGGCTACCTCTCCCAGCACGCCGATACGGCGGCGGGCACGGGCACGGTGCTCGACGCCACCCAGCGCGAGACCGCTCTGAGCGGGCAGAAGGCGCGCGCCCTGCTCGGCGGCTTCCTCTTCTCCGGCCGCGATGCCGAGAAGCAGCTGAGTGACATCTCC
Source organism: Gaiellales bacterium (assembly GCA_035473255.1). GTDB lineage: Bacteria > Actinomycetota > Thermoleophilia > Gaiellales > JAICJC01 > JAICYJ01. Next base: position 175 of record DATIOK010000097.1, read on the forward strand.
GGCGGCGAGCAGCGCCGGCTCTCGCTGGCGATCCTCGTCGCCTCCGGCGCCAACGTCCTCGTCCTCGACGAGCCCACCAACCACCTCGACATCGAGAGCCGCGAGGCGCTCGAGGACGCCCTCGACAGCTTCCCCGGCACGATCCTGTTCGTGTCCCACGACCGCGCCCTGATCGAGGCGCTGGCGACGCGCACCATTGCGATCGAGGACGGGCGCCTGCGGCTGCGGGACGGCGCGTTCGGCGAGTACGCGCGCGACCACGAGCCGGTCGTCGCCAAGGATCCGCCACGGCAGGCACCGCCCAAGCCGAAGCAGCCGCGGCCGGCCCCGGCCAAGGCGGCCGCGCCGAAGCCGGCCCGCAGCGGCCGCTCGCTGCGGGAGGCGCGGGAGCTGGAGTCGCAGATCGAGCGGCTCGAGGAGGAGCTGGGAGCTGTCTCGGCGCGGCTCTCCCAGCCCGACGCCTACCAGGACCACACGGCGGTGGCCGAGGATGGTCACCGCCATCAGCAGCTCCAGGTGGAGCTGGCCCACCTGTACCGCGAGTGGGAGCGGCGAGTGGGGTGACCGTTGACCATCCGCAAAACGGGATGCAGAATCGATCATGGCCCGAGGCGCCTCACGCCGACGTGTGCGATCAACGCGACCCCGCCTGGCGCTGTTGGTGGGGCTGACGCCGATGATGATGCGCGCGCTGGAGGGACCGCTGAGCCTGCGCATGGACGTGGCGGCGGTTGCCTTCCCCGGCGACGCCTTCGAGGCGGCCGCCGCCGAGCTGCAGCCGTGCCTGGTGGTGGTCGACGTCACCTACCTGGACGAGGCGCGTGTGCGGCCGCTGATGATCGACCGCTTCTCGCGGAAGGGGCCGGTGCTGGTGTTCGCGTCGGAGAGCGGCCGGGCCTGGAGCGACGACCTCGACTCGGGCTGCTCCGGCCCGATGGAGGCGTTCACGGTGGCGGCGCTGCTGGCGCTGGTGGCGCGGCCGGCGCTGACGCTGGTATCGGCCCACCCGGCCTGACCGCCTCCGGATCCTGCCGCGAAGGTGGGGGAGTTTTCCTCACCCCGCATCGGCCAAACCACGTATTGCGGGGCCTGCCCGAAGCAGTGAAGATTGCAGCGCGTGCCTCGCCGTGCTGTGGCCGGTGAGGTCGATCCAGGGAGCATTGCGAGGCAGCCTGCCGTAGCGCGCGGTGGCTAATGTCCGGCGCCAAACGCCGCACACACCGCCTGTGCGACCTCGCGCAGGGGCCTGCCCGTCTGCTGGCTGGCGCTGCGCAGGCGCGCGAACGCTTCCCCCTCGCTGAGCCCGTCCTTCTCCATCAGCAGGCCCTTCGCGCGCTCGATCAGCTTGCGCGCCTCCAGCGCGTCGCGCAGCGACCCCGCCTCGTCGCGCAGCGCCTGCAACTCGGCGTGCCGGGCCCGCGCCGCCTCGATCGCCGGCAGCAGGTCGCTCTCGCGGAACGGCTTCACCAGGTAGCCGAACACGCCGGCGTCGACGGCGCGGCCGACCAGCGCCGCCTCCGAGAACGCGGTCAGCATCACGATCGGGATCTGCCGCTGCTCGAGCATCTGGCGGGCGGCCTCGATGCCGTCCAGCTCGGGCATCTTGACGTCCATCACCGCCAGGTCGGGCTGGTGCTCCGCGGCCAGCGCGACCGCCTCGCGCCCGTCGCGGGCCTCCGCCACCACCTCGAACCCGGCCCGCTCCAACATCGCCCGCACGTCCAGCCGGATGATGGTCTCGTCCTCCGCGATCAGGACACGGCCGGAAATCGCACCACCGCCTTCCCCCGCAGGTCGATGCGCCCGCGCAGCTCCTCGCGTACCAGCGCCGCCGCGATCGTCAGGCCCAGCCCCTGGCGCGGGCCGGGCGGCGGCCCCAGGCCCTCGTCGCCGACGCTCATCACGATGCTGCCGCCGTCGCGCACCAGCTCCACCGAGATACGGCCGCAGCCGTGCTCGAGCGCGTTCTGGAACAGCTCGCAGAACACCAGCGCCACGGCCGTCGCCCGCTGCCCGGGTAGCACCACCGGCTGCAGACGGCTGACCACCTCGCGCCCGCCCAGGCCCTGCCCCAGCATCGCCTCCAGCCGCCCGATCAGCCCGGCGCAGTCGACGTCGTCGTGGTGCGAGGTGGTCAGCAGGTCGTGCACGGCCGCGATCGACAGGATCCGGTGCACGCTCTCCTCGAGCGCCCGCTCGGCCGCCGGATCGTCGATCGCGCGCGCCTGCAGGCGCAGCAGCGAGGCCACCGTCTGCAGGTTGTTCTTGACCCGGTGGTGGATCTCCTGCACGGCCAGCGACTCCAGCTCCGACACCCGCGCCCGCGTCTGCTCGTACAGCTTCGCGTTCTCGATGGCCTGCCCGACCTGCCCTGCGATCGCGGTCAGCAGCGCCACCTCGTCCTCGCCGAAGGCACGCGGCAGCCGTGTGCGCACGTTCAGCGCCCCCTCCAGCCGGTCGCGCGCGTGCACCGGCACGGCCAGGATCGACTCGTACTCGTCCTCGGGCAGGTTGGGGAAGCCGACGAAGCGCGCGTCGAGGTGCGCCGCCTCGGCGATCATCACCGGACGGCCCTCGGCCGCCGACGTCCCGGTGATCCCCTCGCCCAGGTGCATGCGCGGGCGGTGGCTGGGATCGCCGAAGCGCCCGTCGTGGGTCGCGCGCAGCTCCAGCACGTCGTCGGTCTCGTCGTACAGGTAGACGAAGCAGGCGTCGGCCTCGAGCGCGGAGGTGACCTTGGCCGCAATTCGCTCGAACACCACGTCGAGGTCGAGCGAGGAGTTGACCGCGGCGATCGTGTCGGTGAGCAGCTCGAGGTGGCGAGCCGTACGGTCGGTGGCGGCCATAGGTGAGTGTAGATGCGCGGGTTCCCTCATATGCGAGAGTGCCGTCATGACACTTCCGCTGAAGCCACCGATCAAACCCCAGCTCGCGAAGCCCCAGGACGAGCTGCCCGACGGCGAGGGCTGGTGCTACGAGCCGAAGCTGGACGGATTCCGGACGATCGTCTTCGTCGACGGCGACTCGCACATGCTGCAGTCGCGGAACGGCCGGCCGATGGACCGCTACTTCCCGGAGCTGCACTTCCCGCCCGGCCGCTACGTACTGGACGGCGAGCTGATCATCCCCGATGGCGAGGCCGAGGACTTCGAGGCGCTCCAGAACCGCATCCACCCGGCCGCCTCGCGCGTGCAGATGCTGGCCGAGCAGACGCCGGCGCGCTTCGTCGCGTTCGACCTGCTTGCGCACGAGGACACCGTCACCCTCGACCAGGAGCTGGCCGCCAGGCGGGCGCTGCTCGAGAAGGTGGTGGCCGACCCGGTGATCCTGATCGACCAGACCACCGACCTGAAGCGCGCGGCGCGCTGGCTGCAGGAGCGCGAGGGCGTCGTCGCCAAGGTGGACGACGCTCCCTACCGCCCGGGTGAGCGCGTGGGCATGGTGAAGGTGCGCCGGCAGCGCACGATCGACGCCGTCGCGATCGGCTGGCGCGAACGCAAGGCCGGCGGCGCCGTCGCCTCGCTGATCCTGGCCCTCTACGACAAGGACGGCGAGCTGCGCCACGTCGGGCACACGTCCGGCTTCACAGCCAAGCGCGCGCGAGAGCTGCTCGACGTGGTCAGGCCGCTCGAGACCGGCGAGCACGGCGAGCCCGGGCCCAACCGCTGGACCGGCGAGCGCGAGACCGCCTGGCACAGCCTGCGGCCGGAGCTGGTCTGTGAGGTGCAGATCGAGCACACCAGCGGCGGGCGCATCCGCCACGGCGCGAAGCTGCTGCGCTTCCGCGACGACAAGCTCCCCTCGGAGTGCCTGGTCGACCAGATCGACCGATGAGCTCGCCCCAGCCGCCCGCGATCACGCTCGCGCACCTGTCTGACCTGCACTTCGGCACCGAGGACTGGACGATCGCGGCGCAGCTGCTGGATGACATCGCGGCGCTGCGTCCGCGCCTGACCGTGGTCAGCGGCGACCTCACGCAGCGCGCCCGGCGCCGCCAGTTCGCCGCCGCCCGGGCCTACCTCGACCGGCTGGGCCCGCTGCTGGTCGTGCCCGGCAACCACGACATCCCGCTCTACGACGTCACCCGGCGGGCGCTGTCACCGATGGGCCGCTACCGGTCGATGGTGACCGACGAGCTGAACCCCTTCCTCGTGGACGACGACCTGGCCGTGCTGGGGCTGAACACGACGCGGCCGGCGCGCTGGAAGGAGGGCAGCATCTCACCGGCCCAGGTGGAGCTGATCCGAACCAGCTTCGCCGGCGCGCCGGCCACGGCCCGGCGGGTGCTGGTCACCCACCACCCGTTCCTGCCGCCGCCGTCGCTGCCCCGGGCGATCGTGGTGCACGGCCGCGAGGCGGCGCTTCGGGCCATCCGCGAGGCGGGCGTGGAGCTGCTGCTGGCCGGCCACCTGCACGTGGGGTACGCGGACGTGGTCGGCGGCGATGACGGGCCGCTGTCGGTGCAGGCCGGAACCGCGTTCTCGCGCCGCCGCCGCGGGCAGCCCAACGCCTACAACGTGATCACGCTCGACGCCGCCGGCGTGCAGGTGCAGCCACGGGTCTGGGACGGCCACGGGTTCCGGCCGGCGGCCGGGCCGGGCGCCCCGGAAGCGGACGCCTGACCCGGCCCTGCGGAACCATCGCCTAGAGCATCGGCAGGTAGCGGTCGAGCTCCCAGGCCGACAGCTGCACCCGGTACTCGTCCCACTCGCGCCGCTTCAGCGCCAGCAGCCGGTCGCGGAGCTCGGGGCCGAGCGCCTTCTCGACAACCTCGGACTCCTCTGCGGCCGCGATCGCCTCACCCAGGCTCTCGGGCAGCGACTCGATTCCCAGCGAACGGCGCTCGGGGGCCGTCAGCTCGTAGAGGTTGGTCTCCATCGGATCGGGCAGCTCGTAACCGCGTTCGATCCCCTCCAGCCCGGCGTGCAGCAGGCCGGCGAACGCCAGGTACGGGTTGCAGGCGGGATCGGGGCAGCGGATCTCGGCGCGGGTCGCCTTCTCCTTGCCGGGGTGGTACAGCGGCACCCTGATCAGCGCGGAGCGGTTGCGCCGCGACCAGGCCACGTACACCGGTGCCTCGTAGCCGGGTACCAGCCGCTTGTAGCTGTTCACCCACTGCGCGAACAGCAGCGAGATCTCCCGGGCGTGCCGCAGCTGGCCGGCGATGAAGCTCTTGGCCACGTCGGACAGGTACCAGGGGTCGTCGGCGTCGAAGAAGGCGTTCGAGTCGCCGATGAACAGCGACTGGTGCGTGTGCATGCCGGAGCCGTTCTCGCCGAACAGCGGCTTGGGCATGAACGTGGCGTGCAGCCCGTGCCGCTGCGCGACCTCCTTCACCAGCGAGCGGTAGGTCATGCAGTGGTCGGCCATCTGCAGCGCGTCCGCGTAGCGGATGTCGATCTCATGCTGGCTGGGGCCGACCTCGTGGTGCAGGTACTCGACCGGGATGCCCATCTCCTCGAGCGCCAGCACGATCTCCTTGCGCAGGTTGACCGCCGCATCCATGGTCGTGTCCTCGAAGTAGCCGCCCGCGTCCAGCGTGTGCGGCCGACCCTGCTCGTCCATCCGAAACAGGAAGAACTCGAGCTCGGGACCGATCTTGAAGCTGTCGAAGCCGAGCCCGGCCATGCGGTCGAGCGCGCTTCGCAGCACCTGCCGGGAGTCGGCCTCGTATGGCTCACCGTCGGGGGTGCGGATGTCGCAGAACATCCGCGCCGAGGCGTGCTCGCCCGACTCCGGAGGCATCATCCGGAAGGTGGCGGGATCCGGCATGGCGATCATGTCGGACTCCTCGATCGCGTTGAAGCCGGTCACCGACGACCCGTCGAAGCCCATCCCGTGGTCGAGTGCGGATGCCAGCTCGTCACGCGTGATCGCGAAGCTCTTGAGCCGCCCGACCAGATCGGTGAACCACAGCCGCACGAACTTGATCTCCGCCTCGCCCACCTCGCGCAGCACCCGCTGGCGCGCCTCGGCGACCCCGGCCGTGGTGGTGTCGATCGTCTCCATCGTGCTCCCTTCGCTCGGGTTTCGGGCACAAAAAAACGCCCCCAGGTGGCTCCGGACGGAGTCACCTGAAGGCGTCATCGCCCCTCGCGGCCGGCGCCGTTGCCGACCACGCGAGCACGATAGCCGATCGCGCGGATGAGGTGTGCGCTAGGTGGTCGCAGCGATCACGGCGGCCAGCACGTCCACGACCTGCGGGTCGAAGTCCCTGCCCGAGCAGCGGCGCAGCTCCTGCATCGCCTCCTGCGACGGCCGCGCGCCGCGGTACACGCGGTCGGTGGTGATCGCGTCGTACGCGTCGCAGGCCAGGATCACTCGCGCCCCCAGCGGGATCTCGGGGCCGGCCAGGCCGTTGGGGTAGCCGCTGCCGTCCCAGTGCTCGTGGCAGCTGATCACCAGCTCGGCCGCGCCGGCCAGTGCCCGCACGGGCTCGAGGATCTGCGCGCCCAGCTGCGGATGCGTCTTCATCACCGCCCACTCAGACGCCGTCAGCGGGCCCGGCTTGTTGAGGATCTCGGCCGGGATCCCGATCTTGCCGATGTCGTGCAGGGCCGCGGCCACGCTGATGTCGCGCAGCTCTGAGCCGGAGACGCCGAGCCGGTCGGCGACCGCCGTGCACAGACCAACCAGGGCCTGGGCGTGGTCGTTGGTGTAGGCGTCCTTCGCGTCCAGCGCGTTGCCGAGGGCCTGCATGGTGGCCAGGAACGAGGTGTCGAGCTCGTCGTAGAGGGCGCGGTTGGTGATCGCCAGCAGCGCCTGGTCGGCGATGCCGAGCAGCATCCGCTGGTCGCGCGGAGAGATCGGCCCGCGACGCGGCCCCCTCTGCACGATCACGGCGCCGCGGTTGCGCGACCGCTCGCCGATCGCGATCACCGCATACGTGGTGCCGGCCGGCGCGGCGTCCAGGCATCCGGTCAGGGCCGGGGTCTGGTCGAGATCGAGCGACGAGATGCCGCGACCCGAGAGCGCCGCCGCCAGCGGCTGATCGGTGACGCGCAGCCTGGTGCGCATCAGGCGGTGCGCCTCGCGGGGCGTGTAGCCGACCGTGGTCGCGGGCACCAGCATGTCTCCGTCGCGCTTCCAGATCGAGATGCCGGCGCACTCGACCAGCCGGTCGATCGCGATCGCCAGCATCGACGCGATGCCCTCGACGTTCTCCTGCAGGGACAGTGCCGCGCCCAGCTCGAGCAGCGCCTCCGAGATGTCGGCCGCCTCCTGCTGCTCGGCGATCAGGCGCACGTTCTCGCAGGCGATGGCGGCGTGTGCGGCGATCACCTCGAGCAGGCGCAGGTCGTCGTCGTCGAACCGGGCCAGGCCCTCCTTGCTGAGCACGATCACGCCCACGGATCCTCGCTCGGACACCATCGGCGCCGCCAGCATCGACTCGTCGATCGGTTCGGTGCCGGGGATCTCGACGCTGAAGGGCACGGCCGACGCGTCGTCGATCCGCAAGGGCTTCCTCGTCTCGAACACGCGGCCGGTGATGCCCTCGCCGACCGCGACGACCAGATCCTCGACGTCCTCGCCGGCGTAGACCTCGCCCACGCCCATCAACGCGGCCGGAAGCAACAGGTCTTCGTCCTGTGAGAGGACGTAGAACCGGCAGGAGTGGTAGTCGATCAGCGTGTGCAGCTGCCCGACCACGATCCGCCCCACCTCGGGCAGCGACCGTACCCCGATGAAGGCACCGGCCAGCGATCGCACAAGCTGCATCTGCTCGAGCGCGCGGTCGCCGCGAGCGGCCTTCCCGGGTGCCATCGCCTGCTCCAGCAGCATGTACTCGCGCGCGGCCGACACCGCGGCCACCATCTCCAGGCAGGAGGCCAGATGCGCGGCCAGGGCGGCGGCGCAGGCCTGGTCGGCCTCAGACAGCTCGCGGCCGGGATGCGCGGTGGCGGCGATCACGTGGCTGACCGCGCCCTCGGAAACGATCGGCACCGCGACCAGCTGCAACCGGCCGAACGCGCCCTGCGTGACCCCGCTGCCATGGCCGTCGCAGAGCTCGACGGCGGCGGCCATGCGGGCATCGCCGACCCGGGCCGGCCGGGCGCCGGAACGGGCCCAGCGGCCCTCACAGGCGAGGCCGGTCTCGGTCAGCTTGACCGCGGCGACGGCGTCCAGCGCGAGCAGGCGCCCGAAGGCGGCACATCCCGCTTCGAGCAGTTCGGCACGCTCGCGTTTGGAGCTGAGCTCGGCGAGGGTCGCCACGAGGTCCAGCGAGGCGTCGGACGCGTCGGCCGGGACGGCGGTGACCCGAGTACGGTGAGGCATCTGCAGGGAACCTAGGCGATGACGGCGAAGAGATGCAATCCCCAGTTCCGGGTAACGGCTCTACTGCAAACGTGACACCTGCTGCTGGAGCCGTCGCCAAGGGCCGAAACCGGCTTGGTGGCGGGCTCTGCCGTCCGGCCGCCTGTTGATACTGCAACAACCGCCGCCGTGAACGATCGAATCACCGCCACCCCGGTCCATCCCGCCAACGGCGCCGGCAACGCCACCTCGCCGGCGGCTGCCTGGTGCGACTGGTGGCCGTGGCTGTTCGCGATCGACCCGCAGCGCGCCTGGTCGAACCAAACGCCGTTGCCGCCGGTTTCGGTCTCGACCGATACCCACTAGCCTGAGAGACGGCATGGCGCACGCCCACCACCACGGGCACCACCACCGTCGGCCCGATCGCGACCGCGGTCGTCGCGGGCTGACGATCGCCCTGGGGCTGACGCTGGCCGTGTTCGCAGCCGAGGCGCTGGGCGGTTTGGCAGGCGGCAGCCTGGCGCTCTTGGCCGACGCGGGCCACATGCTGACCGACGCGGCCGCGCTGCTGCTGGCGCTGCTGGCCGGGTGGATGGCGAGCCGTCCGGCCCGCGGCCGGCACACCTTCGGCTGGCAGCGGGCCGAGATCCTGGCCGCACTGGCCAACGGGCTGGTACTGGTGCTGATCGCAGCCGCCACGCTGTATGCGGCCCTGCAGAGGATGTCGGACCCGCCCACCGTGAAGGGCGGGATCACGCTGCTGGTGGCGACCGCCGGTCTTGTGTTCAACCTGGCGTCCGGCGGGGTGCTGATGCGGTCGGGCGGGGGCCTGAACGTGCGGGCGGCGTTGCGCCACGTGCTGGCCGATGCGCTGTCCTCGTTCGGCGTGATCATGTCGGCGCTCTGCATCATCTTCTTCGGCTGGCAGATCGCCGACCCCCTGGTCAGCATCGCGATCGCGGTGATGATCCTGCTGGCCGCCGTCTCGATCGTGCGCGAGTCGCTGGACGTGCTGCTGGAGGCGGCGCCGGCCGGCATCGACGTGGAGCGGATGGGGCAGGCGATGGCGGGGGTGGACGGCGTCATCGAGGTGCACGACCTGCACGTGTGGACGGTCACGTCCGGCTTCGCCGCGGTCGCCGCGCACGTCACGGTGTCCGCGAGTGCCGAGCCGTCCCTGGTGCGGCGTCGGATGGCTGAGATGCTTGAGCGGCACTTCGGGGTCACCCACTCCACGCTGCAGGTGGAGCGGGAGGGTGCCGAGCACGCGCTGCTGCAGATCCGCCGCGGCGACGACGACGCCGTCGGCGGCTGACACGAAGTCAGATCACAGCGCGGTGGCCTGCTCCAAGGCGCGGGTCTCCTCCGGCGACAGGTCCAGGTCGCTCTCGCCCGCGATCACCTGCTTGATGTAGATGCGCGCGTACTCGCGATCCTGGATCGCCGTCAGGATCATTCCGTTGGCGGCCGCATCGAGCAGCGCCAGCGACACCGACTGGCGCCCGCCGGTGCCCTCGAGCGCGTCGTAGCGCAGCAGCGCCCAGCGCTGCAAGACGCCGTCCAGCCGCCCGGTCATCTGCTGCAGGCCCAGCTCGACGTGGTCGGCGCGGGACTCCACGTGCTCGACCCGCGCCAGCAGGCCCACCGCATACTCGACCAGGTCCTGCTGGTCGGCGCCCAGCAGCAGCCGCTGGCCGCGCCGCATCCGGCGCAGCTGCACGATCAGGTAGATCGTGGCCAGCCCCAGTAGCACGGCCAGCGCGCAGGCGACGGCGGCGACCAGCAGGGCGGTGTCGGCGGTGCTCACAGGCTGAAGATGACTTGATACGTCTGCGAGTTGTTGCTGGCGGTGCGCTCACCCGGCACCGGCGTCACCAGCACCGTCAGCGGCACCGCCTTGTCGAACTGCAGCGTGGTCGACTCGAAGCCGCCGATCGTGACCGTCTTCGGCTGGCCCTTCTTGATCTCGGGGATGGTGGCGGTTTTCGTGACCTTGTTGGCGCCGGTTCCGATCGTGAGCTTGACCACCACGTTGGTCTCGGTGAAGTCGCCGCCGTTGGTGGCGGTGACCAGGAACGACATCCCGTGCACCTTCACCGCATTCACCGTCCCCGCCTGTAACGTCACAAGCGAACCGTCGCCCTGCTTCGCCACCACGGTGTTCAGGCTCAGCCCGTGCAGGCCGTGAGCCGCGCTGGGCTTCCAGCGCTTCAGCACCGCGGCCATGCCGGCCGGGGTCAGCACCTCCGCGTCGGACTCGTCGAGGAACACCGACGTCGGCACCTGCACGTCGATCCCGTCCTGGTGCAGAGCGGCCGTCGCCGGAGTCGAGTAGGAGTCGGTGTAGATGATGTCGGAGGCGAGCATCCGCTGCGTGCAGGGCACCAGCAGCTTGCCGCCGGCCCGCGCCGGCTTCGCGTGGTAGGCCTGCGGCATCGCGCCGATCATGCAGTCGAGCCCGTTCACGCGATAGGACAGCGTCTGCAGCAGCCACGGTTGCAGCGATGCCACCTGCTTGGTGGGCTTGAGGTTGGTGGCCGCGGTCACCGCGGACTGGGCCTGCGCACGCATTGTGGTCAGCCGTGCGCGCACCTGCTTCAGCTTGACCGGCTGGCGCGAGTTGAGCAGGTCGTGCAGCTGGGCGCCGGCGGCGTCGGACTTGCCCAGCACCGTCTTCACCTCGTTGAAGTAGGCCTGGTTCTTCGAGGTCGCGCTGCTGCCGCTGCACGCCCGGGTGAGCAGCACCAGCACCAGCACCACCACCACGATGCCCGCCGCCAGCATGCCCAGCCGGCCCCACTCGAGGCCCTCCAGCGACGGCATGCCGGCCGGCCGCGGGAGGGATGGGCGCTTGCCCGGCGACCGGCCGCGGCTGCGTTCGCGCGGGGGCCGTGCAGGCCGGTCTGGCGACCGACCTTCTTCGCCTGCGGGACGCGTGGGAGCGGTTTCCTGGGTGCGGCTCGGCTCCTCCCACTCGCCATCGAAGAAGTCGTCTGGCGGCACGAACGGACCCTATCACCGCTCGCGGATGCAAATCCCGGCAGGAGTCCGGCCCTGCAAGGCAAATCACTGGTCGTGGCCCAGCCTGCATCTGTAGCACCCTCGCTCGAGCTGACCGGCCGCACGGTCGCCGAGCGCTACGTGCTGACCGGCCTGCTGGGACGCGGCGGATTCGGCACCGTCTACTCGGGTCGCGACCTGACCGGCGCCGGCGAGGTGGCGGTCAAGGTGTTCAGCCGCTCCGAAGGGTTCGCCTCGCGCGCCGCCCGTGAGGCGCGCACGGCCACCAAGCTCGACCATCCCAACATCCACACCTGCCTGGGCGTCGAGCAGGACGAGGAGCACGCCTACCTGATCTCGCGGCTCGTGGTCGGCAAGCGGCTCGACCGGTCGCAGCTCTCCGACGAGGAGGCCGTGCGCGCGATCGCCGCCGTGGCGGACGCGCTCGCTCACGCGCACGAGCGCGGCGTCGTGCACCGCGACGTGAAGCCGTCGAACATCCTGATCGGCGACGACGGCGCGATCGTGCTGACCGACTTCGGCATCGCACGCGACGAGGACGCCCGCGACCAGACGCTGGACGAGCGTGTGCTGGGCACGCTCTCCTACATGGCACCCGAACAGGCGGCCGGCGACCAGGCCACCGGCGCCACCGACGTATGGGCGGCGGCGCTGACGCTGTACGAAGCGCTGACCGGCGCCAACCCCTTCCGCACGAAGTCGCTGAGCGACCTGCTCGAGCGGCTGGCCGCGGGCACCACGCCACTGGTTCAGGAGCGGCCGGACCTGCCGCGGGCGCTATCGCGCATCGTCCAGCAGGCGCTACACCGCGACCCGCGCAGGCGTCCCTCGGCGATCGAGCTGCGAGACGGCCTGCTGGCGGCGATGCGAACCGAGGTCGACGACGACGACGTGGTCAGCGCCGCGCACAAGCGCGAGCCGCGCGAGCTACCTCGGTTCGAGCGCCTGCAGCGGCCGGCCGCCACCGCCATGCTGTCGCTGTCGCTGGTGTACATGTTGACCGCCTTCCCGGTCTACCCGCAGGCCTGGACGCTGCCCCTGGCGGCGGTGGTGGCTGCCCTGTACTGGCGCTGGCCGGTGGTGGCCACGAGCGTGGCCGCCGCCCTCTGCCTGCCCGCGTTCTGGAACTACTCGCAGGCGGCTGCGCTGATCTACGCGCCCCTGGCAGCGATCTGGATCCGGGCCGGCCGCAAGTGGGGCGCGCGCATGCTGGTGCTGTTGACCGCCATCCCGTTGACCGTGCTCGGCATCGGCCCGGCCGTGGTGCTGGTGGCAGCCACCGCCCCCACTCCCAGGCGCCGGGCTGCAGAGGCGGCGGCCGGCGGCCTGGTGGCGATCGTGACCGCGCCCCTGATCGCGGCACGGGCGACGCAGGGGCTGCCCAGTGCGAACTCGCCGCTGGTCTACCTGACCGCGCTCGAGCGCTCACCGGCGACCGTGCTGGTGTGGCTCGCGGTGATCGGTTTCAGCGTGCTTCTGCCGGTCGCCTGGGCGCAGGCCGGAGGGCGGCGCGTGCAGGCGCTGGCGCTGTGGGGAATCGGGTTCGCGCTGGTCGCCGCCGGACTGCCGGCGGCTCTGGCAAGCCATCCAGGGGCACTCGCACCTGCGGTAGGGGCGGCGGCACTCGTGGCTATACTGCCTGCCGCCTCGGCGGTTGCTGCGCCCCGCTTCCGGCTGGGCCGGTAACGGCCGTCGCCCACGTACTCCGCAACCGGAATGCACGGCTGAGCCTCCTTCGCAACATCGAACAGAAGATCAGCGGCCTCTTCGAGGGCGTGTTCTCGCGCACGTTCCGCTCGACCGTGCAGCCGGTCGAGCTGGCGCGCAAGCTGGCCAAGGAGATGGACGACCACAAGACCATCTCGATCCACCGCGTCTACGTGCCGGACGAGTACACCGTCTTCCTGAACCCCGCCGATCGCGAGCAGTTCGCGGCCTACGAGACGCAGATGCGGAACGAGCTGGTCGAGTACCTGGTCGAGCACGCCCGCCGCGAGGGCTACTCGCTGGCGGCGCGGCCGCTGGTGCTGCTGGAGACCGACGACGACCTCACCGTCGGCACCTTCGGGATCGCCGTCTCCACGCAGAGCCCGGCCAGCGCGGCCGAGGCTACTCGCGCACCCGAGCCGGCAACGCCGGAGCCGCCTGTCCGCGACCCGCAGCCGCCGGCCGCGGCGCCGGCGGCACCGCCCCTCCCCGACCTGCCGCCGGCCGCGATCGCGAGTCCGCCGCTGGCCGCGGGCGCCACCATGATCTACGCCCCCGGCGACGATGACGGCGAGCAGCAGCCCCCGGCCGCGGCCGAGCCGCAGCCGCGTCAGGAGACCGCCACCTTGGAGTGGGCCGAGGGCACGGTCACGATCGGCTCGCGGGTGGTCACCATCGGCCGCTCGAGCGACTGCGACGTCCGCGTCGACGATGCCAACGTGTCCCGCCGCCATGCCGAGGTGCGGCGGATCGGCGACGGGTACTCGCTGGTCGACCTGGGCTCGACCAACGGCACCGAGGTGAACGGCCAGCGCATCCAGGAGACGGCGCTGATGAACGGCGACGTGATCTCGGTCGGCACGACCCGGATCACGTTCGAGCGGCGCCTTGGTTGAGCAACTACTGCTCGTCCTTCAGGTCGCGTTCGTGGTGCTGCTCTACCTCTTCATCTGGCGCGTGGTGCGGGTCGCATCGCGTGACATCTCGGTCGGCCAGGAGAGCATGGTCCTGACCCCGGTGCGGCCCGACGCGGCACCGGTACGGGCGAGCGGCGTGCTGGTGGTGACCGCAAGCCCCGAGCTTGCGCCGGGCACCCGGCTGGAGATCCGGGCCGAGCTGGTGGCGGGACGTGACCAGCATAACGCCATCTCGATCCCCGCGGACGGATACGCTTCCGGTCGCCATGCCCGGTTCTTGCGCGGAGACCAGTCAGACATCGTCGAGGATCTCAAGTCGACGAACGGGACGTTCGTGAACGGCCAGCGGCTGGGAGGCGCACGGCCGCTGCGTTCCGGCGACGTGGTCACGATCGGGCAAACGCAGCTCACCTACGAGGCGCCGACATGACCGCGCTGGGCGTCGTGGACGAGGCCGGCCTCACCCAGACCGGCCACGTGCGGCGCAACAACGAGGACTCCTACCTGATCCGGGGCGACCTGTTCATGATCGCCGACGGCATGGGCGGCGCCGCCGCCGGAGAGGTGGCCTCCGCCATGTGCGCCCAGGCGTTCGCCGAGATCGACCTGATCCACAGCCGCGGCGACGGCGCCCTTCGCGATGCCATCGTGGTCGCCAACACCCGCATCCACGAGCGCGCCGCCAGCGACCCGGCCGCCTCCGGCATGGGCACCACCGTCACGGCGGCGCTGGTCGAGAGCGACGGCCGCGTGGCGCTGGCCAACGTCGGCGACAGCCGCGCATACCTGCTGCGAGAGGGCACCCTGCGACGCCTCACGGAGGACCACTCGGTGGTGGCCGAGCTGGTTGCGACCGGCCAGATCTCCGACTGGGAGGCGAGCAGCCATCCGCAGCGAAACGTGGTCACGCGGGTGCTCGGCGCCGAGGCCACCGTGCAGGTCGACACCTTCTGGCTGGAGGCGCAGGACGGCGACGTGGTGCTGCTCTGCAGCGACGGCCTCACCGACATGGTGGCGGAGGAGGAGCTCGCGAAGCTGCTGGCGGCGAACAAGAGCTGTGAACAGATCGCCCGCGACCTGGTGCGGGCGGCGCTGGCACAGGGAGGCGAGGACAACGTCACTACCGTGCTGTTCCGGATCGGTCCCAGCCAGGCGCAGGAGGCCGCGCAGCCGCGAACGGTGTTGACCCAGGATCCCGATCTGGAGCCGGTCGACGAGGGGGGCCGGAGCCGCAAGCGCACCGTGCTGCGGGTGATGACGACGCTGGGCGTGATCGCGATCCTGGGCGCGGGCAGCATCTACTTCCTGCGCTGGGCGCACTTCGTCGGTGCCGACGAGTCGAGCGGCCACGTCGCCGTCTACCAGGGCCTTCCCATCGACCTGTTCGGCGGCGTCAAGCTCTACCACGAGGTGTCGGACACGCACATCGCCTACGCGGCGCTCAACCAGGCCACCCGCAAGAAGCTGTTTGACCACACGATCCGCTCCGCCGCGAGCGCCCGCTCGGTGGCCGAGAGCGCCGGCAGCTCTGGCCCATGAGGTCCGCGCGCTTCCGCGAGCTCTGGAACCTGCTCGCGGTCGCCGTCCTCACGGGCGTCGGCTTCCTCAGCGTCTACACGGCGCGCCAGCAGGAGATCACCAGCACCTCGCTGATCTACGCCGCGTTCTTCCTGGCGCTCTACTTCGTGGCGCACCTGGGGCTGCGCGCGGGGCTGCCGGACGCAGATCCCTGGCTGTTGCCGCTGTCGGCGCTCCTGACGGCCATGGGCCTGACCGAGATCTATCGACTGAACCCGCTGCTGGCCCGGGATCAGTCGATCTGGATCGTCGTCGGCCTGGGCGGGTTCCTGGCCCTGATCCTGCTGGTCGGAGACCAGCGCAAGCTCGAGTCGTACAAGTACACGCTGGGCGTGGCTGCGGTGGCGATGCTGGTGATCACGATGCTGGTGGGCACGACCATCAACGGCGCCAAGCTGTGGCTGCGGGTGGGCGGCATCCAGGTGCAGCCGGGCGAATTCGCAAAGCTGCTGCTGGTGATCTTCCTGGCCGGCTACCTGCGCGAGAAGCGAGAGCTGCTGACGATGGCGCACCGTCGGATCCTGGGGGTGGGCCTGCCGGCGGCCCGGCACCTGGGGCCGTTGCTGGCGATGACGGGCGTCGCCCTGGGCGTGGTGGCGGTGATGAACGACATGGGCACGGCGCTGCTCCTGTACGGCATCTTCCTCGCGATGGTCTACGTCGCGACCGGCCGCCAGTTGTACACGGTTGCGGGGCTGGCGCTGTTCGTGGGCGGATCGTTCCTCGTCTACCGCCTCACCCCGCACGTGCAGGAGCGCTTCCAGGTCTGGCTCGACCCCTGGAAGACCCCGCACACCAACGGCTACCAGATCATCCAGTCGATCGAGTCGATCGCCGACGGCGGCATCTTCGGCTCCGGCCTGGGCCGCAGCTTCCAGGTGTTCAGCAACGGCAGCTCCGTGATCCCGGCCGCCCAGACCGACGGCATCTACGCGGTCTGGGCCAACGAGACCGGGCTGGCCGGAGCCGCCGGGATGCTGCTGATCTACCTGCTGTTCGCCTATCGCGGTTTCAAGATCGCGAGCGTCGCCGATGACAGCTTCTCGAAGCTCCTGGCCGCAGGGCTCACGTTCACGGTTGTGCTGCAGGCCTTCCTGATCGTCGGCGGCATCACCCGCCTGATCCCGCTGACCGGCATCACTCTGCCGTTCGTCAGCTACGGCGGCAGCTCCGTGGTCTCGAACTTCATGCTGCTGGCGCTGCTCTTGATGGTGTCGTCGCGGACCGCGCGGGTGCGGAGATGAATCCGCGCATCGGCATGCTGTTCAAGCTGTGCGCGGGCACCTGCCTGGTGCTGATCTCGTTCACCGCCTACTGGCAGATCTGGGCGGCGTCGGGCCTGGCAGCCCGGCAGGACAACGCCCGCCTCGTCTACCGGCAGCTGCAGATCAAGCGCGGGCTGATCCTGGCCGCCAACGGCCACACGGTGCTGGCCACCAACACCGAGCACACAAAGGACGGCCTGAACGTGTTTCTGCGCCGCTATCCGCTGGGGCCGTTGTTCGGCCACCCGATCGGGTACAACACGGTCGGCTCCGGGCGCTCCGGGCTGGAGCTATCCCAGAACGACTACCTGACCGCCTCCAACGCCGACCTCTCGACCATCCTGGGCCGGATCGGCGACAAGCTGCAGGGCGAGACGGTGACGGGCAACAACGTGGTCACCAGCCTGTCGGTGCCGGCCCAGCGGGCGGCGATGCAGGGCCTGCGGGGCCACTCGGGCGCCGTCGTTGCGATCGAGCCGAGCACCGGCCGGGTGCTGGCGATGGCCTCGACGCCCGGCTACAACCCGAACACGGTTGCCCGCAACTTCGCCAAGCTGAACAAGCCAAGCAGCGGCGCTCCGCTGCTCAACCGCGGTACGCAGGGCCTGTACGCACCGGGCTCCACGTTCAAGGTGGTGACGGCCACCGCGGCGCTGGAGAGCGGAAAGTTCACGCCCAACACCCTGATCAACGGGCACGGCACCTGCATCACCGTGCAGACGGTGCCGCTCTGCAACGCCGGCGGCGAGAGCGCCGGGGTGGTGTCCTTGTCCGACGCGCTCACGTTCTCCTACAACACGGTGTTCGCACAGGTGGGACAGGCCGTCGGGCAGCAACGCCTGTACGCAACCATGCGGGACTACGGGTTCTTCCGCGATCCGCCGCTCGACTACCCGTCCGACGAGATGGAGCCGAGCGGGCTCTACAGCCACGGCCGCCTGCTGTCGCAGCGGGCGCCGATCGACGTGGGCAGGGTGGCGATCGGGCAGGAGCGGCTGGGGGTGACGCCGATCCAGATGGCCGAGGTGGTGGCGACGGTCGCCAACCACGGCGTGCGCATGCGGCCGAGCCTGGTCGACCGGGTGGTCGCGCCCGGCGGCGGCAACGTCTACACCACGCGTCCGGAGCAGCTCGTGCGCGTGATGTCGCCGCAGACAGCCAACGAGCTGCGCGACATGATGCGGCGGGTCGTAGAGGAGGGCACCGGTCAGGCCGCGAATGTTGGAAACCTGTCGGTTGCAGGCAAGACCGGCACCGCCGAGACCGGAGTGTCAGGACTCAACACCGCATGGTTCATCGCATTCGCCCCCGCGGACAACCCCAAGATCGCCATCGCGGTCGCGATCGAGCGCACCCCGGAGTTCGGCGGTACCATCGCCGCGCCGATCGCGGCCAAGGTGATCACCGCGTACTTGGGCCAAGGCGTGGCAAAGTAGGGCCGACCTACAAGGCAGGGCCAGGCTAGTTGGGCGTAGACAACATCATCGGCGAGCTATTCGATGGCCGCTACCGGCTGGAGCGCCGGATCGGGGCCGGCGGCATGGCGGACGTTTACCTGGCGCAGGACGAGTCACTGCATCGCCGGGTGGCGATCAAGATCCTGGCCGACCGCTACACGCGCGACCCCGGCTTCGTGGAGCGGTTCCGCCGCGAGGCGACGGCCGCGGCCGGCCTCAGCCATCCCAACATCGTCTCCATCTACGACCGCGGCG
Organism: Gaiellales bacterium; assembly: GCA_035473255.1. Lineage (GTDB taxonomy): Bacteria > Actinomycetota > Thermoleophilia > Gaiellales > JAICJC01 > JAICYJ01. The sequence continues at coordinate 18,631 of DATIOK010000097.1, forward strand.
AGGCCGAGGGCACCTACTACATCGCCATGGAGTACATCGAGGGCCCGACGCTCAAAGAGGAGGTCACCGAGCGCGCGCCGTTGCCCGAGGCGGAGGCCGTCGGCTACGCCGTGCAGGCCCTGCAGGCGCTCGAGTTCGCGCACCGCCGCGGCGTGATCCATCGCGACATCAAGCCCCACAACATGATGCTGACGCCCGACGGCCTGCTGAAGGTGACCGACTTCGGCATCGCCCGCGCCACCAACGAAGTGGAGATGACGGAGGTCGGCTCGATCGTGGGCACCGCGCAGTACCTGTCCCCCGAACAGGCACGCGGCCACAGCGTCGGGCCGCAGTCGGACATCTACTCGATGGGCGTGGTGCTGTACGAGATGCTGACCGGCGAGGTGCCGTTCACGGGTTCGTCGGCGGTCGAGATCGCCATGAAGCAGGTGAACGAGGCACCGCAGCCGCCCAGCACCAAGAACCGGCTGATCACTCATGGCCTCGAGCAGGTGGTGATGCGGGCGCTGGCCAAGGATCCGGCCCTGCGCTTCCACTCGGCCAGGGAGATGGCCGACGAGCTCGAGCGCACGCGCCGGGGCCTGGCCGTCTCCCAGGACACAGCGCAGGCCACGGCGGTGATCGGCGCCTACGAAGCAACGCAGGCAACGAGCGTGATGGGCGCCCAGCCGCCCGCCGCGCCGCCGCCCCCGCAGGCCAAGCGCAGCGCCGTCCCCTGGCTGCTGGTGGCGCTGCTCTTGCTGGCAAGCGCGGTGGTCGGCTACGTCGTCTACCAGCAGCTGCAGGGCAGC
>DATIOK010000098.1:0-2076 GCA_035473255.1 Gaiellales bacterium
CCGCCCTGTTGGTGTCGACCCGCGTGCTCGCGCAGGTGCTGAGCCCGACCGCAGCGGCAGGATCATCTAGGGACTGAGCGGCACCGCGGCCTCCGGCGTCACCACCCGGAAGCTGAAGCTCTCTTCCAGGTAGAGCTGGACGACGTCCGCGTCGTGTGCCAGGTAGCCGATCGAGAAGTCCTCGCCCGAGTCGAACAGGAAGTCGCCGCCGCGCAGGCTGACGACCACCGCCCCCTCGACGCCGGGCGCCCACACCAGCGGTCCGCCCGCGATCTCGCGCAGGTGCTCCAGCAGCGGGTAGCCGCCGTGCTCGCTGGTCTCGAGCACGCGCGTGTAGGCGACCGGGCCTAGCGCGATCCCGTACGGGCCGTCGATGCCGGCCGACAGCAGCGCCTCGACCGCCTTCGCCACATGCAGCGGATACCGCTCGCAGTCCTCGCCCAGCGCGATCGCCCTGTGGGTCGACGCCTGCGCGATCCCGGTGATCGCCGCCCCCTTCCAGCCGTGGAAGACCGTCGTGTTCTCGCCGACCGCCAGCGCCCGCGCCGCCGCGTCCAGCGCGGCGAGGTCGATGTCCTCGGCGCCGCGGTCGGCGTCTGCGAGCTCGACGCGTGACACCGCAAACGGCGCGCGCAGCTCGGCCAGGGGCAGCACCTGGCGCTGCACGGCGGTCAGTCCCTCGGCCGGCGGCTTGGCGACCCGCTGGGTGCGCCCCAGGTTCGTGGCCGAGTGCTGCCAGCCGTGCGGCCCCGCGAAGTCGATCAGCTTGCGCGCCGCCAGCGCGGGGGTCAGCCGCTCGCGCGCCTCCTGGTCGATCCGATCCCATCCGGCCGCCGTGATCGGCGCGTGCTCGCGCAGCAGATGGCTCACGATGCCACCGCCCTCACGCTGCCGATGCCGAGCGACTCCGAGCCGGCCAGCGGCTCACCGCGATCGGCCGCGCCCTCGACGGCCGACTCCTCGGCCGCCTCGCCGTGCGCGACGATGTCGCCGCCCTGGAACAGGATGCCCTGTGCGATCTCGCGCCCGAGCGGGGTGCGGCGGAGCAGGAACTCGAGGTCCATCGAGAAGTGCTTGAACTCCTCGCCCTGCGCGTCGCGCATGATCGCAGCCGCCTCGGCGTCGGCTTCGACCGCCAAACGCTGCTCGTACCAGCCGATCGCCTCCGCCTCCTCGGTCAGCGAGGCGCACAGGCGGGCGAACGTTCGTGTCTCGGCCGGCAGCTCGTCGGGTGGTTCGTGGTACTGATCGAATCCCATGGGTGCGCTCCTTCGGGTTGCCGCGTGCAGCCTACCCAGACGTGACAGAGTTGGCGCATGCCACTTCTCGAGGGATCCGAGGCGACCATCGCCTACGAGCAGTCGGGGCAGGGTCCCGACCTGGTGTGGGTGGCCGGCGGCGGGTCGCGCGGGCGCGACTGGCGCCTGTTCCAGACACCGTTCTTCGACGACCGCTACCGGTCGACAACCTTCGATGGGCGCGGCATCGGTGACACCACGTGCGACCTGCCGCAGCCGTGGCCGATCGAGGCATTCGCCCGCGACACGGCCGAGCTGATCGAGGCGGTCTGCGAGCCGCCGGTGGCGATCGTGGGCAGCTCGCTGGGATCGGCGATCGTCCAGCAGGTCGCGATCGACCGGCCCGACCTGCTGCGCTGTGCGGTGGTCATGGGCACCGGCGCCTGGAGCACCGGCTGGGGATGGGACTACCAGGAGGCGGAGATCGAGTACCGCCGCGCGGGAGGCAGCCTCGACGGCATGATGGGCGTCACGCACTACGCGTCGATGTGTTACCCGGCGCGCGCGTTGGGCGACCGCGAGCTGTGGCCGAAGCTGCGCGAGCTGCTGCTGGAGTGGATGGACTCCGGGGAGAACGAGCGGTCGCTGATCCCGCAGTGGGAGGCGTCGCTGCGCTACGACCAGCGTGCCCTGCTGTCGTCGGTGCGGGTGCCCATGCACGTGATCGCCTTCACGGAGGACGTGCAGGCGCCGCCGCAGGACGGCCAGGAGATGGCCGAGATGATCCCCGGCGCGGAGTTTCACCTGCTCGCGGACATGGGCCACGCCTCCTGGTATG
>DATIOK010000099.1:0-39550 GCA_035473255.1 Gaiellales bacterium
GACTCGCAAGCCCGCGCAAGATGCGATGCACGTGCACCGCCGCCGAGGCCGTCGGGGCCAAGGCAAACACGCAGGCCGCGGCCGCCGCCGCGGCGCCACACGCGATGCGCCGTCGCATATGCGCAAACCATAGATCATCCAACACCAGATTCTCTCGATGCTCGGCCGCCAACAGATGGAGTCTGTCCTAGCCGGACGATTGTCGGGAAGCTGACGCTATTGACGTAGCATCGGAGAGCCGGGAGCGGGACTCGAACCCGCGACCCTTCGCTTACAAGGCGAAAGCTCTACCAGCTGAGCTATCCCGGCGACACGCCGATTCTACCGGGGTCGACCTCGACTCGAACCTCAGGCGGTGATGCGCCGTGCCTGCAGGTGCGTGAGCACCTTCCGCTTGACGCGCTGCAGGGCGTTATCGACCGTCTTGGGGTCGCAGTCCAGCAGATCGCCGATCTCCTCGTAGCTTCGGCCCTCGAGATAGCAGGTCAGCACCTGCGACTCGAGTCCGGACAGCGTGCTGCCCAGGCACTGGAGCAGGCTCTGCAGTTCCTCGGTCGAGATCACGCAGCTGGCGGGATCGTCCACGGCCGGGCCGGGCAGGGCGTCGCCGAGCGTGCAGTCGGCCTCCGACTCCTGGCCCGCCGGCGTGTGGCTGAACGAGACGTAGCTGTTCAGCGGCGCATGCTTGTAGCGGGTGGCCGTCTTGATGGCAGTGATGATCTGGCGCGTGATGCACAGCTCGGCAAACGAGCGAAACGACGTGTCGCGATCGGAGCGGTAATCGCGGACCGCCTTGAACAGGCCGACCAGGCCCTCCTGGATGAGGTCGTGCGAGTCGCCGCCGGCCAGGAAATAGGAGCTCGCCTTGAGGCGGACGAAGCCCTCGTAGCGGCGGATGATGGTGTCCATAGCGCGCTCATCACCATTGCGGGCGGCTGCGATCACTGCCACCTCGCCGGTGTCGCGCCAGACACGCGGCTGCGTCCGCGCCACCGCTGCGTTTGACCTTGCCACCAGAGCACCTCCGACCGAAGAATGAAAACGAGGACAGGTAAAGACTCGATCAACCTCAAGCTGAAGGTCAAGTACAACTTGAGGTTTGAGAGCATAGCGTGTCCACCGGCCATGTCAAGGACCGGTTTTTGGCGGGCCTATTCGCCGCGGCGCAGCCGCTCGAGTGCGGCTCGAATCTCCGGGTCGACCGTGTCGGCCAGCTGAAAGCGCTGTGGACCGCGCTCGGGCGGTGCGTCGGGCGCGGCGGGCGCAGCCAGGCGGTCGACGTACTCGCGCGCGCTCATCGCGTGCACCCCACCCCGCTGCGCGACGTGCCGCAGCACCGTGTCCGACGAGACCACCGTCACCTCGCGGTCGTGCTGGCTGCGGTGGGCAAGCCGCTCGATCAGTGTGTCCGCCGTCTCGGTGCCGGCGTAGCGAACAGTCGTTGCGCCGAGCTTGTTATCGCGTCCGTGGCCGTCGAACACCAGCACCGTCTCGGCTCCCGACCTCGCCGCGTGGTCGACCACCGCCGCCACCAGCTCCGCACGCACGCGCTCGTAGTCCTCGCTGCCGCCGCGGACGTGCGCGACGTTATCGCCGTCGATCACCCACAGCGGTGCCAGCGGCTCAGCCACCGCGCCGCTGCCTGACCGCCTCGAACAGCAGCACCGCCGCCGCCGTACCCACGTTCAGCGACTCGACCCGGCCTCGCATCGGGATCGTCGCCGCCGCGTCGCAGGAGTCCCTGACCCGCGGCCGCAGCCCCCGCCCCTCCGCTCCCAGCACGAACACCGTGCCGTCGCGGTAGTCGTTGCGATCGTACGGCAGGTCACCCTCCGCGTCCGCCGCGTAGCTCCAAAGCCCCGGCCGCCGCGCCCGGATCAGCATGTCCGCCAGGTTCTCGACCTGCGCGATCTCGAGGTGCTCCACCGCCCCCGCCGACGCCCGGCACACCGCCGCCGTCACCGCCGCCGACCGCCGTCGGGTGATCAGCAGGCCGTCTGCACCCGCCCCCTCGCAGACCCGCGCCACCGCCCCCAGGTTGTGCGGATCTGTGACCTCGTCCAGCGCCACCAGCAGCGCGCGATCCCGCTCCAGCAAACGATCCGCGTCCACGTACGGGTACGGTGTCACCTCCGCCACCAGCCCCTGATGGTCATCGCTTCCGGCCAGCTCCGACAGCCGCTCGGCCGACACCACCTCTACACCGGCCGGCAGCCAATCAGCCCCACGCGCCGCCCGGTCGCTGCGGTAGACCCGCAGCACCTCGCGCCGGCCGCGCAGCGCCTCGCGCACCGGGTGCGTCCCGTAGACGACCTCAGCCGTCATGGCGGCGATACAGCACCGTGCCGCCGGCGGTGTCGCGCACCTCCCAGCCGGCCGCCTCGATCTCGTCGCGCACCGCATCGGCCCGCGCGAAGTCCCGCTCGGCCCGGGCCGCGTCGCGCTCGCGCGCCCTGTCCAGCAGCTCGGCCGGCGCCTGCTCCTCGCGCGCCAGCCCGCCCAGCCCCAGCACGTCCAGCACCTCCGCCACCGTGCCCGCCGCCTCGGGCGGCGCGTCGAACAGGAGTGCCAGCGCCCGCGGCGTGTTGAAGTCCTCGTCCAGCGCCTCGCACACGGCCAGGCGAAGCGCCTCGTCCTTTCCCTCGCCGCCGTCACGCAGCCGGTTTCGCAGCGTCTCCGCCGCCCTCCGGGCCTGCTCCAGCGCCTCGTCGTCGTAGTCGATCGGCGATGCGTAGTGCCCGCGCAGCAGGAACATGACCAGCGTCTCGGCGCCCCACTTCTCCACCGCCTCGTGCAGTGGCTCGATGTTCCCGACCGACTTCGACATCTTCTCGCCGCTCAGCCGCAGCATGCCGTTGTGCGCCCACACCTGCGCGAACGGCCGCCCGCTCGCCTCGGACTGCGCGATCTCGTTCTCGTGGTGTGGGAAGATCAGGTCGCGCCCGCCTCCATGCAGCGCGAACTCGCGACCCAGCCACCGCTCCGCCATCGCCGAGCACTCGATGTGCCAGCCCGGCCGCCCCCGCCCCCACGGCGACTCCCACCAGGTGTCCTCATCGGGCTTGTTGCCCTTCCAGAGCGCGAAGTCGAGCGGATCGCGCTTGTGCTCGCCCGGCTCCGCCGACCCGGCTCCCTCCAGCAACTGGTCGATGCGCTGGTTGCTGAGCATCCCGTAGCGATCGAAGCTGCGCACGGCGAAGTACACGTCGCCGTCGGCCTCATAGGCGTGCCCGCCCGCGATCAGCTCCTCGATCAGCGCCACGATCTCGGCCATCGTCTCGCTCGCCAGCGGCTCGCGGTCGGGCCGTCCCAGATCGAGCAGGTCGGTGTCGGCGATGTAGGCGTCGGACATCTCGCGCGCCAGCGTGGCTGACGGCACGCCCAGGCGGACGGCCGCCGCATAGATCTTGTCGTTGATATCGGTGATGTTCTCGACCAGCAGCACCGGATGCCCGCGCCACTCGAGGTAGCGCTTCATCAGCTGGAACACCACGAACGGCCGCCCGTTTCCGACGTGGATGCGGTTGTAGACGGTGGGCCCGCACACGTACATGCCGATCGCGCCGTCGGCGCCCGGCTGCAGCTCGCGCAGCTCGCCCGACAGCGAGTCGCGGATCCTCACGCCGCCCGCCTGATCGCCTCGTCGCGCGGCAGCGCGGCCAGCACCGCCCACAGCTCTGGCCCCCGCTCGCGCCCCGTCAGCGCCATCCGCGCTTCCCGCAGCGGCACGCCTGCGCTGCGCAGCTCGTCGACCAGCGCCCGCGCGTCCTGCTCGGACAGCCGGTCGGGGTAGCGCTCTCTGATCGTCGCCAGTTCAGGCAACGGATGCTGGAGCGGCGCCTCGGTCACGCACGCCACCAGGTCGCCGGCCTCGGCCAGCGTGTGGGCGCCGCGCAGCGCCGGCGCCATCGCGGCCACGAGCTCGGGGTCGGTGCCCGCGGGTGCGAACTCGAGCACCCGCGCCACCAGGTCGTCCTGCCCCAACCGCGAGATGTGCGCGGTCGAGAGCGCCCGCAGCCGCTTGCTCTCGAGCACCACCTCACCGCGCGCCAGCCGGTCGATGTCGAACCGCTCGACCAGCTCTGGCAGCGACATCACGTCCCCCGGCCCGGAGCTCGCCACCAGCCCCAGCAGGTTCACGATCGCCTCCGGTGGGTAGCCCTCCTCGCGCAGCGCCGCGATCGAGTCGGCGCCGTCGCGCTTCGACAGCTTGCCGCCCTCGCCGCGCACCAGCGCGTGGTGCAGGTACTGCGGCGGCTCGGCGCCGAGCGACCGCACGGCCGCGATCTGCAGCGCCGCGTTCGGCAGGTGGTCGTTGCCGCGGATGACGTGCGTGATGCCCATGTCGGCGTCGTCCACGGCCGACGCCCAGCGGTACGTGGGGCGGCCGTCGCTGCGAACGATCACGAACTCGGGCAGCCCTGGCGACGACAGCCAGACGGCCCCGTCTCGCGTGTGCGCTCCCTCGGCGGCGGCGGCCTGCTCGAGGTGGCGCTGGCGGCGCTCGCTCTGGCGCAGCGGCCCCTCGTCCCAGCCGAGCCCCAGCCAGCCCAGGTTCTGCTCGATCGCCTGCTCCGCACCCTCCACCGCGCGCTGCTCGTCGGTGTCGTCGATGCGGAGCACCACCTGACCGTCCTGCTGGCGAGCAAATAGCCAGTTCGCAACGGCCGTCAACGCGCTGCCGAGGTGCAGCGATCCGGTGGGGCTGGGTGCGAAGCGGACGCGGACGGACATGTCGCGCCTACGCTAGCAAGCGCGCCTGGGCCTCCCGCAGCATGCGGTCGCGCAGCGCCGGACGCGAGTCGAAGAGCGCGCGCACCGCGCTTGCCGGCACCACCAGCACGCGCGCATCCCGCTCGACGATCGCCGAGGCGGTGCGGGCCCCTCCCTCGAGCAGCGCCACCTCCCCGAACAGGTCGCCCTCACCGAGGCCGCCGACGCGGCGGCCGCCGCGGGTGATGGCAACGGTGCCGCTCAGGATCACGAACAGCGAGCCGCCGGTCGCCCCCTCGCGCACGAGCACCTGGCCGGCCGGCGCATCCTGCTCGGTGCCGGCCTCGCGCAACGCCTCCCAGTCCTGCTTGTCGAGCCCGTCGGCCACGGCCGGATTGTCTCAGGAATGGGTTCGGCCAGCGTTAGGCTCGGATTGAGGATGACGGCGGTCGCACGTTCGGCGTCAGGCCTCGAGTTGAGGTGGGGTTTCGTCGCGCCGCCAGTGCGGCGGCGCGACGAACTTGTTACAGGCTCAGCTGACGGTGAGCTTGTAGATATGCGATTTCCCCGTCGAGCACTGGAGACGCTCGAAGTAGAGCGAGGTGACACCGGCGCCCTCGTCAACTGCGAAGGTCTTGAAGCTGTCGTATCCGTTCGGCAGCTTCGCCAGCAGCGTGTCCGTGCCGGATGAGTATTCATGCAGCGACACGTGGGTGCCACAACCGAGTCCGCTCCGTGCATAGAAGACCGTGCCCGTGGGCGTGACCGACGATGAGTATTGGACCTTACCGGTCGGCACCGGGATCTTGGTCCTGGTCTGGGTGGAGATCTGGTACAGGAACACATTGTCGGCGTGCGCGAGCGGGGTGAACCGATCCCAGGTCGCGAAGTCGCCACTCACCTGGCCGGGCGACAGCAGCCTTCCCGGCTTGCCGATCTGCTCGTCCAGGATCCGCGTCTCGGCCGTGTTCGTATCGTGCAGAATGACTCGACCGTTCACCGGGTGAGAGCCCCACCGCTGGCCGTAGAGGATCCAGTCACCCGAGATCGTCGGTTGCCACTCCCACCGCTTGGTATTCACCCCAGCCGGCGCAGATCGGGCGTGAGTGACCAAGTCGAACAACCGCAGGTTGGACTGGCCATGGCGGACGCTCTGATAGATCATCGTGGTGCCGCCGATGCCACCGCCGTAGGCCACTCCCCGACGGTTAACCTTGAACCGCGGCACGCCGGCCGGCTTCACGTACACGTCGAACTGGTTGGGATGCCCCGGCCGGGACTGATCGTACGCAAGGTACGTACCACCGGGTGTCGCCGAAGCGATGAACTGGCGACCCTTCGCCGTCACCACAGGCTGCGGAGTGAGCAGCGTCGCCCATGCCACCCCGGCACTGACCAACCCGACCAGGAACAATCCCGCGCCTGCCCCCAGTCGCCAACTACGACCATCGAGAGTCATTTCTCGCCTCCTACGTTACACCGCGGCGAATGCCGCCGTGGCTGGCTTTATGCAAGCAGTGACGCCACCGAACCGCATCAGGGGAATCCCCATCGGTCGGTGATGACGGCGCCGAGGCGGCCGATAGGCTGCACGCCATGCAGGAGTTGCTCTTGGCTTGGTACAGCCAAAACGGGAGAGATCTGCCGTGGCGGCATACGCACGACCCCTACGCGATCCTCGTCTCGGAGGTGATGCTGCAGCAGACGCAGGTCTCGCGCGTCATCCCGCGCTACCTGGCCTGGCTCGAGCGCTGGCCGAACGCGGCCGCGCTGGCGGCCGCGACGCCGGCCGAGGTGATCGAGGCCTGGTCGGGGCTCGGCTACAACCGGCGCGCGGTCAACCTGCACCGCTGCGCGCAGGCGGTGTCGGAGCGGGGTGGGTTCCCTCAGGATCAAGCCGAGCTGCGCGCGCTGCCCGGCATCGGCCCCTACACCGCCGCGGCTATCGCCTGCTTCGCCTTAGGCGACCAGGTGGCCGCGCCCGACGTCAACGCCCGCCGCGTGCTGGGCCGAGCCTTCGGCGACCCCGATCTGCCGCCGCCACCGGGCCGCGCCTACGAGTGGAACCAGGCCCTGTTCGACCTGGGCAGCGGCATCTGCATCGCCCGCCGCCCGCGCTGTCAGCACTGCCCGCTGGCGGCCGGCTGCCCCTCGGCCGGCATGACCTTCGCCCCGCTGCGCAAGCAATCCCGCTTCGAAGGCTCGTTCCGGCAGCGCCGAAGCGCCGTGCTCAAGCGGCTGCTCGCGTCGCGGCGCGTGGCCGTTGCCGCGCTGGACGACCGTGAGGCGCTGGACGCACTGGTGGCCGACGGCCTGGCGGAGGTGTCCGGGGGCGTCGCCACCCTGCCCGGCTAACGGCCTGCCAGCAGCCTGTCCACCAGATCCGGCAACTGGTTCAGCGACGCGATCTCGCCGTCGGGGTGAACGCCCTCCGGCGCCGGCCGCCGCGACCGGTTCAGCCACACCGCCAGCATCCCGTAGGCCTGCGCACCCTCGACGTCGGTGCCGATCTCGTCGCCCACGTGCACCCAGCGCGCGGCGTCGGCGCCGGCCAGCTCGGCCGCGCGGCGAAACGGCGCCGCCGCGGGCTTCATCTCCCCCACGTGCTCGGCGTGTACGACGAACGCGAAGCGCTTGGCCAGCGCCAGCTGCTCGAACGGGAAGTTGCCGTTCGTGATCGCCCCCACCACGTGGCCGCGCGCCAGCAGCTCGTCCACCACCGGCTCCACGTCGGAGTGCACACCCACCACGTCGGCGCGCGCAGCCAGCAGCTCGTCGCCCAGCCACTCGGCCAGCTGCGGGTCGCCTCCCACCGACTGCAGCGCTTCCCGGAACGACTCGCGGCGAAGCTCTTCGAGCGTGCCCTGCATCGCCTGTCCGACCAGCTCCCGGTGGCGATGCAGATCGGCCACCGTGAGACGGCCCCCAAGCTCCGGGTGCCGCCGCTCCAGCGAGTCGATGGCGGCGGCCAGCGCCCCGTCCATCATCGGTGCGAACTCCCACAGCGTCCCGTCCAGGTCGAAGGAGACGACTCCCGGCGGCACCTACTGCGGCCTCTCCAGCAGCGCCACCGCCTGGCAGGCCGCCCCTTCGCCACGCCCCGTGAACCCGAGCAGGTCGGTGGTGGACGCGCGCACCGTCACCCGCTCCCGATCGACCTCGAGCGCGGCCGCCAGCGCGTCTCGCATCGCCGCTCGGTGCGGCGCCAGCCGCGGCTCCTGCATGATCACGATCGCGTCCACGTTGACGATGCTCCAGCCGCGTTCGGCCAGCGTCGCCCACGCCCGCCGCAACAGCTCCACGCTGGACGCTCCCGCGAGCGCCGGGTCATCCGACGGATACAGCTCGCCGATGTCGGCGCCGCCCGCCGCCCCCAGCAGCGCGTCGGTGACGGCGTGGCTGATCAGGTCGGCATCGGAGTGCCCTGCCAGCCCCCGCGCCGACGGGATCTCGACGCCGGCCAGAACCAGCCGTCGCCCGTCCGCGAATGCGTGTGCGTCGAAGCCGATTCCGACCCGCAGCCGCTCAGACATCGAACACCTCCTGCCGCCGTTCTCGGCGTTCGAACACCGTCAGCGTCCGGTAGCCCGCCGCGTGCAGCTCCGCCCGCGCCCGCGGGAAGTCGCGGCCCACCCACTGGGGAGCGTGCGCGTCCGCCCCCAGCGTGATCGGCACGTCCCGCTCGTGCAGCATCGCAAGCAGCTCCGGATCGGGATAGAGCTCGTCAAGCGTCTGGTGGTACCCCGCCGAGGACACCTCAGCACAGACCCCGGCGGCCTGGAAGGCGTCGGCGATCTGGCGGTACAGCGTTTGCGGTCGCGCCGGCCGGTGCCCGAACACCTTGGCCAGGTCGGGGTGGGCCATCGAGTCGTAGATGCCGCTGGCCACGGCCCGGCAGAGATCCTCGCAGTAGAGGCGCCAGACCTCGTCCACCGGATACCGATCCCAGATCGGCGCCAGCTCCCAGTCCACCGCCAGCCCCGCCACCCAGTGCACCGAGCCCAGCAGGTAGTCCCAGTCGTACCGCCCGACCACCTCGCCGATCTGCTGCTCGCGGCCGCGCAGGTAGTCGACCTCGAGCGCGACCTTCACCGGCAGGCCGGCATCCCGCGCGGCCGAGACTGCGCCGTGGTAGCGACCCAGGTCGCCCACCGCATCGGCCTGCCAGAGCGCGTGGTCGAACCAGTCGCGCGCCTCGGCGAAGCGGTAGACGTGGTCGGTGAAGCCGATCTCGTCGATCCCCGCTGCGGCCGCCGCCGTCACGTAGCGGCCGACGTGCTCGAGCGTGAAGCTGTCGTCGTCGTACGGCACGTCGTCGTCGACCAGGTGCATGTGGTAGTCGGTCAGCACCGGCGACGGGCCTCCGCCAGGTCGTCGGGCGTGGTCACCTTGAGGTTGGCAGGGTCGCCCTCGACGACGGCGACCCGGCCGCCGGCCGCCTCCACCAGCGATGCACAGTCGGTGGCTGCCGCCAGCACCTCGGCCGACTGCGCGTGGGCGCGGCGCAGCACGTCGGCGCGGAACCCCTGGGGAGTCTGAACCGCCACCAGCTGGGAGCGGTCCGGTGTCTCCACCACCAACCCCGCGCTGACGCGCTTGACCGTGTCGGTGACGGGCACGCCGGGCACCGCTGCGTCGGCGTGGCCGAGCGCCTCCAGCACCCGTGACACCAGCTCGGGCGTCGCGAACGGCCGCGCCGCGTCGTGCACCAGGATCAGGTCGGCGTCGTCGGGCACGGCGGCCAGCCCGGCCGCGACCGACGCCGCCCGGGTGCTGCCGCCGGTGACGGCCGCGGCCACCTTGCCCGCGACCAGGTCATCGGCCAGCAGCGTGGCCGGCTCTTCCCAGCCCTCAGGCACCACCAGCACGATCCCCTCCAGCGCGGGGTGGTCGTCCAGCATCCTGACGGAGTGGGCCAGCATCACCTCGTCGCCGACGCCGACGAACGCCTTGGGCCGGTCATCGCCCAACCGGCGCCCGTCACCCGCCCCCACCACGATCGCCCAACTGGTGAGCAGATCGGCCAAGGTCAGTCGTTTTCGCCGGCGATCTTCGTGAAGATGATCTTGCCAGAGGGCTGCTGCAGCACCGAGGTCACCTGCACCGGCAGCGTCTCGCCGATCCGCTCGCGGGCCCGCTCCACCACGACCATGGTGCCGTCGTCCAGGTAGCCGACCCCCTGGTTCGACTCCTTGCCCTCCTTGATCAGCAGGACGTCGAGCCGCTCGCCCGGCAGCACCGCCGGCTTCAGCGCGTTGGCCAGGTCGTTCACGTTCAGCACCTGCACGTCCTGGATCTGGGCCAGCCGGTTGAGGTTGAAGTCGGTGGTCAGGATCGGCATGCCCCGCTCCTTGGCCAGCTTCAGCAGCTTCGCATCCACGTCGGACACCTGCGGGAAGTCGACGTCGGGGGTGGCCACCTGCACGTCGGTGCGCAGATCCTGCACCACCTGCAGGCCGCGGCGGCCGCGTGCCCGCTTCAGCGGGTCGGCCGAGTCGGCCACCTGCTGCAGTTCCTTCAGCACGAATTCGGGCACCACCAGCTCGCCGCCCAGGAAGCCGGTTCGCACAATGTCAGCGATGCGGCCGTCGATGATGGCGCTCGTGTCCACCAGTGTCGATACGTTGGAGCCGTTCTCGAGGTCGGGATCGCCGTCGCCCAGCGAGTGAACGCCCACCAGGCGCAGGATGCCGCGGTGCTTCTTGGCGGCCGTGAACGCGAACAGGTAGCTCAGCACCAGCACCATCGGCAGCAGCACCCAGTTGCCGATGTAGGGCAGCGCGTGCACGGGCAGATACAGCAGCGCAGACACAAGCAGGCCCACCAGCAGGCCGATCGCGCCCACCGTGAGCTCGCCCGCACTGCGGGCCTGCGCCGCTCGCTCGACCCTCTTGAACCCGCGCGCTAGTCCCTTCCCCGCGATTCCGCCGACCATCCAACCGACGGCGAACGCGAGGAAGACGATGATGCCAAACACGGTGTACGCGTAAGAAGACGAATCGAAGTGGTTTACCAGATCAAAAGTACGACCCGCGTAAACGGCACCAAGCGCGGCCAAGAGAGCGAGGACGATTCGTGAAACCAGGATCATCGCCTTGCTCCCTCCTCGGGAGGCGTATATCGCCCATCTACCGGCTCAGCCGTCGCGGCCTCCGGGGACGGGCTTGGGACAGTGTGTTCTAGGCGCGGGCTTTTCGCGCTGCGCCGATCTCCTCCAGCACCTCCTCGAGGAACTCGCGCGCCTCCTCCTCCTCCATGCCCTTTGCGTACATGAGCTCGGAGGCCAGGATGCGCTTGGCCTTGGAGAACATCTGCTTCTCGCCGGTGGAAAGGCCCTTCTCCTGGTCGCGTTGCGCGAGATTGCGCACGACCTCGGCCAGCTCGAAGATGTCTCCGGTCTTCATCTTGTCGCGGTTGTGCTTGAACCGGCGGTTCCAGTTCTTCGGCATCTTGGTGCCGTCACCGCCAAGCACGCCCAACACCTCTTCGACCGTCTCCTCCCCGATCACCTTGCGGAGACCGGCCCGGTCGGCGCTGTCGGAGGGGATCATCACGGTCATATCGTTGTGAATGATCTGGATCGTCAGATATTCGCGCTCGTCACGCTCTTCCTTGCGTACGACCGTGCCCGCGCCGTGATGCGGGTACACGACCTTGTCCCCAACCTCATACACGTAGCGTGTGACCTCCTCGCCGGCGTCGGTCCGGCAGTTTTTGTACCCCTAGAGGGGTAGATCATACCAGACTTGCGGCATCCGAGCGAACCAGCCAGAGCACGCAGAACTGGTTGCAAACCGTTGAAAACTAACTGTTCTCAGTTTTGATAACCATTAGCCACATGGTTGCTAATGGACAGATTGAATATGAGGCGTTATCATCGATCCGTGCTCGCCATCGAATTCATCGACACCCGGCTGGGCCCGGATCTGGACGACGCCGGCGCCACCGCGCGCTGGCTGTTTCAGCGCGGCATCCGGAGCGAGCCGACCCCGACCGACCTGACTGAACTGGCACGGCTGCAGTCAACCGCCGACCACCTGCTGCGCACCGCTGTCACGGGCGAGGCGGCCGACGCCGGCGCCATCGACCACCTCAACGCCTGTAGCGCCGCCGCGGCCGTGGCGCCGCAGTTGAACTGGCCGGTCAGCGGACGCCCCCGGATGTGGCTGAGCACCAGCGGCGACTCCGGCGCGCACGTGCTGGGGGTGATCGCCCGGTCGGTGATCGAGCTCCTGACCGGCGAGCGGGCACGGCTGCGCGTGTGCGAGGCCCACGGCTGCCGGCGCGTGTACCTGTCGGCCAGCGCCCGCCGGCGATGGTGCAGCGACGCGTGCGGCAACCGGGTGCGGGTCGCCCGGCACGCCGCCCGGCGGCAGTTCACAGGTTGAGGTAGCGGTCGACCAGGTTCTGCTCCTGCAGGCGGCGCAACCCCTCCCGGATCTCACGCGCCCGCACGCTGCCGACCCCGTCGACCTCCTCCAGATCCTCGATCGAGGCCCGTACGAACGCCTCCAGGCCGTTGAAGTGCCCGACGACGTGGTCGATCACGTGGTCCGGCAGCCGCGGCACCTTCGAGAGCACCCGGTAGCCGCGCGGCGCCACCGCATAGTCCATCGGGTTGACCGTGCGCGGGTAGCCCAGCGCCGCCGCCAGCTCGTCGAACTCGAGCAGCGCCTGATCGGGCAGGCCGGCCAGGTGCTCGAGCACGCGACCGGCGCCGCCGGTCGCCTCGAACACCTCGTAGTCGCGGATCAGCGCCAGCTTGTCGGCCGGCACCCACTCGGTCATCTCGTCCAGCTGGATCTTGATCAGCCGGCCCTCGACGCCCAGCTCGGCCACGTTGCGCTCGATCTCGTCCACCATGCGGGTGGTCATCTCTCCCCGCTGCAACGCCGTCAGCACGTCGTCGAGCATCACCGCGCTTTGGAACTCGAGCGCCGTCAGCCGGGTCGACACCTGCTCCAGCCGCGCCCGGTAGGTGTCCAGCGTGGTCAGGGCCTGATTGGTCTTGGCCAGCACCGCCGGGATCTCCTCCAGCTGGTAGCGGGAGTCGCCGACGTACACGGTGACGACGTCGCGCTGCTGGCTGATCGAGACGGCGATCGCGCCGGTCTGCTTGGCCACGCGCTCGGCGGTGCGGTGGCGGGTGCCGGTCTCGGCCGACGGGATGGTCGGATCCGGCATCAGCTGGACGTTGGCGTAGACGATGCGGGTGGCGTTCGAGTTGAGGATGATGGCGCCGTCCATCTTGGCCAGCTCGTACAGCAGGTAGGGCGAGAAGGCCTGATCGAGCCGGATGCCGCCCGAGAACAGGAACGACAGCTCGGCCGGCTCGCCGATCACGATCAGCGCCCCCTCGCTGCCGCGCAGGATGTCGTTGATGCCCTGGCGCATGGTCGTGCCCGGCGAGACGCGGCGCAGGGCATCCATCAGCTTCGGATCCTGCCGCGGGTCGGACACCATCTCGCTCACGCGAATGCCTCCTCGATCGCCTGCTGCAACGTGGCCGCGGTGCGCACGGTCACACCGGCCACGGACACCGTACCAGCCGGGGCCAGCGCCTCGGTGGATCCCAGCTTGGCCGCCTCGGACAGACGCCGCTCGCTCTGCCCCACCGCCCGCACGGCGCCGGTCAGCGCCAGCTCGCCGAAGCAGGCCAGTCCGGCCCTGGGCGCCACCCCCCGGTGGGCAGACACGACCGCGATCGCGACCGCCAGGTCGGCCGCCGGCTCGTCGATGCGCACACCACCGGCCACGTTCACGAAGATGTCGCTCGAGCCCAGCGCCACCCCGGCGTGGCGGCCCAGCACGGCGACGATCATGGACAGCCGGTTGCGGTCGATGCCGGTGGTGGCGCGACGGGGCATGGCCAGATCGCTGGGTGCTACCAGCGCCTGCAGCTCGAGAAGGATCGGCCGGCTGCCCTCGATCGCTGGCAGCAGCACGGAGCCGGGACCGGCGGGGCCGTCGGACGCGAAGGCGGCGGAGGGATCGGCCACAGCAACCAGGCCGCGGTCGGTCATCTCGAAGATGCCAATCTCGTTGGTCGAGCCGAAGCGGTTCTTGACCGCCCGCAGCACCCGCAGGAACCGGTAGCGGTCGCCCTCCATCTGCAGCACGGCGTCAACCAGGTGCTCGAGCACGCGCGGCCCGGCCACCGTGCCCTCCTTGGTGACGTGCCCGACCAGCACGATCGTGACGCCGTGACCCTTGGCGATCCGCAGCAGGCGGTCGGCCGCCTCGCGCACCTGGGCGACGCTGCCCGGCGATGAGGCGAGATCTGCCGACGCCAGCGTCTGCACGGAGTCGATCACGCAGATCTCAGGACGCAGCTCGACGATCGCTTCGCAGACCGTTTCCAGCTCGGTCTCGGCCAGGATCGAGATGTGGTCAACGCCGCCGATGCGCTCCGCCCGCATTCGCACCTGCGCGGGCGACTCCTCGCCCGACACGAGCAGCGTCGAGCGGCCGGCAGCGCCCATCGCCGCGAGCGCCTGCAGCAGCAGCGAGCTCTTGCCGACGCCCGGTTCGCCCCCGACCAGCACCAATGACCCCGACACCAGGCCGCCGCCCAGCACCCGGTCGAACTCGTCGGAGCCGGTCGAGATGCGACGGGCGGCGTCCGGCTCAACATCGGCCAGCGCCTGCGGGACGGCGCGCGGCCGGGACGGCCGAACACCGCCCTTGGGAGCGCGCTCACGCACCTCCTCGATCAGCGTGTTCCACTCGCCGCAGGCGGTGCAGCGGCCGAGCCAGCGCGGGCTCTCGAAGCCGCAGGCGGAGCAGGTGAAGGCGGTCAGGGTGCGTGACATGGGCCCACCATCATGGCAGCGGGTGCGGATGGCGCTGGTCACTCCGTGGATACGTCCTGGTCGGCCTGCAGCCCCTCCGGCACGACCGCGCGGAAGCACCAGCGGGCGTCGCGGGCCAGCCGTGCGACGTGCTGCGCCGCCTCCGGCTGACCGGACATCGCGAGCTCCCGCTCGTAGGCACCCAGCAGCTCGGCCAGGTCGTGCTCGCCGCCCACATCCAGCGGCCGCAGAGCGACGCGCGCGGCCCGGGCGAACCGGCTCCGGATGGCGGCCTCGTCCAGCCCCAGCTCCGGCTCGTGACGCAGGTAGACCACGCCGCCCGTCATCCCGGCGAACGCCCACGGCCCGACATCGCCCAGCACCACCGCACGGCCGGCCGTCATGTACTCGAACGCGAAGCCCTTGACCTGTGCGGCCGCCGCAGACGCGCGTGGCCGCACCGGCCATGCCGGCTCGCCCCCGATCAGCATGTCCGCACCCGACAGCCGGATGCCCGCGCGCGCGTCGGCCTCGCCCTGCACCATCAAGAGGCCGCGCTGGGCGCCGTAGCCAAAGCCCTTGCCGACCGAGCCGCCGCGCATCGTGCCGGCGGCGTCCGGTGCCTTCAGCACGACTACGTGCGCGCCGCAGGCGCCCTTGGCCACGCCGTCCTGGCCGCCGCCTCGCACCCGCACCGGCAGTCCGTCGGCCGCGAACGCGGCCAGCCCCGATCCCGCGACGGCCCCGGCCACCGCCTCCGGTTCGGCGACGCATGGCTCGAAATCGGGCTCCGCGAGTGCTGCCACCAGCGGCCGTTCTCCGGCCGCTGCCGCCGCCGGCACCGGCGCCGCCACGACGAGTGCCGAGCGCAGCCGTATCGCCAGCTCGTGCGTCATCAACGGCCGCCTGCGACCGGGGCTGCGGGGCTCGGCCGTGGCGGCGGGCTGCAGCATCGCAGCAAGGTCGATCAGGTCGCGGCCACGAGCCTGCGCCAGCAGGTCGCTGCGGCCGACCAGCTCCTGGGCGGAGTCTGCGCCCATCGCAGACACGAGTCGTCGCAGCTCGGCGGCCGTCTCGTCGAAGAAGCGCCACAGCCTGGTCACGCCGTCGCCGGGATCGACCGGCAGGAACCGCTTCAGGCCGCGCGCTGCCGCCTCCCGTTCGTCCTCGATCTGGGTGGCGATGCCGACGTGGCACGTATCCGACTGGCAGCCGCGGCAGATCGTGCAGCCCAGGGCCACCATCGACATGGTGCCGAACCCGACCCGGTTTGCGCCCAGCAGCATCAGCTTCAGCACGTCGGCGGCGGTGCGCACGCCACCGTCGGCCCACAGCTCCACCGATCCGCGCAGGCCGGCCTCGGAGAGCGCGGCGTGGGCCAGGGTCAGGCCCAGGTCGGAGGGCAGTCCGGCGTGGCGCAGCGCGTGGCGGCGGGCGGCACCGGTGCCGCCGTCGTAGCCCGAGAGCGTGATCACGTCGGCGCCGGCCTTGGCGATGCCGACCGCGATCGTGCCGATCCCGCTCACGACCGGCACCTTCACCCCCACCCGCACACCGGAGTTGGCGGCGCGCAGCTCTGCGATGATCTGGGCCAGGTCCTCGATCGAGTAGAGGTCGTGGTTGTTGGCGGGCGAGATCAGGTCGACGCCAGGTGCGGCCGACCGCGCCGCCGCCACCTTCGGGGTGACCTTGGTGCCGGGCAGGTGGCCACCCTCGCCCGGCTTCGCGCCCTGCCCGATCTTGATCTCGATCATGCCGCAGGAACCGAGCATCCGAGCGTTCACGCCGAAGCGCCCGCTGGCC
The DNA here is from genome assembly GCA_035473255.1 of Gaiellales bacterium. GTDB lineage: Bacteria > Actinomycetota > Thermoleophilia > Gaiellales > JAICJC01 > JAICYJ01. Next base: position 16,308 of record DATIOK010000099.1, read on the forward strand.
ACCTGCTGGGCGCGGTTGCGAGGGCTCGACCCGATCAGCTCCGGCAGCTCACCACCCTCGCCGTTCATGGCGATGATGTCGAGACGGACCGCCGCGGCCAGGTAGGAGCTGAACGCCGCCTCGCCCTGGGAGCCGAACGACATGGCGCTGATCACGAACGGCAGCGCATGGTCGCCGACCGAAAGGTCGGCCGGCCCGTCCGCGGGAACCGCCGCCGGCGTCGCGTCCAGCAGATGCCGCAGCGCGACCGGGTGCTCGCGCTCGACCTCGGCCGCCTGAGCGGCGAACTCGTCGTAGCCGCCGCGGCCGTCGGCGACGGCGCCCGCGGCCTTCCACAGCTTGGGTGCCATCCGGAACACCTGGCGGGGCCGTTCCGCAGCGACGGCGACCGGCCGCCGCCGCCCCGGCAGCAACGCCGGACAGGGGAACTCGCGGGCTGCCTCGGGGTGCAGCCCGACCGAGGCGAAGGCCGGGCCGTAGCCGGCCAGCTCGTGTGTGCCCATCGTCGAGAGCACCTTCTCGATGCCCTTCTCGAGCGCGGCGCGGAGGCGGGCGCAGCGCCCGCGCCCGGCCAGCGCCCACATCGCGTAGGGCTCAACAGCCACCGCTCCCGTGCCGAGCGCGAGCACCACGTCGTGCAGGTTGCGCAGGCCGGAGGCGGCCAGCGCCAGCGACGCGTCGCGGTCAAGGCCGCGCTCGCGCAGGCGCCGCATGGCCATCGCCAGCGCCAGGTGCGGGTCGACCTCGGCGCCCAGCCGGTCATCCAGCAGCACGAGTTCGGCGCCGCCTGTCACGGCGCGCTCGGCATCGGCGGCCACGTCCGGGGTGAGACCGATCCGCGTCCACGGCAGGCCCTCGTGCGAGCCCAGCAGCGGCGAGCCGAGCTGCCACATGTAGGCCGGGGCGCCCGGCTGCGGCCGTTGCCCGGCAAGCACACACAGCGAGAACTGCTCGCGCTCGCGGTCGCGGTCGATGGCCGGGTTGGTGACGACGGCCACCTCCTGCTTGAAGTGGTCGGACACGGTCGGCGCCTCGTCCAGCGCGGCCAGCGGCCCGTCGTACCCGAGCGACCCGATCGGCTCCTCGCCGGTATCGGCCATCGCCTCCAGCATCGCCAGGTCGTCGCGCGTGAACCCGTGCGCCGCCGCCTCGACAGTGTCGGCCACGCGCAGCGGGACCAGTGGCCGCGTGAACCGCGACGCCAACGCCGCGCCGGCCAGGGGGCTCGATCGGGAGGGGGACCGGAAGCCCCTCGGCCGGCGCAGATCGATCAGCACGCGCTGGCCCGCGGCCACGGGCACGGGGTCGTCGTCGAGCTCGCCGATGTCCAGCACGCCCGGCTCGGACGAGAGCCACAGCTCGCCGGGCGTTCGCAGCTGCCACAGCGGTCGCAAGCCGAGCCGGTCGACCGCGCCCACCACCAGCTCCCCGCTGCGGCCGATCAGCGCGGCCGGGCCTTGCGCCAGCGGCCCGCACACAGCGCGGTGGTAGCGGTCGAGCGGGCCGCGCGGCTGCACCGGTGGCAGCAACATCGCCAGCACCTCGTCGAGCGCCAGACCGCGGTCGAGCAGCGCGCCCACCAGCAGGTCCAGGTCCTGGGTGTCGCTCGCTCCGCGCAGCGGCTGCACCCCCAGGCCGGGCAGCTCCAGCCGCAGTCGCCGGATGGTGTTGATCTCGCCGTTGTGTGCGAGGCGCCCGAAGGGCTGCACGCGCTCGAAGGCGGGCAGCGTGTTGGTCGAGTAACGGCTGTGGGCGATCGCCACCCGGGTCGCGAACAGCGGATGCTCGAGGTCGGCAGCAAACGGCAGCAGCCGCGAGGGGTCGCCGAGCACCTTGTAGACGCACGACGACTGCGACAGGGAGGCAACGTGCACGCCCGCCCGCTCAAGCGCCATCCACGGCTGCAGCAGCGACGTCCCCTCCGGCACCCGCAGCGCCGCCTGCCACAGCGGCGGCGTGCCGTCGCGGCCACCCGGCCCGACGGCGGCGCGATCGACGTCCTGTTCTACCAGGGCCACCAGCTCGACGCCGAGGCCGCGCAGCGCCGGCTCCGGATCGTCGGCGGCCAGATGCGCGACGGCGAACCCGGGCGAAAACGGCAGGTGCGAGCGCAGGCGATCGGCCCACAGCCGCCGCGGGATGTCGACCTGCACCCCGCAGCCGTCGCCCTCCTCGCCGACGCTGCCCGCGCGATGGGCCATCGCCTCCAGCGCCCGCATCGCGTGGCGCAGCGGCCAGGCTGAGGCGCGCCCGTCGCGCGCCACCACAGCGGCCAGCGCGCAGGCGTCGTGTTCCGGCTGATCCCTGCGGTCCGTCTTCAAGACCGTAGTGAACCATATGAATCGGATTACCGCAACTTGTGAACCATTTGTTACGGAGCGGTTAGGTTCGAACAGCAAGGGTCTGGCTTCAGCCTGACCCTTGCTGTAGCTCCTCGAACGCCACATGGTGCTGCGGCCTTCTCGATCGCCCTGTCGAACATCGGCAGGGTCAAATTGAAGTCAGACCATCGTAAACCTGCTGCTTCAGCCGAAAGGGGTGGGCGGAGCTTCGATGTCAGAACGGAGCAATCCAAGGCGCGACCGTTCAATGGGCTGGCGGGTCCACAACCACCCGTCCGGCGCGTCCTCGAGTTCCAGGCCGCGAACGTCGACCTGCCATATGTCGACCAGAGGATGCTGGCCGAACTGGGCGAAATGCTCGGCCTCCTCAATCGAGCCGCAGAGGAATACGGCATCGGCTTCTGGCCGGTGAACCCAGCCGAGCGGCGCGCCGGATCCGGCCGCGATGCCACCCACGTTCCCCATTCGGGTCCAGTCGAGGCCGTGCTGTTCGATCGACGCACGGTTCTCGCTCGCCGACACGTGCCAACATGCGTCCCCGTGCGGCCAATCCGCGGTCAATACGTCCCGAACTGCTTCCAGAGCCGCTCCGCCAGGTCGCGGCGCTTGTCACCGCCCCGCGAGCGGGCCGCGATCGCGGCCGCCAGCGCCTCGATCAGCACCACGCCGGGTGCGGCCGTGTCGAACTCCCCGGCCTCGGCCGGCGCGCACACCAGCAGATGCGTGGCCAGGTCGGCGGCCGGGGCCAGCTGGTCGTCCGTGATCAGCACCACCGGCGCGCCCGCCTCGTGGAAGCTCTGCACCACCTGCGCGGTGATGCGGGCGTAGCGGCGGAACGTGAAGGCGATCAGACGATCCCGCGGTTCCAGGTCGATCAGCTGATCGGCGATGCCCGGCTCACCCGCGGCGATCGGCCAGGTGTTGGAGAGCAGCGGGTTCAGCAGGTAATAGGCGTACTCGGCCAGGGCCGCCGACTTGCGGTGCCCGAAGATGCCGATCTTGCCGGTGCCCCTTCCCAGCAGGGCCACGGCGGCGTGGAACTGGGCCCGGTCGACTCCGCTGCGCATCGCCGTCAGGTCAGAGCCGGCGCGGGCCGCCACCGCGTCCACCACGTCGCCCGAGCCGTCCTGCTGGGGCGGCAGCGACAGCCTCGCCACAGCCTCCGCCCGCAGCGCCTCGTGCAGCTCCGCGAATCCGCTGAACCCGACCCGGACTGAGAACCGCACCACGGCGGCCTTGCTGACCCCGCTCGCGGCGGCCAGCGACTCGGCCGTCTCGAACGGCGCCTCCGCCGGGTGGTCGAGCAGGCGGTGGGCGATCCGCAGGTCGTTCGGCGAAAGCTGATCGAGCTGCCTGCGGATGCGGCCGGCGACCTCGGTCACGGAGCGACTCGGTCGGTCATCTCGGGCCATCCTAAACGACGAGGGGGGCGCCACCCTCGGCGCCCCCCGGGTCGTACGTCGATCCTTGCGGTACTGCTACTCGTCAGCCGGAGCCTCGTCGTGCGGCTCACCGCCCTCGCCGTCGTCCGACGACGGCACCTCGGCCGCCACCAGGTCCTCCGGCGGAGCGTCCGGCACGTCGACCGGATCGATCAGCTGCAGCGAGATCTCCTCGTTGCCCTCGATGTGATCCACCAGCACGGTCGAGCCGGGCTTCAGGTTCCGGGCAAGGACGAAGTCGGCCAGCGGATCCTCGATGAAGCGCTGGATCGCACGCCGCAGCGGGCGGGCGCCCATGGTCGGGTCGTAACCCTTCTCGACCATCAGCTCCTTGGCCGCGTCGGTCAGCTCGATCGAGACCTCGTGCACCTTCATCTGCTCGCGCAGCCGCTTCATCAGCTGGTCCACGATCATCTTGATCTCATCCTTGGACAGCTTGTGGAAGACGATCACCTCGTCGATGCGGTTCAGCAGCTCGGGGCGGAACACCTTCTTCAGCTCGCCCATGATGCGGTTCTTCATGTCGTCGTGGGACACGCCCATCTCGTCCTCGCCGACGCTGAAGCCGAGCGTGGTGTTCTTCGCGATCGACGCGGCCCCGATGTTCGAGGTCATGATCACGATCGTGTTCTTGAAGTCCACGTGCCGGCCCTGGGCGTCCGTCAGGCGTCCCTCCTCCAGCATCTGCAGGAGGATATTGAACACGTCGGGATGCGCCTTTTCGATCTCGTCCAGCAGCACCACCGAGTACGGCTTGCGGCGCACGGCCTCGGTCAGCTGGCCGCCCTCGTCGTAACCGACGTAGCCGGGAGGCGAGCCGACCAGCCGGGACACGGCATGCTTCTCCATGTACTCCGACATGTCGACCTGGATCATCGCGTCCTCGTCGCCGAACAGGAACTCGGCCAGCGTGCGCGCCAGCTCGGTCTTGCCCACGCCCGAGGGGCCCAGGAAGATGAACGAGCCGGTCGGCCGCTTGGGATCCTTGATGCCCGCGCGGGCACGCCGGATCGCCTTGGACACGGCCTCGATCGCCACGTCCTGACCGATCACGCGCTTGTGCAGCTCCTCCTCCATCCGGATCAGGCGCTGCGACTCGGCCTCGGTCAGCTTGAACACCGGGATGCCCGTCCACATCGAGACGATGTCGGCGATCTCCTCCTCGGCGATCTGAGCCTGGTCGGCCTCACCGGACGACTTCCAGTTGTCCTCCATCTCGCGCTTCTTGAGCGTCAGCTTGCGCTCGGAGTCACGGAGGTTCGCGGCCTTCTCGAACTCCTGCGACTCGATCGCGGCCTCCTTCTCCTTGCGCACGGTCTCGATCTCCTCGTCGAGCTCCTTGTGCACGGGAGGGGCGGTCATCAGCTTGATTCGCATCCGCGACGCGGCCTCGTCGATCAGGTCGATGGCCTTGTCGGGCAGCTGCCGCTCCTGGATGTAGCGGTCTGACAGCTCCGCCGCAGCCTGCAGCGCCTCGTCCGTGATGCGGACGCGGTGATGGGCCTCGTAGCGGTCGCGCAGCCCGCGCAGGATCTGCACGGTGTCGTCGATGGTCGGCTCCTCGACCTTGATCTGCTGGAAGCGGCGCTCCAGCGCCGAGTCGCGCTCCAGGTACTTGCGGTACTCGTCGAGGGTCGTGGCGCCGATCGTCTGCAGCTCGCCACGGGCCAACGCCGGCTTCAGGATCGAGGCCGCGTCGATCGCGCCCTCGGCCGCACCCGCGCCCACCAGGTTATGCAGCTCGTCGATGAACAGGATGATGTCGCCGCGTTGGGCGATCTCCTTCATCACCTTCTTGAGCCGCTCCTCGAACTCACCGCGGTACTTGGAACCGGCCACCAGCGCGGCCAGGTCGAGCGTGTAGATCTGCTTGCCCTTCAGCAGTTCGGGAACCTGGTTCCCGGAGATGCGCTGGGCCAGGCCCTCGACGACGGCGGTCTTGCCGACGCCGGGCTCGCCGATCAGCACCGGGTTGTTCTTGGTGCGGCGCGACAGGATCTGCATGACCCGCTCGATCTCGTTCTGGCGACCGACCACCGGGTCGAGCTTGCCCTCGGTGGCCAGCTTGGTCAGGTTGCGGCCGAACTGGTCGAGCAGCTTCGAGCTCTTCTGGCCCTTCTCGCCGGCGGCGCCACCCGACTGCGTGCGCCGGCCGGGACCGGACAGCATGCGGATGATCTCGTTGCGGATCTTCTCGGCGTCGGCGTCGAAGTCGAGCAGGATGCGGGCGGCAACGCCCTCGTTCTCGCGTACCAGACCCAGCAGGATGTGCTCGGTGCCGATGTAGTTGTGGCCCAGCGACAGCGCCTCGCGCAGCGCCAGCTCAAGCACCTTCTTGGCGCGCGGCGTGAACGGGATCTGTCCGGTGGTGACCTCGTCACCCTGGCCGACGATGCGGGCGACCTGCGCGCGCACCTCCTCCACCGTGATGTCGAGCGAGTCGAGCACGCGCGCGGCGAGCCCCTCCTCTTCGCGCAGCAGTCCCAGCAGGATGTGCTCGGTGCCGATGTAGTTGTGCTTGAGCGTGCGCGCCTCGTCCTGTGCCAGGACGACGACCTGTCGGGCACGCTCGGTAAATCGTTCAAACATGCTCGTGCCCCCTTCTTCTCGCTCGTTGGTGGTGGTGAATCATGACTTTACAGAATGCAGAAATACGGCCCGTCAAATCGTCTGCGCTGGGCGCGTTCGAATGACGGTCCGGTCGGAGAGTGAGACCAGCTGAGTATATCACCGGCCCCTCCGGGCTCCCTCGCGCGAGCCGGAGTTCGTGGCCGTGTCTTCGGCGTTTCGGCGCGAGCGCTTGAGGGGGAGTTTGGAGGCCCTGGTAATCACCCGTCCCAGGGTTCGGGCTCACCCCTGCGGATCCCTCTCAGCCGCCTCCGCCTCCTCAGGCGCCGCCATCGCCCGGCTCCAGCACGCGCAGCGCCGGGAACAGGATCACCTCGCGGATGTTGCGCTTGTCAAGCAGCACCATCATCAGCCGGTCGATGCCGATGCCGACCCCGCAGGTGGGCGGCATCCCGTACTCGAGCGCCAGCAGAAAGTCCTCGTCCATCGGCGTGGTCTCCTCGTCGCCGGCCGCGGCAGCGCGCCGCTGCTGCTCGAAGCGCTCGCGCTGCTCCAGCGGATCGTTCAGCTCGCTGTAGGCGTTCGCGATCTCCATGCCGCCGCAGAAGGCCTCGAACCGCTCCACGATCGCATCGTCATCTGGCGAGCGCTTCGAGAACGGCGACAGCTCGACCGGGTAGTCGGTGATGAACAGCGGCGTCGTCACCCGCGACTCGACGAAGTGCGACAGCAGGTGGTCGACCGCCTGCGCCCAGGTGTGGTCGCCGGAGGTGTCCATGCCCTGCTCCTGCATGAACGAGACCAGCCGTTCGCGATCTCGGTCGGCCAGCGGGTCGATGCCGGCAGCCTCGGTGATCGCCTCGCGCAATGACCGCCGCGGCCACGGCGGCGTCAGGTCGAGCGTGCTACCGGCGGCCGCGCCGGCCCGCGACACCACCTTCTCGACCAGTTCCATCCCGTCGCGGTAGTCGGCGTAGGCCTGGTACCACTCGAGCATCGTGAACTCGGGGCTGTGCTTGAAGCTGATGCTCTCGTTGCGAAAGTCCTTGCTGAGCTCGTAGACGCGGTCAAGGCCGCCCACGATCAGCCGCTTCAGGTAGAGCTCGTCGGCAATCCGCAGGTAGAGGTCGCGCTCGAGCTCGTTGCTGTGGGTGGTGAACGGCTTGGCCGCACCGCCGCCGTAGAGCGGCTGCAGCACCGGCGTCTCCACCTCGACGAAGCCCTCCTCGTCCAGCGCGGCCCGCATCGCGGTGACGGCGCGCGAGCGTGCGACCGCGTCTATGCGCGACTGCTCGTTGGTGATCAGGTCGACGTAGCGATGGCGGTAGCGCTGCTCGACGTCGGTCAGGCCGTGCCACTTCTCGGGCAGCGGCCGCAGGCACTTGGCCAGCAGCTGCCACGACTCCACCCGCACCGACAGCTCGCCGCGGCGGCTCTGGAACACCTCGCCCTCGACGCCGATCAGGTCTCCCAGGTCGAGGTCGCCGAACTCCTCGTACCCGGGCGTGGCGTCGGCCGTGGCGTGCAGCTGGATGCGCCCGCTGGCATCGACCAGGTCGAGGAACTGGGCCCTGCCGTGCCCGCGGCGAGCCATCACACGCCCGGCCACGCGCAGCCGCTGCCCGCTGTCGGTGCCCGGCTCGAGCTCGCCGAACCGCTCCCGCAGCACCGCGACCGGCACCCGCTGCGGGAAGCCGGTCGGGTACGGATCGACCCCGCGCGAGCGTGCCGCGTCCAGCTTGGCCAGGCGGTCCTGGCGGATCTGCTGCTCGGTGTCGCCGGGCTCGCTCATCGCGACGCGCAGTCTACGTCGGGCGGGTCGGGCAGGGGCTACGCGGCCTTGATGCTCACGATCTGGAGCTTGATGGATCCGCTGGGGGCGGCCACCTCGACGACCTCGCCCTTCTTGTGGCCGAGCACGGCCTGGCCGACCGGCGACTCGTTCGACAGCCGGTTGTTGGCGGGGTCGGCCTCAGCCGAGCCGACGATCTCGTACTCGTCGGTCTCGCCGTCGTCGACGTACTTGACCTTGACCTTCGACCCGATCGAGACGACGTCCTTGGGGATGTCGCTGGTGTCGATCACACGGGCGCCGCGGAGCTGCTCCTTGAGGCGCAGGATGCGGGTTTCCAGGAGCGCCTGCTCGTTCTTGGCGTCGTCGTACTCCGAGTTCTCCGAGATGTCGCCGAACTCGCGGGCGGCCTTGATCCGCTCGGCCACCTCGCGACGCTTGACGGTCTCGAGCTCCGAAATGGTGGCCTTCAGCTTCTCGTAGCCGTTCTGGGTGAGGATGACGTCCTTCTCCACGGAATATCCCTTGCTGTCTTGGGTGTACGGCCCATGCCAGGAGCCTTTGTACGAAACGAGCGGCGCCCACCGAAACCGGCTCAACTGCAGCAGTTTAAGGTCCCGGCCGACACCGCGGAACCACGTATTCTACCCGCGCCGTCGCAAAACCGTCAAACCGGTCGCAACATCAGCCACAAGCTGGCGTCCAGTACCCTTCGCGCCATGGCCCAGCTCTCCTCCTCCTGGTACATCGGCGACGTCGAGATCCCGTCGCGAATCGTGCTGGCACCGATGGCCGGGGTGTCGGTGCAGGCCTTTCGCCGCCAGGGGCGGCGCTTCGGCGCGGGGCTGGTGTGCAGCGAGATGGTGTCGTCGTGCGGGCTCTCATACGGAAACGAGCGCACGCTCGGCTACCTGCGGATCGCGCGCGACGAGCACCCGCTGGCCGTGCAGATCTTCGGATCCGAGCCGGAGCGGATGGCAGAGGCGGCGGAGATGGTCGTGGCCGCCGGCGCCGACATCGTCGACATCAACTTCGGCTGCCCGGTGCGGAAGGTGACCAAGACCGGCGCGGGCGCGAGCGCGCTCGAGGATCACGACCTGGCCTGCGCGCTGGCCGGCGCCGTGGTGGACGCGGTGGACGTGCCGGTTTCGGTGAAGATGCGGCGCGGAGTGCGCAACGGGTCGCTCGCTGCGCTCGAGCTGGGGCCGAAACTGGAGGCGCTGGGCGTGGCCTCGTTGACGCTGCACCCGCGCAGCGCGCAACAGATGTACACCGGCACCGCCGACCACACGCTGACGGCGGAGCTGGTGCGGCGGGTGTCGGTGCCGGTGATCGCCTCCGGCGACATCGGCGACCACGCCGGCGCCGAGCGGGTGCTGGACGAGACCGGCGCCGCGGCGGTGATGGTGGGTCGCGGAGCGCAGGGACGTCCCTGGACGCTGCGTGAGCTGTCAGAGGGATCCGCGCAGGCGCCTGACCGCGCCGAGGTGGTGGCCGAGCTGGTGCGGTTCATGCGCGAGGTGGTGCGCGAGATGGGCGAGGAGCGGTCGGTCGGCTTCCTGCGCAAGTTCTACGGCTGGTACCTGCGCGGGCTCGAGGGCGCCAAGGAGCTGCGCGTGCGGATGACGCAGGCGCCGTCGGTCGAGCTGGCCGAGGCGATGCTGCTGGACGCCTGCCCGGAGGCGCTGCCGCTGGTGGCGGAGGCGGAGCGAGAGACCGCGCTGCTTCCCGACGCGGGCAGCGATCGCCTGCTGGATCTGCCGATCTCGATCTATGGCGGCGGCTGAGCCCCCAGACGTACGACGGGGCCGGGGCGGCGTCACAGCCGCGCCGGCCCCGTGAACCTGCGCCCCGCTAGGACTCGGCCATCTCCTCGGATGCCAGCAGCCCGATGGCGACCAGGTCGGCCGGATGAATCCAGGCATCGGAGACGAGAAAGCCTCCCGCGTCCTGGATCGCGGTTCGCAGCGGGATCGCCCAGCGGTGCTCGATCAGCGCGACCGCGGCGGCCGTGCCCTCGGGGATCTCGTCGGCGATGTACCACACCTGATCCTCGATCATGCCGCCGTCGAGGGCGGCCTCGGCGCCGGCGATCGCTCCGGCCTCGGCTCCCTCCTCGCCCGCGACGCCCAGTCCGATCAGCGCACCGACGGTGGCGCCGAACTCGATCGTCTCGTCCTGGCTGAGGTCGCTGTGCTCAATCATGGTGATCACGCCGTCTTCGTCCTTGCGGACGACGCCCATGTCGATCAGACGAATCACGTCACGCTCGCGCAGGTCGGCGAGCACCTTGGCGATCTCGCCCTTGAACTCACCGCCGACGAATCCAACGATCAGCAGTTGCACGGGTCCGATGGTCATCCTTGTCTCCTGAGTTGGTCGTGGCCCGGCACTACGAGCCGAGCAGCTTCGCTTTTGCCTGCTGGAACTCCTCCGGGCTGAGCACTCCCTGATCCATCAGGTTCTTGAGGTCCATCAGCTGCGACGTGAGGTCGTCGCCCGCGGGAGCCGCTGCCGGGGGTGGCGCAGCCATCGGCGGCGGCGGCGCGGCCTGGGGCGCCGCAGCAGCCTGCTGCGCCTCGAGGTCGGCAATGCGCTGCTCCTGGCTGGCCGCCTCGGCCTGATTGTTCGCGACGTGCTTACCCGCCACATACGCGCCCCCACCAACCATCGCCGCCCGCATCAACGGTCGTCGTCTACGCATGTTCCGCCTCCTCAGAGATCGTCGTGGACTACGCGTCGGACAATAGACCATCCCGGTATGCCCGAATGTGGCCGCCGTCCGCGTGCTTCGCAGGTGCGCAGCTGTCGTCAGCGCGCTCTACGCCGGTTCCGGCGGCGGCTGCGTGGCCGGTGCCGGCTGTGTTTTGCCACCCAGGCTGGTGCCCTCGATGTCGACGGTGGGCACGATCCTGCCCAGCCAAGCGGGCATCCACCATGCCCATCGGCCGAGCAGGGTGAGCACCGCGGGTGCCAGCATCAACACCATCGTCGCCGCCAGCAGCACCGCCGTGGACAGGCCGACACCGAACTGCTTGACCACGGGATCGCCGTTCAGGATGAAGCTCGAGAACACCGAGATCATGATCAGGGCCGCCGCCGAGATAACCCGCGCGCTCGTCTTCAGTCCCAGCCGCACGGAGGTGCGGTCGTCCTCACCGTGCAGGCGGTGGTGGTCGACCGAGGACAGCAGGAACACCTGGTAATCCATGCTCAGCCCGAACAGGATCGCAAACATCATCAGCGGCACGTAGCTCGCGATCGGGACGCTCGAGGCATCGGTGCTGACCCCCACGATGTCGATGCCCCAGCCCCACTGGAAGCAGGCGGTGAGTATGCCGAACGCCGCCATCGCCGTCACGAAGTTGGTGGCCGCTGCCTGCAGCGGAATCAGCACCGACCGGAACGCCACCAGCAGTACAAGCATGCTCAAGATCAGGATGGTGATGATCACCAGCGGGAGCCGGCTCGAGATCTCGGCCGCCAGGTCGACGTTGCCGGCGGTGGAGCCGCCCACGAACGCCTGCACGCCCTGCTCGGAGTTGCTCGGGATCACCGTCGAGCGCAGATGCCTGACCAGGTCGACGGTCGCCTGCGACGAGGGCGCCGTGGTCGCGATCACGCTGTAGACGACGTCGTTGCCCTTCTTGGAAATGGAGGGCGGAGACACCAGCTTGTCGCCCTTGGTCTTGATCAGAGCGTTCTGCAGCTTGACCAGCCGCGGATCGGTGCCACGGATGTCGCCGCCGGCCTTGGTCAGCGTGGTCACGAGCTGGCTGTGCAGCTTGTCGGCCTGCTTCTGCTGCTTCTTGGCCTTCTTCTGCAGCGCCTTCAGCTGATCGCCCTGCTGCTGGAGAGCGTTCGCCTGTGCCTGCAGCTCGGCTCCCTGCTGTTGCAGCGCGGCACCCTGTTGCTCGAGCGACGCAGCCTGCGCCTGCAGCGAGGCCGCCTGCGCGCTGAGCTGGGCGGACTGCGCCTCGAGCGTCTGCTTCTGCTGTTTGAGCGCCTCCTTCTTGGCCACCAGCGACTTCGCCTCGCGTAGCAGCTTCTTCGCCTCAGCCTTGTCGTGCCTGAGCTGGGCGATGATCTCCTGCTCGCGCTGCTTGAGCCGCTTCAGCCGCGCCTGCAGCTCGGCGATCCGCGTGGGATTGGTGGCCTTCTGCAGCTTCCGCTCGACCTTGGCCTGCTCGGCCCGGTTGGCGACCAGCCGGACGGCGAGCGCCTTCGCATCCTGCTTGAGTGCGGCTGCCTGCGCCTCCAGCTGATGTTGCTCGGCGTTCAGCTGGTTGTTCTCGGCCTGCAGCCGCGCGCCCTGCGCCTCGAGCGCCGCCTGCTGCTGCTCCAGCTGCGCCCGCTGCGCTTGCAGCGATGCCGACTGCTGGTTGAGGAGCGCCTGCTTGTGCTCCAGCTTTGCCTGCTGCTGCTTTAGCTGCGCTTGCTCGGAGCTGATCTCGGCTTGCTGCTGTTTGCCCTCCTTCTGCTCCTGCTTGAGGGTCTTCTGCAGGCTCTTCAGCTGGTTCTCCTGATCGACCACCTTGGGGTCGCCCTTGGCCTTGGGGGCCACCGCCACCGCGATGATCAGCGGCCCGTTGAAGCCGGGCCCGTAGGCCTGGGACATCAGGTCGTAGGCGCGCCGCTGCATGGTCGCCGGATTCGTCTGGCCGATGTCCTCCTGGCCGAGCTCGAGCGATAGCACCGGGATGATCAGCGGCACCATCAGCGCAACGGCTAGCAGCACCGGGATCAGCGGGTGGCGGGTGACGAAGCCGGCCCAGCGCCCCCAAATGCCCTCCTTCTGGGGGTCATCCTTGGGGTGCAGCCACAGCGGCAGGGCGAGCGATTCGATGTGGCGCCCGGCCAGCGCCATCAGCGCCGGCAGCAACGTGACTGCGGCCAGCACGGCCGTGCCCACGGCCACCGCCGCCGTGTAGCCGAGCGCGGCCACCAGCGGGATGCCGGCCACGAACAGCGACAGCAGCGCCACCACCACGGTACAACCGGCGAACACGACGGCGGTGCCGGCGGTGCCGACCGCGAGCGCGATCGACTCGTGGAGTTCCATGCCTTCGCGCATCTGGCCACGGTGGCGCGTGACCAGGAACAGTGCGTAGTCGATGCCGACCGCCAGCCCGATCATGGTGGCGATTGTGGTGGAGATATCCGGCACCGATACCAGGTGTCCCATCAGCCCGATCACGCCCAGGGCCGTCGTCAGGCCGAGGATGGCGGTTCCAATCGGCATCCCCATCGCCACCACCGTGCCGAAGGTGAATGTGAGGATGATCATCGCCGCCAGGATGCCGATCACATCGCTGGTGGACGTGTCGTTCGGCGACAGCGTGCTGCCGATCGAGCCGCCGCCGACAACCTCCATGCCGGCCCGCTTGCCGGGATTGGCGGCGTCCAGTACCCGCTGCGCCTGCCGTTCGGTGAGGTCGTTGGAGCTGACGTTCAGCAGCGCCGAAATGAACGCGGTCTTCTTGTCCTTCGAGATCTGCGCTCCGGCACCCTGCGCGAACGGACTGGTGGCGCTGTGCACGTACTTGATCTTCTTGATCGCCTTGTAGGAGTCGGTGATCGCCTGCTTGTTGTCCTTGTCGGTGACCTTGCCGGCACCGCGGACGTGGAAGATGATCGGGTTGGAGCCGTTCTGCTGGGGCGGGAACCCGGCCTGCAGCAGGTCCGTGGCCGCCTGGCTACCGGTGCCGGGCAGGCTGACGTTGTTGTCGGTGTTGGCACCGACCTGCTTCACGGTCAGCGTGACACCGGCCGCCAAGGCGATCCAGAACACGAGCACGACCACCGGATGCGCCGCCACCAGGTGCCCCAGCCTGTAGAGCATCCTTGCCAAGGTCGCGCGAGTCTACGGGACACGGATACTGCTGTCAGCCCCCGACTCGGGCCTGACCTTCCCGTCGACGGGTGCTACTCGGCCGAACGCGTTACGTTCCGCAGCCAGATCAGGCGTAGCCCCTCGAGCGTCAGCCACGGCTCGACCCGGTCGATCGTGAAGCAGTGCGGGGCGACGACGCCGGCAAGGCCGCCGGTCGCGATCACGCCCGCGTCCCCGCCCAGCTCGGTGCGGAACCGGCCGACCAGGCCGTCCACCAGCCCGGCGTAGCCAAAGATCGCTCCCGACTGCATGTTCTCGGCGGTGGTGCGGCCGATCGCCCGCTCGGGTGCCCGCAGCTCGATCCCGAACAGCGCGGCCGCCCGCTCGCCCAGCGCGCTGGTCGCGATCTCCAGCCCGGGCGCGATCGCCCCGCCCAGGAAGGCGCCGTCGGCCGATACCGCGTCGAAGTTGATGGCGGTGCCAAAGTCGACAACAACCAGCGGCCCGGGTTGCAGGGCAAGGGCGGCGACGGAGTTTGCCACGCGGTCGGCACCGACCTCCTGCGGGCTCGGCACCCGCAGCTCGAGGCCGGTCTCGACGCCCGGCTGGCCCACCACGAGCGCCTCGTGACCGAAATGGGTGCGGGCGGTCTGGCGCAGCGCCTCGGCCAGCTGCGGCACACCGGACGAGGCCACCGTCGCTGTCACGTCGCCGAACTCGCGTCCACGCACCGACAGCAGGCCGTGCAGCTCGACCGCCAGCTCATCGGCGGTCTGGGTGCGGACGCTGGCGACCCGCCAGTGCTCGGCCAGCTCGTCGCCGTCGTAGAGACCGACGACGGTCTGCGTGTTGCCGACGTCGATGGCGAGCAGCAAGCGAGCGCTACTCGTCGGTCAGCTCGAAGCCGCGCGGCAGCGTGGTCTCGATGTCGTCGTCGGGCTTGAGCTCCTCGATGGTGACGTCCTGGGTGGTGTGCACCTCGGTGCGGGGGATGATGCGGGTGGGGCGGCTCTTGTCCCAGACCCAGACGTCGGTCATCGTCAGCCGGGCGAACGGATAGGCGGCCTGGTCGTTCCGCTGGATGTCGAGCTCGTTGCAGAGGTAGGTGGCCTCCGCGGTCAGCACGCAGTAGCGAAACAGGCCGAACACGGTCGCGTACTCACGCTTCAGCCGCAGCTCCAGCTCGGCATCGTATTCCTCGAGGTCGTCGATGTAGGTCATGGGTGAAGTCTAATTCGCGGGAGCGCGCGGTTCGGGCTCGACGGCTGCAAACGCGGGCCGCGCCGTGACCGTGTCGCGCATGCGGATCAGGTTCGGGTAGGGGGACAGGTCCATGCCGGTGACCAGCGTGCGGTACAGGAACGGCGCGGCGGCAACGTCGGCCAGCGAGAACTCGCCCAGCCAGTACCCGGAAGGGCCGACCACGCTCTCGAACTGAGTGAGGACGGGCGCGACCTCCCGGGCCTTGGCGGCGGCGGCCTCCGGGTCAGCCGGGCCGGCGCCGAAGCCACCGGCGGGGCTGAAGCCCAGCGCCTGCGCCTCGACCTGGAAGAAGGCGGGGCGGAAGGTGAACGCCAAGCGGTCGAGCATCATGTCCACGCGGGCGCGCGCGGCCGGGTCGGCCGGATACAGGTCATCGCGGCGCTCGCGGTTGGCCAGGTAGCGCAGGATCGCCTGCGACTCCGACAGCACCAGGTCGCCGTCCTGCAGCGTGGGGATGCCCATCAAGGGGTTGATATCGGCGTACCACTGCGGCCGCGGGCGCTCGATCGGCACAGCTCGCCGCTCGTACTCGAGACCCAGCTCGGCCAGCAGGAACCGCACCTTCTGCGCGTTGCCGGAGATCGGATGGTCGTAGAGCGCCAGCACCGCCGCGGACACTACACCAGGCCTGGAATCAGGCGCTTGGTACGGTCCGCGTAGGGGGCGTACTCCGGGAACTGGGCACGCAGCGATCGCTCCTCGTACTTGGTGCGCACCAGCTGCAGGCCGAGGCAGACCAGCCACGCAGCGAGGGCCGGCGCCCAGCGCTGGGCGCCAAGGACGATGCCCAGCGCGGCGGTCAGCTCACCCAGGTACAGCGGGTGCCGAACGAGCCGGTACGGGCCGCGCGTGACCAGGCCGCGCACGTCGGGCAGCACGCCGAAGCAGCGGCCGAGAAAGGCGACGGAGGCGATCGCGAACAGGAGGCCGGCGCCGAGCATGAGGTCGCCGGCGACAAGCACGGTGCCGGAGCCGCTGCTGCCGGCGACCAGGCCGATCAGGATGAAGGCGAGCTGCGAGGTCAGCGCCGCGGCGACGCCGATCACGCTGCGGCCGCGGCGAAGCGGCGCCGGGCGGATGTTCACGAGCACGGCGAACATCGTCCAGAGGGCGGCTCCCAGCAGGTGGAAGATGAAGTCGGCCGGGCCGGACGATCGGGCGGCGGCGGCGCCGGCGAGCAGGGCCATCATCCCGAACAGGAACGTGGGCACGCCACGGGAGCCGAGCAGGTGCAGTATCACGCGGAGACGCTCCACCCTCCTGCTATCGGCGGGCCGTGGGGCCTACATGAGCGCGGCGCCGGTGGCGCGCACGCCCTGCGGCGGCAGGCGCTCCAGCAGCGCCGCGACGGTTTCGCCGTGCAGGTCGATCCCCGGCGCGACGTCGGCCAGCGGGCGCAGCACGAACTCGCGCTCGTGGGCGCGTGGGTGCGGCAGCGTCAGGCGGTCGCTCTCGAGCTGCCGGCCGTCGTACCAGATCAGGTCGAGGTCGAGCGTGCGCGGGCCGAACCGGATGCCGCGCTCGCGGCCACCCTCGGCTTCGATTGCGAGCAGCGCGTCCAGCAGGGGCAACGGCTCGAGCGTCGTATCCAGTTCCACCACGGCATTCAGGAACGCCGGCTGTTCCCTCAACCCAACCGGGTCGGTCTCGTAGACCGTGGATGCCGCCACCACGGTACCCAGCCCGCCCAGGGCGGCCGCCGCCCAACGCAGCGTCTGCAGCGAGGCTCCCAGGTTACTCCCCAAAGAGATGTACGCCCGGTTCCCTCGTAAGGGTGCACTTGCTGACATTTTCATCATGTTTTCTTCACAAATGACGATGCAGATAGTCCGGTGCCGGATACCTGCGTTGGCCGCCGCCGGGCTCCCCAACTTGTCAAGGAAGGTGCCATGTCGACCCTCATGGAACTGACCATCGTGCTGCTCGTCTGCCCGGCCGCCCTGGCCGCGTGGGTCGACGCACGGTACCCCAGCATCCGCCCCACCGAGCTGCGCCGCGTGGCGGTGCACATCGGCATCACCGGCCTGGTTGCGTTCGTGGTGCTGCGGCCCGCACTGATCGGCGTGGGCATGCTGCTGCACGGCAACACCGGCCGCGCCGCGATGATCACCGTGGCCTGTGTCGTCATCACCTACTGCGCGATGGTCACGATGTGGGCGATGCGCAGCGCCGCCGAGATAGCGACCACCGGGCGCCGCTAGACGGACGTTGCTAGACGGCGATCTCGCGCAACGTGGCCGCCGCCTCGGCGCGGTTCTTGGCGCGCAGCTTGCGCAAGATCGACTTGACGTGCCAGCGCACCGTCTCGGGTGACAGGCACAACCGCTCGGCAATAACGGCCGTGCTGTGGCCGGAGGCGATCAGCTGCAGGATCTCGAGCTGTCGCGCGGTCAGGCGCTCACGGTGCGGGAAGTGCGAGGCCAGCGCGACTCGGCGGTCACCCTCGCGCAGGTCGCGGACAAGGTAGCCGGTCATCTGGCGCGAGAGTGCGGCCTCTCCCACGAACACGCCCTCGAGCGCCCTGACCAGGCGCTCGGGCGCCTGCTCCTTGGTCAGGAATCCGTCGGCACCGGCCCTGATCGCGGCCAGCATCTCGTTGGAGTCGTGCGACACCGTCAGCACCACGGTGCGGATCCGCGGGTCATGGGCGACGACCCGCTTGACCAGCTCGATGCCGCTGCCGTCGATGAGGTAGAGGTCGGTGAGCACGGCGTCTGGCCGGGTCGCGCGGACGACGGCCATTGCCGCCTCCACGCCATCGGCGACCCCGGCCACGGCCACGCCACCGGCCTCGAGCAGGCCGACCAGGCCGCAGCGGTAGATCGGGTGATCGTCGACGACGACAACGCGCAGTTGCTCCATGCCTCCGTTATACGGGGGGATCGTGGGTGGTGTAAGACCACCCGACCAAGAAGCGGACCCACCTCCCGCCTCCCCATCTACGAATTTCGAGGCAAAATCGGCCCCGATCTACGAAATTCGTAGCCGTGACGGGGTCTGGCTACGAATTTCGTGCAACACCGGTGCCAGGCGCACGTGTTGCGCCGGTGAATCGTGACGGCGCCGATGCGGGTGTTACGGGCGTGTCACGGTGACCCGTACATCGCCGAAGGGGTGGCCAATCGGAGCCTGCGGCTTGTGCACGGTGACCTGCACCCGCTCGGCCGGGAACCGCTCGATCAGGTCATCGGCGATAACGGCGGCCAGGCGCTCGAGCAGGTTGTACGGGCCGCCGCCGGCCAGCTCCACCACCCGGTCGCAGACGGCGCCGTAGTCGATCGCGTCCTCGAGCCGGTCGCTCTGCTCCGAGGCGCGAGAGCCCGTCAGCCGCACGTCGAACAGGAACGGCTGGCCGTCGCGGCGCTCGTGCTCATAGACCCCGTGGTGGGCCCATACCTCCAGCCCCACGACCTCGACCACGGGCCCCGTCACGGCCGCCCCCGCCCCACCGCCGCGGCCACGTCCAGCGCCTCGCGGTTGGGCGCCACGTCGTGCACCCGGAACATCCACCCGCCGCGCCGATAGGCTTCGAGGTTCGCGGCCACCGTCCCGGCCACCCGCTCTTTCTCGGCCCGGCCCGTGATCTGCCCCAGGAACCGCTTCCGCGACAGCGCCACCAGCACCGGGTAGCCCAGCGCCGCGATCCGGTCGAGCTCACGCAGCAGCGTCAGGTTGTGCTCGATCGTCTTTCCGAACCCGATGCCGGGATCGATGCAGATCAGCTCGCGAGCGATCCCCTGCGACTCCGCGAACCTGGCCCGCTCAGCCAGGAAATCGCCAACCTCAGCCACCACGTCCAGGTACCGGGGGTCGTCCTGCATCGTCCCGGGCGTGCCCTGCATGTGCATCAGGCAGACCGGCACCCCGGCCGCCCGCACCACCTCCGCCATGGCCGGATCGTGCCGCAGAGCGGACACGTCGTTCACGAACGCCGCGCCTGCCGCGATCGCCCGCCGCGCCACCTCCGCCTTCATCGTGTCGATCGAGATCGGCACCGTCGTGCGCGCCGCCAGTCCCTCGATCACGGGGATCACGCGCGCCAGC
Source organism: Gaiellales bacterium (assembly GCA_035473255.1). Lineage (GTDB taxonomy): Bacteria > Actinomycetota > Thermoleophilia > Gaiellales > JAICJC01 > JAICYJ01. Next base: position 35,592 of record DATIOK010000099.1, read on the forward strand.
TCCCGCTCCTCCGACACCGGCTCCGCCCCCGGCCGCGTCGACTCGCCGCCGATGTCGATCAGGTCGGCGCCCGCCTCGGCCAGCGCCAGCCCATGCGCGATCGCCGCCTCCGGATCCAGAAAGTCGCCGCCATCGGAGAACGAGTCCGGCGTCACGTTGATCACGCCCATCAGCGCCGGCGCCGGGTAGCGCCGCGTCAGCACCGTGTCCGGCACCAGCGGCGCCGCGGCGGCGGTCGCCGCCGTTGCGGCCGCGCGCGGCACGAACACCGGCGTGTCCGGCATCCAGCGCACCGCCGAGTAGATGGTCGCAAGCAGCAGCCCCAGAAACGGCACCGGCACCCAGCCGCCGCCGGTCGTGCCCATCACCAGCGTGTTCCAGCTGCCGTGAAGACCGATCCCCGGTAGCAGCGAGCCGGTGCGGCGACGCAGCCATGCCAGCAGCATCCCCTCCGCCGAGAACAGGATCAGCACACCCGGCTCGACGTGCAGGCCGGCCCAGACCACGCCCGACACCAGCGCACCCGGCCAGAACCCGAACCGGCGCGCCAGCGCCGAGAACAGGAACCCGCGCATGGCCACCTCCTCGGTCCACGGTGCCACCATCACGGCCAGGGCGCTGAGCGCGATCTTGTAGCCAAGGCCGGAGTGGTCCGCGCCGAGGTCGTTGGTGCCGGTCAGGTGCAGCGCGCTCGTGATCGCGATCGCCACGGCCCCGATCACGATCGCGGCCGGGATGAAGATGGCGATGCCCGAGATCCAGCGGCGGGCCCGGGCCGCGCCGAAGGCGGCCCACTCGCGCCGCCGGTTGGCGAAGGCCAGCTCGAAGCAGACCGGCAGGATCATGGCCACCCCGAACATCAACGCGATGGCCGCCAGCAGTCCGGCCGCCAGCGTCGTCTGCTGGTTCGTCAGCTGCCCGGCCACCAGTCCTTCGAGCACGAACAGCAGCACGAACAGGGTCATGCTCAGGAACACCGCACGCCCCCAGCCAACGGGTTGACGGTCGGTGATCACCCGGGGATCGTAGCGACTGGGTCTGGGCGGGATCACTAGACTGACCACCCGTGGACACGTCCCACACAGAGGTCGAGGCGCGGATGCTCAAGCAGGCGATCCCGGCCGGTGCCACGGTGCTCGAGGCTGGTTGTGGACGCACGACGCGGCTGGCAGACTACCGCGACCGGATCGCAAGGCTGGTGGGGATCGACCTCGACGGCGCCGCCGGCCGCGACAACTCGTCGCTGGATGAGTTCATCGAAACGGATCTGTCCCGGCCGCTGCCGTTCGACGACGCCACCTTCGATCTCGTCTACTCCAACTTCGTGGTCGAGCACCTGGACGATCCCGCCCGGACGTTCCGCGAGTTCCACCGGGTGCTGCGTCCGGACGGCTGGCTGGTGCTGTTGACCAGCAACCGGTCGAACCCGTTCATGGCGGCCGCCCGGGCCATGCCGCAGCGGCTGCGGGTGCTGGTCAAACGCGGCGGCGCCGGCGCGGTCGAGCGCGACGTCTTCCCGGCTCGATACCGTGCGAACACCCCCGCAGCGCTCGAGGCGGCAACCCACGCCGCGGGCTTCACCGCCAGCTCGGTCGCGTACGTCGCAACGCTCCATCGCTACGGCGCCCGGGTTCCCGGCGCTGCCCACGTGCTGCGCTGGGCGGAACGCGCCCTTCCCGAGCGGCGCAGGTCCACGATCGTCGCCGCCTACCGGGCGTCCTAGAGCTACCGGTACCGGAGTGTGGTCGCCGTCGGGAGCCAGCGCTCGTAGCCGTAGCCCGTGTACGGTCGGTGTCCAGGGCGGTACATCTCCGCCGAACCGTTGTTGTCGAAACCGATCGCCTGCTGGGCACCCAGCTGCCGCAGCACGCGCGCGAAGCTCAGCATCGTGAGGCCCGACCCGCTGCGGGCGCCGATCAGGATCAGCGATCCCCTTCCAGAGCTGGTGCGCATCAGGGCCGGCCGCCAGCAGCCGCCGCCGCACGTCCACTGCCACGAGTCGACGATCGCCGGCCGCGACGAGATCGCAACCCCGCCGGACACCAGTTCCGGCTTGCCTCCCATCACGTCCGACACCGAGCTCCAGCCCTTGGCGTCGCCGTTGATGTCGACCACCGGCTTCGCCGACGCTGCCAGCGCCGACAGTCCCACCTCCGCGATGCCGCCGACCTTCGCAAGCAGCACTGTGCCGGTCGCGGGCACGGTCACCTGCGCCCCGGCCGGCTGGCTGCCGACGATCGGGAGCGACTTGGTGGTGGCAGCGGAGGTGGGATCAGCGAAGGCGAACGCGGCCACCGGCTCGGATCTGTCGCTCCCGGTCGGGTTGCGCAGGGTGCGGTTGCCGCTGAGCATCGTACGAAACGCCGTCGAGTTGACCGTGAACGCCGCATACCCCGCCGGCACCGTGACCACGGTTCCGGCGGTGTCGTACGCGCCGACCTGGTCGCTGCCTGCCGGCAGCGCGCCGAACGCGCCGACCGTCGCGGTCAGCCGGTTGGGGAGCTTCAGCTTGACCGGCTGCGCCCGTGGACTGCCGATCTTGAAGTCGCCGGCCGGGAGATACCCGACCCCCGGGCCGCCCCAGCCGAAGTTGTAGATCTTCCTGCCCTTCACCAGCATGCCGCTGTTGCGGTAGGCGGAACGGGTGGTGTATGCGGAGTAGTCGCCGTTGATGGCGCCAAGCAGCCCCGCCGGCGCGCCGAGTGAGGAGATCGGATGCACGTCGACCGTCTCCTGAGCCGGGTGGAAGGTACCGAGCAGTGCCGAGCCAAGCGTCACATGGGTGTTGCCGATCGCCCACGAGATCCTGTAGATCTCCTGAGCCTGCGAGTAGCCGCGCACGTTCGCCCGGTAATGGGTGAAGATGACGCCCGGGCGCACGGTCGTTCGCGAGACCACGCGCAGGCGCGCGATCGGGCCGGGTAGCAGCTTCGCCGGGGCGGATGAGGTCGAGACGGCGAACACCGCCACGGAGCTCGCAAGCAGCAGGATAATTCGTCGCGAAGGCATCCCGGTTGTGTCGTCATGGCATGACCACGACACGACCCGCGAACGGGTGATAGCGCCGAGCTCGAGGTTGCTTACGCGCCCTGAGGAGCGTCCGGCGGCTTGCTCTGGTGCAGAGCGCCGGGCAGCGGCAGGCCGATCGTGCGCGGCTTGGACGGCTGCTTTGCGGGCTGCTCGTCGGCCACCGGCTGGGCGTGCTTCTCGTGGTCCTTGAAGACCTCCTCCGGCGCCGTGCCGGCCAGCAGCGCCTGGAACTGCTCGCGATCGATCGTCTCGTACTCGATCAGCACCTTCGACAGGCGCTGCATCTCGTCCATGTGGTCGGACAGCACCTTGCGTGCGCGCTCGTGCGCGTCCTCGACGATGCGGCGGATCTCGTCGTCGATCTCGCGCGCGATCTCCTCGGAGTAGTCGGCCTCATGGCCGAAGTCGCGGCCCAGGAAGGGCTGGCCGGAGTCGCGGCCGAAGGTGCGAGGCCCCAGCTTCTCCGACATGCCCCAGCGCATGACCATGCGCTTGGCGGTGTCGGTCGTCTTGTTGAGGTCGTCCTCGGCGCCGGTGGTGATCTCGCCGAACACCAGCTCCTCGGCGGTGCGGCCGCCCAGGCTCTTGGCCAGCGTATCCATCAGCTCAGGCCGCGAGCGCATGAACTTGTCCTCGGTGGGAAGCGTGATCACGTAGCCGAGCGCCATGCCACGGCCCACGATCGAGATCTTGTGCACCGGATCGTTGTGCTCGAGGTAGTGGCCGACCAGCGCGTGGCCCATCTCGTGGACGGCCGTGATCTCGCGCTCCTTCGGCGACAGCAGCCGCGTCTTCTTCTCGGGGCCGGCGATGACGCGCATGATGCCCTCTTCCAGCTCCAGCGTCTCGATCTGCCGCTTGCCTTTGCGGGCCGCCAGCAGCGCGGCCTCGTTCACCAGGTTCGACAGGTCGGCGCCGGTGAAGCCCGG
>DATIOK010000100.1:0-12387 GCA_035473255.1 Gaiellales bacterium
GCCTTGAGGTTCGCGATCCGGTAGTGCCAGGTGTTGGCCTCGTACGTCTCGGCCGCCACGCTCGCGTACCAGTTGATCATCGCGTAGGCGGCGCTGAGGTTGTGGGCGTGGGCGCTGATGCCGTAGCCGCACGTCCACTCCAGCTGGCCCTCGCTGGGCAGCACGAACTTGTTGGGAACGCCGTTCTTGGAGACCGTGTAGGCGTTGTCGCGGTAGCCCGAGCTGATCCAGATCTCACCGGTCTTGTACAGCTGCTCCTGGTCGGTGTCGCTCTCCCACCAGGTGCGGAACTGACTCTTGTGGGCGATCAGGAAGTTCTTCACCTGCTGCAGCTGGGCCGAGTCCATGTGCAGCGGGTCGGTGATGCCGAGTGCAAGGGCGCCGATGTCGATGCCGGTGACCGGGTTGTCCTCGATCGAAACCTCGCCCTTGTAGCGGGGGTCGAACAGGGCCTTCCACGAGGTTGGCGCCGGGCTGACGTGGGCCGGGTCGTACTGGATGCCGCCATCGCCCGCATCCACCGGCACGACGTAGACCTTGCCGTTCGACATCACGCCCGGCAGCTTCTTCAACGCCGGGTCGATGTACTTCCAGTTCGGGATCTTGGACACGTCCAGCGGCTGGAACACCCCCAGCCGCACCTCCTCGGCGGCGTTCTCGTCGACGCAGGTGTTGATCACGTCCGGCGACACCGAGCCGGTGCGCAGCTTGGTGAGCGCGCTGGTGCTGCTCGAGAAGGCCTGGGTCTGCAGCTGCACCTTCGGGTACTGGGCCTTGAAGCTCTTGACGTAGCCCGGCGTGAAACCGTCCTGGTAGGCGTAGACCTTGAGCTGGCCGGAGATCTGGTCGGGGGCGGTTGCGACGCTCTGCGACGAGCTGGAGCCGCCGCCGCAGCCGGCGGCGGCCACCATCAGGCAGGTGCCGGCGGCCAGCAGCGCCGCCTTCGTGCGCGCTCTCATCCGCGCGCCCGCCGCGTTTCGTTCTGCCAGCGGTCGAGGATCTGCGGCTCCTCGGGCGGCCGCCGGGAAACCTCGTCGACGGCGTCGCGCACCTGGTCGCACGACCACCGGAACAGCTCCGGCGGCATGTTCAGGGCCGGCTGCATCCGGTACACCCACTTGCCCCACTGGGTGATCCCCAGCACGCCGCGCCGCATCAGCTCGTGGTGCACCTCACGGTGGAAGGCAGGCGCCGGCGCGATCGTGTCGCGGTCGGTAACGAACTCGATGCCGATGAAGGCACCCGCGATCCGCACGTCTCCAACCTGCTCGTACTGGTCGACCATCGGGGTCAGCACCTCGTCGGCGATCGCCGCCAGCTGGACGACGTTGTCCAGCGCATTCTCTCGCAGGATCGCGTCGATCCCGGCGAGCGCGCCGGCACAGGCGGGCGGCACCCAGGCGAAGGTGCCGCCGGAGTGCACGTCAGAATCGGCCAGCGCCTGCTCAGTGCCGAGCACGCCGGCCAGCGGCTGGCCGCCGGCGGCCATGCCCTTGCCGAGCAGCAGCAGATCGGGGCGCAGATCCCAGCGTTCGGCGGCGAACATCGTGCCGCAGCGCCCCATGCAGGTCTGCACCTCGTCCAGGATCATCATCCAGCCGAACCGCTGGCAGAGCCCGGTCAGCCGGCGCCAGAACTCGTCGGAGGGGATCAGGATGCCGCCCTCACCCGCGATCGGCTCGATCAGCACGCCCGCGATCTGCTCGGGCTCGACCTGGTGCACCAGCAGCCAGTCCTCGATGAAGTCGATGTACATGCCGTCGTCATACGGCCCCGGCCCCTTGTGGAAGGGCGCGCGGAAGGCGTTCGGGTAGGGGGCGAACACGAACCCCGGCACGTACTGGGCGCTACCCGTTGTCACCTCGGACAGGTCGGTGCCGAGCGCGGCCGTGAGCAGGCTGGCCTCGCCGTGGTACTGGCCCAGGAAGGACAGGATCATCGGCCGGCCGGTGGCGGCGCGCGCGAACTTGAGCCCCGACTCGACGGCCAGCGTGCCGCTGACGCTGGGCGCGACCCGGGTCAGGCCGGGCGGTGCGATCTCGACCAGCCGCTTGGCCAGCGAGATCACCGGCTCGGACGTGACGTAGTCGGTGATCTCCATGCCGTAGCGGGCCTGGGCCTCGGCCACGGCCGCCTCGACGGCGGCGGGATGGGCGCCGAGCGGCGTCGAGCCCCAGCACGACTGGTGGTCGGCCCAGGTGTTGCCGTCGACGTCGGTCAGGATCCAGTCCGACTTCTCGGCCAGCACCAGCGGCATCTCGTCGTACTCGCGCATCGGCCCGTACACGAGCTGCGACTGCTGCTCCAGGAGCTCCCTGCTGCGGGGGCCGGGGAGCGCTGTCTGCACGGACGGAACGACGTAGTCGACGCGGCTCGCCATGGGTGTGGGCCTTCCCTCCCGGTCGCCGGTGGGTCATCGGCCGAGCACGCGGCCTGTTGACAGTCGACAGTCTTGCACCTCGGCGACCGGGTGTCAAGGTACACTCCCGGCATGCGCCCGCTGCGCGCCCGAAAGCCTCTCGCCGAGGAGGCTGCCGACCAGATTCGCGAGGAGATCCTGGCCGGCCGGCTGGGTCAGGGCGAGCGGCTGGTCGAGGTGCGCATCGCCGATGCGCTCAACATCAGCCGCGGCCCGGTGCGCGAGGCGTTCAAGCTGCTCCGCGCGGAGGGGCTGCTGAACGAGGAGCAGAACCGCGGCACCTACGTGGTGCAGCTGTCGAGCGACGACGTGCGCGAGATCTACGACCTGCGCGCCGCGATCGAGTCGCGGGCGGCCAAGCTGCTGGCGCGACGGGGGCGCCCGGCCGACCTGGAGGCGATCCGCCAGGCCCTGTCAGAGCTGGAAGACGCGGCCGATCGACGCGACATCGCGGCCGTGTCGCGCACCGACCTGGCGTTCCACGAGACCGTCTGCCGGCTGACCGGAAACCGACGCCTGCACGAGGTGTTCATGCGGCACGTGCCGGTCGTGCGCACCATGATCAGGCTGGACGAGCACCTGTACGCCTCACCCGAGGAGATCGCGGGCGAGCACCGGCCGATGGTGGAGGCGATCGAGGCCCGCGATCCCGAGCTGGCGGCGGCCCGTTTCGAGTCGCACGTGGAGCTGGCCTTCGGGCGCGTGTCGGAGTACATCGAGCACCTGCCCGGAGTGCGGAGGGGCGACGGCACGACCTGAACGTTGTAGACGTAGACTGTTGACAGTTGCCAATCTCAGCGTCTAGCATGGCGTCGGGCGCGGGCGCCTCGGTCGCGCCCGCGTGATTCGAATCCGACGCCTAGGAGGCCGCATGCCGGACCTGTCGATCTCGAGCATCACGGCACGGGAGGTACTCGACTGCCGTGGGCTGCCGACCGTACAGGTCGATGTCGTGGCAGGGGGCGTGCTGGGACGCGCCGACGTGCCGTCCGGGCGCTCGACCGGATCGCACGAGGCGCACGAGCTGCGCGACGGCGGCACCCGCTTCGGCGGCTTCGGCGTCCGCACCGCTGTCGCCAACGTCAACGATCGCATCGCACCCCACCTGATCGGTCACGACGTCGCCCCTCAGCGGGCGCTGGATGCCGCGCTGATCGAGCTGGACGGCACCGAGGACAAGTCGGCGCTCGGCGCCAACGCCGTCCTGGGCGTGTCGCTGGCCGCCGCCCGCGCCGCCGCGGCAGCGCACGAGCTGCCGCTGTACCGCTACCTGAACGCCAACGCGCACGTGCTGCCGGTGCCGCAGGTGAACCTGATCAACGGCGGGCGCCACGCCTCGAACGACCTGGACTTCCAGGAGTTCATCATGATCCCCTCCGGCGCCGAGAGCGTGCTGCACGCACTCCAGATCGCCACCGAGGTGAACCTGCAGCTGGGCGAGATCCTGCTCGACAAGTTCGGCAAGGCCGCCCTCAACACCGGCGATGAGGGCGGCTACGCGCCGCCACTTTCCGACCCCGAGCAGGCGCTCGGCTACCTGCACGAGGCGGTCGGCCGGGCCGGTTACGACGACCTCGTCACCTACGGCCTGGATTGCGCCGCCACCCACTACTACGACGCGGCCACCGAGACCTACCTGCTGGCCGGGCAGCGCCACGACCGGGCCGGGATGATCGAGCTCTACCAGCGGCTGATCGCGCGCTTCGCGATCGTCACCATCGAGGATCCGCTCCACGAGGACGACTTCGAGGGCTTCGCGGAGCTGACCGAGGCCAGCGGCATCCAGATCGTCGGGGACGACCTGTTCGTGACCAACCCGGCGCGGCTCGCGCGCGGCATCGAGGCCGGCGCCGCCAACTCGCTGCTCTGGAAGGTGAACCAGATCGGCACGCTCAGCGAGGCGCTGGACGCGGCCGACCAGGCCTACCGCCACGGCTACACCGTCGTCGTGTCCGAGCGATCCGGCGAGACCGAGGACGCCATCATCGCCGACCTGTCGGTGGCGCTGAACGCGGGCCAGATCAAGACCGGCGCGCCGGTGCGGGGCGAGCGCACCGCCAAGTACAACGCGCTGCTGCTGATCGCCGAGGAGCTGGGAACCGCCGGCGTCTACCCGACGCGGACGGGGTCGCCCACCGTGCCGGTGGGATGAGCGCGACCGGCTCGGGCATCCCCTCGAATCGGGAGGCGCTGGTCGCCCGCGGCCCGGCGCCGTTGCGCGAGCTGGTGCTCGACATCGTCGAGGCCGGCGTGCGGGCGGCCGACCCGGAGGCGGCGGTGCGCGCGGCGGTGACGCTCGGCGAGGGCGGCGCCGTGATCGTGGACGGTGTCTCGCACGTGCCGGGCCCGGGCGGCAGAGTGCTGGTGCTAGGCGCGGGCAAAGCCAGCGCGCGGATCGCCACCACCCTCGAGCAGCTGCTGGGCGACGTGATCGCAGGCGGCGTGGTGGTGGCGCCCGACGGGCACGCCGCATCGCTCGACCGGATCGAGCTCTTGTCAGCCGGGCACCCGCTGCCGACCGAGGCCAGCTGCCGTGCGGCGCAGCGGCTGATGCAGCTGGCCGGGACGGCCGGGCCCGAGGACGTAGTGCTGGCGTGCTTCACGGGCGGCAGCTCGGCGCTTGCCTGCCTGCCGGCGGACGGCGTCGGTTTCGAGGAGAAGCGCGAGCTGCACCGGCTGCTGCTGGGATCGGGCGCCGCCATCCGCGAGATCAACGCGGTGCGAAAGCACGTGTCCGGGTTGAAGGGCGGCCGGCTGGCCGCCGCGATGGGCGGTGCCAGCATCGTCAACCTGACGGTGTCCGACGTGGTCGGCGACCCCCTGGACGCGATCACCGACCCCACGGTCACCGACACCACCACCGGCGAGCAGGCGATCGCGGTGCTGCGCGCGTACGATCTCTGGGATGCCGTCGCGCCCTCGATCCGGCGGCACCTGACAGCGACCGTGAACGACGCCGCCCCGCAGCTCGACGACCTGTCGATTCAGAGCCTGGTGCTGGTCACCGGAGCCGACGTGGCCAACGCGATGGTGCGCAGGTCGACCGAGCTGGGCGTGACCGCACACGTCGTGTCCACCACGCTGGAGGGCGAGAGCCGCGAGATCGGTACGGCGCTGGCCGCCATCGCTGTCGAGATCCACGACCACGGCCGCCCGTTCGCCCGGCCCTGCGTGCTGGTCGGCGCCGGCGGCGAGACGACGGTGACGCTGACCCAGTCCGAGGAGTTCGGCCTGGGCGGCCCGAACCAGGCGGCGGCGCTGGCGGCCGCGCTGCGGATCGGCGCCGGCCGCTCGATCACCGCGGCGTTCCTGGACACCGACGGGATGGACGGCGGCACCGAGGTCGCCGGCGCGCTGGTGGACGGCTCCACGCTGGAGCGGGCGGTCGCGCTGCAGATCGACCTGCGCACGGCGCTCCTTCGGCACCGCTCCAGCGAGGTGCTGACCAAGCTCGGCGACACGATCGTGACCGGCCAGACGGGCAGCAACGTGAACGACCTGTTCGCGATCGCGGTGGGGCCGGCGTGAACGACCGCAGCCGCGGCCAGATCGTGCTGGAGCACGTCAGCAAGCGGTTCGGGTCGGTGGTCGCCGTGGACGCGGTCAACCTGACCATCCCCGGCGGCGAGTTCTTCTCGATGCTGGGGCCGAGCGGCTGCGGCAAGACCACCACGCTGCGCATGATCGGCGGCTTCGAGGAGCCCACCAGCGGCCGCATCCTGCTGCAGGGCGAGGACGTGACGTGGGTGCCGCCCGCCAAGCGAAACGTGAACATGGTGTTCCAGGCCTACGGGCTGTTCCCGCACATGACCGTGGCCGAGAACGTGGCCTTCGGGCTTCGCATCAAACGGGTCGGGCGCGCCGAGACGACCGCCCGCGTGGCCGACGCGCTGCGCATCGTGCGGCTCGAGGGCCTGAACGAGCGCCGCCCCCGCCAGCTCTCCGGCGGCCAGCAGCAGCGCGTTGCGCTGGCCCGGGCGCTGGTCAACCGCCCCGCCGCCCTGCTGCTCGACGAGCCGCTGGGCGCGCTCGACCTGAAGCTGCGCCGGCAGATGCAGCTGGAGCTGAAGTCGATCGCGGCGCAGACCGCGACCACCTTCGTCTACGTCACGCACGACCAGGAGGAGGCGCTGACGATGTCCGACCGGATCGCCGTCATGAACGAGGGCGTGGTCGAGCAGGTGGCGGAGCCGCGCGAGCTCTACGAGCATCCCGGGACGGCGTTCGTGGCCGGGTTCATCGGCATCTCGAACCTGCTCGCGCTGCGGGTCGACGAGCGTCGCGCGGGCGTGCTGGAGATGCGGCTGGGCGAGGGCCAGCGGCTGCTCGCGCCCGACCCGGGCGGCGCCGGGGATGCCTTCCAGATCACCGTGCGGCCGGAGAAGGTGAAGCTGTCGAACGGCTCGGTGCCGGACGGGTGCTCGCTGATCGCGGGCACCGTCTCGGAGGTCGTGTACCTCGGCTCGATGACGCAGCTGATCGTGCAGCTGGCGACCGGCGAGCCGCTGACGGTGCACCAGCTGAACGACGAGTCCGGCCACGCCGAGGCAAGCGTCGGCGATCAGGTGCGGCTGCAGTGGCGGGTCGATCACAGCTACGTGATCGGATCCGGGGCATCCCGTGACATGGAGCCGGAGCAATGACGCCGACGGCCGCGCAGGGCGGCGAGCTCTCGCTCGACATCGACGCGGTGCCGAGCATGCGGACGCCGCCACCAGGGCCGCGCAGCCGCGAGCTGCTGGAGCGGATGCGGGCGTCGTTCTACCCCGGCCTGATGGCGGGCCTGGCGCCGTTCGTGGTCGCCCGCAAGCGCGGCTGGGCGGTGGAGGACGTCGACGGCAACGTCTACCTGGACCTGATCTCGGGGTCGGCGTCGGTGCCGCTCGGCGCCGGCCGGGACGACCTGATCGAGCCCGCCGTCGAGATGCTCCGGCGCTACGGCAACGAGGATAGCCACGGGTTGGCCTCCGAGCTGATGGCGCCGCTGGCCGAGCGGCTGCTGGCGATCGCACCGCCCAGCCTGACACGGGTCGACATCGCCCTGAACGGTACGGAGGCGATCGAGATCGCGCTGAAGCTGATGCGCCGCGCCACCGGCCGGCAGCTGGTGATCGCGTTCTTCGGCTCCTACCACGGCGAGTCGACCACCACGGCCACGCTGGGCGCCGAGCGTCAGGACATCTCCAGCGGCCTGCGCCAGCTCAGCCCCGGGTTCGTGCACGTCCCCTACCCCAACCCCTACCGCTCGCCGTTCGGCGAACCGCGGCTGGGAGGAAGCGGCGACGCCACCATCGACTACCTGCGCGACCACGTGCTGTTCCACGCCGTCGATCCGCGCGACGTGGCCGGCGTGGTGATCGAGCCGATCATCGGGTCGGGCGGCGTGCAGATCCCCCCGGACGGCTTCTGGCCGGCGCTGGTGGAGCTGTGCCGTGAGCACGGCTGGCTGCTCTGCGCCGACGAGGTCAAGTCCGGCATGGGCCGCACCGGCACCATGTTCGCGGTCGAGCACTGGGGCGTCGAGCCCGACCTGATGTGCCTGGGCAAGGGCATCGGCGGCGGCGTGATGCCGCTGGGCGCGGTGCTGGGATCGGAGCGGGCGATGGGCGGCTACGACGACGTGCCCACCGGCAGCACCTGGGCGTGGCTGCCCGCGGCCTGCGCCGCGGCGCTGGCGACGCTCGACGTCTTCGAGCACGAGCCGGTGCTCGTGAACGTGCGTGCGCTGGACGCCCGCGCCCGCGACACGCTGGGCCGGCTGCCGGAGCGCTACCCGGTGGTCGGCGACGTCCGCATCAAGGGCTGCTACATGGCGGTCGAGTTCGTCGCCGACCGGAAGACCAAGCAGCGGGCGCCGGAGCTGCAAGAGGCGGTCGCCGAGGAGTGCCTGCGCCGCGGCCTGCTGGCCGACTCCAGCACCGCAACCTACAACCTGCAGCCGTCGCTGGTGATGCCGGTGGCAGCGCTCGACCGCGCGGTCGCGATCCTGGAGCAGGCGATCGCGGCAGTGCTGGCTCGCGAGCCGGCCCGATAGAGTCCCGCGCATGCGGCTGTGCCTGATGATCGAGGGCCAGGAGGACGTGACCTGGCCCGACTGGGTCGCGCTTGCCGAGACCTGCGAGGCGGTCGGCATCGAGGCGCTGTTCCGGTCGGATCACTACCTCTCCGGCGACGGCCAGATCGGGCGCGGCTCGCACGACGCATGGACGACGCTGGCCGCGATCGCAGCGCGCACCAGCCGGCTGCGGCTGGGCACGATGGTCTCGCCGGTCACGTTTCGCCACCCCTCGCTGGTGGCAAACGCCGTCACGACGGCCGATCACATCTCCGGCGGCCGCGTGGAGCTGGGGCTGGGAGCGGGCTGGTACCGGCTCGAGCATCGCAGCTTCGGCTTCCCGTTCCCGCCCATGCGCGAGCGCATGGACATGCTCGAGGAGCAACTCGAGATCGTGACCCGCCAGTGGACCGAGCAGGAGTTCTCGTTTGACGGCACGCACTATCAGCTGGAGAACAGCCAGGCGCTGCCCAAGCCACTGCAGCAGCCGCATCCGCCCATGATCGTGGGCGGCGCCGGCAAACCCCGCACCGTCGACCTGGCCGCGCGCTTCGCCCAGGAGTACAACATCGTCTCGGCCGACCCGGAGGAGTGCCGCGCGGTGCGGCGCAACCTGGACGAGGCCGCGGAGCGGCACGGCCGCGCGCCGCTTCGCTTCTCGTTCATGGAGACGACGCTGATCGGCCGCACCCGCGACGAGCTGCTGGAACGGGCAGGGCGGCTGGGCGCGCTGCACTTCGACGGGACCAGCGGCGAGCAGCTGCTGTCCGAGCGGGTCGAGGGCTGGGTCTGCGGCACGCTGGATGAGGTGGCCGGCCAGCTCGAGGACCTGGCCGCCGCCGGACTCGAGCGGGCGATGCTGCAGCACCTCGATCACCGCGATCTGGACGCGGTGCGGATGATCGGCGAGCAGCTGGCGCCGCGCGTGGCCGGGCTCTGAATCCGGGCGCCGTGGGCGGGCCGATCGTGATCAGCGAGTACGACCCGCGCTGGCCCGCGCTGTTCTGCGAGCTGCGGGACGGGCTGCCGGCCGGCCTGCGGATGCGCGCGCGGTCGATCGAGCACATCGGCAGCACGGCGGTGCCGGGACTGGCGGCCAAGCCCATCATCGACATCGACGTGGTGGTCGCCGACGAGGCCGACGTGGCCGAGGCGATCGCGATGCTGGCGGCGGCCGGGTACCCGCACAAGGGCGACGCGGGCGTGCCCGGGCGCGAGGCCTTCGACCAGCCGCCGCACCTGCCCGAGCACCACCTGTACGTGTGCGTGGAGGGTGCGAGACCGCTGGTGGCGCACCTGCGGCTGCGCGACCACCTACGCGCGAATCCGGGCACCGTCCGCGAGTACGCGGCGCTCAAGCGCGAGCTCGCGGCCGCCTACGGGGAGGATCGCGCGGGCTACACGGAGGCCAAGACGGCGTTCATCGAGGGCGTGCTGGCAGGCGGGTAGAGTGAGCCCGTGAGCGTCGATCCCCAGGCACTTGCGGCCGAGTTGCTGGCCGGCCTCAACTTCGGCCACCTCGGCACCGTCAACCGCGACGGCAGCGTGCAGGTGTCACCGGTGTGGGTGCACATCGAGGACGGCCGGCCGGTGTTCAACACGGCCGAGGGGCGGGTCAAGTGGCGCAACATCGAGCGCGATCCCCGCGTCACGCTGGAGGTGATCGACTCCAGCGGCTACCGGTCGGTCGAGATCCGCGGCCGCGCCGTGATGACGCGCGAGGGCGCCCGCGAGCACGCTGATGAGCTGGCGATGAAGTACACGGGCGAGCCGTTCGACAACTTCGTGGAGGGCGTCGAGCGGGTCAAGGTCACGATCGAGCCCGAGCGTTACCTGTTCCACCATTAGATGGTCAAATCATCTAGCCGAAGCGCTCGCGCAGGCGCGGTAGCGCGTCGGCCGCGAACAGCTCCAGGAACCGCGACTGATCGGGTGCGGGGCTGTGGAACACGAGGTGGCGGAAGCCCAGGTCGACGTACGGCGCGACCCGGTCGCAGAGCTCGTCGGGGTCGCCGGTGAGGATGAAGCGCGACTCGGCGTGAACGTGCTCCTGCTCGGCCAGGCGCTCCAGTTCGAGCGGGTCGTCGATGCCCTGCTTGCTCTCGGCCGGCAGCGCCAAGGCGCCCCAGAAGCGGCACTCCTCGGCGGCGCGGGCGAGGTCGCGCTCGTAGGAGACCTTGACCTCGAGCAGGCGCTCGGCGGCCGGGTCGCGGCCGGCATCGCGGGCGCCCTGCTCCAGCGCGGGCAGCAGCGTCTCGGTGTAGAGCTCGAGCGGCTTGCCGCTGGTCGTGATGTAGCCGTCGCCCTCTGCGCCGGCGAAGCGGGCAGCCTTGGCGCCGGCGGCCGCGATCAAGATCGGCAGGGGCCGGTCGGGCTTGTCGTAGACCGTGGCGTTGGCGGTGCGGTAGTAGGTGCCGTCGTAGCTGACGCGGTCCTCCGTCCAGAGCAGGCGCATCAGCTCGACCGCTTCGGCCAGCCGCTCCAGGCGCTCGGCGAAGCGCGGCCAGGCGATACCCAGCGCGGGCACCTCGTTCATCGACTCGCCGGTGCCGACGCCCAGCCAGACGCGGCCGGGCGCGAGCGAGGCGATGGTCGCGAACGACTGGGCCATGATCGACGGATGCACCCGCAGGGTGGGCGTGGAGACGCTGGTGCCGAAGCGGATGCGGTCACTCTGTACCGCCAGCGCGCCCAGCCACGGCAGCGCGGCAGGGGCGTGGCCGCCGGTGTGGCGGAAGGGCTGGAAGTGGTCTGAGACGGCGACGCTGTCGAAGCCGCGCGCCTCCGCCTCGAGCGCGTAGGAGAGCAGCCGCCGGGGGCCGAACTGCTCCGCCGAGGCCTTGTAGCCAAGGGCGAGCATCGGCGCAGTCTAGTCTGCCGTTCGTGGGCATCCAGATCCTGATTCCGCTGAAGCGGCTGGCCGGCGCGAAGCAGCGGCTGCACCCGGCGCTGGGCGGCGACGAGCGGCGACGACTGATGCTGGCGATGGTCGAGCACGTGGCGCGCGAGGCGGTGGCGGCCGATGTGGGGCCGGTGGCGCTGGCCAGCTGCGAGCCGCTGGCCCCAGCGCTGGCGCGGACCTACCGGGTGGGGCTGGTGTCGGACGGCGAGCTGCCGTGGAACGAGGGGCTGGATCACGCCCGCGGGCTGATCTCGCCGGCGCCGGAGGCGGTGCTGTACCTGGCCGGCGACCTGCCGCTGGTGAGCGCGAGCGACGTGCGGGCGCTGGTGGCGGCGATGCCCGAGCGCGGGATCGCGATCGGCCGCGCCCACGACGGCGGCACGAACGCGCTTGCGGTGCAGCCGGCCGACGTGATCACGCCCGCGTTCGGCTCGGCCGGAAGCGCGCTCGTCCACGCTCAGCTGGCGGCGAATGCCGGGATCGAGTCGGTCACGCTCGACCGCCCCGGGCTGGCGCTCGACGTCGACACGCCCGACGACGTACTCCGCGCAAAGCTGTCACTGACAGCGTGACAACGACCCGCAACGCCCAGGTAACGCCGGCGTAACGCGTGATATGACGTAGCCCGGCACCTCTCTATCACCCGGAACCGGGGGCCGGCCCGCCTGGCGGCCTGCGTCCGCGAACGCACCGTCCGCGGGTGATACGGAGGTGCCGGGCACCGTCGTACCAGCCGTGACCCTGCCGTGACGATCCTGTGACGCCGTGAAACGTCACAGGCACGCCACGCTGAGGTCACGCACGTTCCAACTGACCCCGACCACCCGTCGGCGTCCGAGGCCGCGGCGAAGATGGCGGCATGGAGGACGCCGGCACGGCGCGCATGGAGACGTTCTCGGACGGCGTGTTCGCGATCGCCGCCACGCTGCTGGTGCTCCAGATCGGCGTCGGCACCGGCGCCGACCAGCACCTCGGCCGAGCCCTGATCGACCTCTGGCCCTCGTACCTGGC
>DATIOK010000101.1:0-33629 GCA_035473255.1 Gaiellales bacterium
GTCCGCGGATCCCGGCCTGCGCGAGGTGTTCCGGTACGGCGACTGGGCGGCGTTCGCGCGGCGCTAGGAACTGGAAGGCTCGTCTGGCTCGTCGATGCGGCCGTCGAAGTGGGCCGCGGCGCCGGGGCGCACCAGCTCGTAGACCGCGATCCGCTGCCCGCCCGCGGCTGTGAAGCTGGCGCAGGGGCCGTGCGGGATCTCGAGCCGGTGCAGCGCGCCGACCCCGCGCCGCTCGAGCTCGCGCACCGCCTGGTCGAAGCTCTCAACCCGGTATACGAGGATCGGCGCCGATCCCTCGAGATGACCGCTGAGCAGGATCGCCGGGCCTGTTTCCGAGATGCGCAGGCAGGCGACGACGGTGCCCATGCCGCGCACCTTCCAGACCAGCTCGGCACCGAGCTGCTCGACGTAGCGGCGCGCGGCGTCGTCCACGTCGGCCGTGGGGACGTACAGGAAGTCGAGCGACAGGAAGCGGGGTGGCACGCCGAACTCCTACACGCGGGCGGGACTGGGGTCGCGGCCGGGCGCCAGGGCCGGCCGGTCGGCGCGGAACCGCTCCAGGTCGGGCGAGGGGCTGCGGCCCAGGGCAATCTCGGCCAGCATCCTGCCCAGCAGCGAGGCGAACTTGAAGCCGTGGCCGTCGGCCACCGCCGCCACGATGCCGGGGTGCTGGGGCAGCGCCGAGATCACGAAGTCGCGGTCGGGGGTCATCGTGTACAGGCAGGTCTTGGTCAGCACCGGCGGCCCCAACCCCGGAATCAGTTCCGAGACGAAGCGGTGCAGGCGCTCGGTCGCGTCCGGGTCGGGGTCGAAGCTGCGCGTGCGCGCGGTCACCTCGGCGCCGCCCTGGTCCTCCGCCGCCTTCACCGCCCGCTCACCGAAGGCCGGGAACCCGTAGTAGGTGCGGGCGCCATGCCAGATCCAGACCGGGAACCGGTCGGGACGGAAGCGATCGAGATCGTCGGCCGCCAGATAGGAGATCTGCTCCTGGCTGACCGTGAGCGGCAGGCTCGCGCCCAGCGGCTCCAGCAACTCGTTCAGCCACGCTCCGGCCGAGAGGATCACCGACCGGCAGCGGATCGTGCGCCCGTCCGCCTCCACCAGCAGGTCGCGGCCGGAGGCTCGCACGGCGGTGACGGCACACCCGTCCAGCAGTTCCGCGCCGGCCGCCCGGGCCAGCCGCTGGTGCGCGGCGGTGGCGCGCTCGCTGGCGACGAACCCGGCTCGTGCGTGTGCCAGCGCGGGCACGTCGCCGGGCGGCGCCAGCTGGGGCCAGCGGGACGACACGTCCGCACCGGTCAGCAGCTCGACCTCGGCGCCGCCCTCGCGCATCCCAGCCGCGTACACGTCGCGGCCCAGCGGCGCGTCCGGGCCGAACATGTCGATGCCGCCCGTCAGGTGCACCAGCTGCTCGCCGGCGGCGCGCTCGACCTCGTCCCATACGTCGTACGCGGTGCCCGCCAGCCGCACGTAGTCCGGGTGGTGGTAGGCCAGCCGGATCAACCGCGAATGGTCGTGCGACCCGCCGCGATCGTGGCCGAGCGGGAACTGCTCCATGCCGACCACGCGGGCGCCCATCCGCGCCGCCCAGCAGGCCGCGGCGCTGCCCAGGCCGCCCAATCCGACAACGGCCACGTCGGCGGCCGGCCGTGCGCTCATCGCTGCTCCTCCTCGTGGACCCGGTGCGACCGTATTATGGGGCGCAATGGCGCAGATCGGCTTCGACGAGGTGACCAAGGTCTACGAGGACGGCACGGAGGCCGTGCGCGCCGTCGACCTCACGATCGAGGACGGCACCCTGATGGTGCTGGTCGGTCCCTCCGGTTGTGGCAAGACCACGCTGCTGCGAATGGTGGCCGGGCTGGAGGAGATCACCGGCGGCAGCATCCGCCTGGGAGACGCCGTCATCAACGACGTGGAGGCCAAGAACCGCGACCTGGCGATGGTGTTCCAGAACTACGCCCTCTATCCGCACATGACCTGCTACGACAACATGGCGTTCGGCCTGAAGCTGCGCAAGGTGCCGCGCAAGGAGATCGACCGCCGCGTGCGCGAGACGGCCAGGACGCTGGGGCTGGAGGATCAGCTCAAGAAGAAGCCGCGGGCGCTGTCTGGCGGCCAGCGGCAGCGGGTGGCGATGGGCCGCGCGATCGTGCGCGAGCCGCAGGCGTTCCTTATGGACGAGCCGCTGTCGAACCTGGATGCCAAACTGCGGGTGCAGATGCGCACCGAGATCTCGCGGATCCAGCGCGACCTGGGCACGACCATGATCTACGTCACCCACGACCAGACCGAGGCGATGACGATGGGTGACAGGGTGGCCGTGATGAACCGCGGCGTGCTGCAGCAGGTGGACGCCCCGCAGGACATGTACGACCGCCCCGCCAACCTGTTCGTGGCCGGGTTCATCGGCTCGCCGGCGATGAACATGGTCGACGCCGTGGTGCGCCGCTCCGAGGGTGGCGGCGCGGTCGAGTTCGCCGGCATCAGCCTGCGCGTGCCCGAGGAGACGTTCCAGCAGCGGCCGGCGCTGGCCGCCCGGGACGGCAGCAAGGTGGTGCTGGGCATCCGGCCGGAGGACATCGAGGATCCGCAGTTCATCAACGACCGCCTGGATGGGTCGGATATCCGGGTGGTCGTCGACATTCGTGAGGCGATGGGCTCGGAGGTCTACGTGCACTTCGGCGTGGACGCCCCGCCGGTGATCACCGACGACACGATCGACCTTGCTGCCGACGCCGAGCTGTTGCCCGAGGTCGATGGCGGCGCGCAGACCTCGTTCGTGGCGCGGCTGAACCCGCGCACGTCAGCTCAGCGGGGGCAGCCGATCACCCTGCAGGTGGACACCCGCCGGCTGCACTTCTTCGATCGGGATACCGGCGAGGCTATCTAGCAACCACCGGGACGCGCTGGACGGCGTTGTTCTCGTAGCCGCCCAGGTTCCACTCGGGGTGCAGCGGCTGGGTGGCGCCGGTTGCGTCGGTGGCGCGGCAGCACAGCTCGTAGCGACCTGCCCCAGCCGGCTGCCAGCTGACCGACCAGCCCCGCCAGACGTGCGGGCCGGCCTGGTCGTCCAGCTCCGCCGCCAGCCAGCTGTCACCACCGTCGGCCGAAAACTCGACCAGCTCGATCGGCCCCCAGCCTGACCACGCCCGCCCCTGCACCGCAACCGGCTCTGCGACCGCAACGGTGCGCTCGCGGCTGATGAACTCGGGGATACCGGGCGGCGCCATCAGCGCCCGCGGCATCATGCGCGTGACCGGCCGGCCGGCCTCGTGCTCCTCCCGGCGCCAGCGGTAGGACTGGGCCTGCTGGTAGCCCGCGAACGGCTCGCTCACGGCCGTGATCGATGACAGCCACTTGACGTTGGTCATGCCGTACCAGCCCGGCACCACCAGCCGCAGCGGGTAGCCGTGCTGCGACGGCAACGGGGCGCCGTTCAGCTCGTAGGCCAGGATCGCGCCGTCCGTGACCGCCTGCTCGATCGTGAGGCTGCGCCCGTAGGTCTGCTCATCGCCGCCCTCCAGGCCGCGGTCGAGGCCCTCGAACACGATCTCGACGGCGTCGTCCAGCAGGCCGGCCTGCTCCAGCAGCGGCGCCAGTGGCGCGCCCGTCCACTCACCGGTGCCCACGGCCTCCAGGATCCACGGCTGGCTGGTGACGTGCGGCTCCATCGCCGCGCGGCCGTTGCCCGCGCACTCCATCGTGACCGGCTGGGTCACGGACGGGCGGGCGCGGATCGCATCCAGATCCAGCTCCAGCGGACGCCGCACGCGGCCGTCGACCCGCAGCCTCCACTCCTCGCCCACCGCCGGGATGTCGTAGTGCACCAGCAGGTAGTGCAGTCCCACCGGGGTGATCTCGTGACGCAGCGCCTCCAGCGGCATGCCGTGGTTGCGGGCGGCAAGCTGCAGCTCCTCGCGGCTGATACCCGCTGGCTGGGGATCCATCGTGAAAGCCTAGATGGTTGATCTCGGGGATGCGTGGATGCTGGGCGCAGGATGGGGCGCGCTGGACGACGGGAGCGTCCGATGGGCATGCTGGGCATGTCCTGGCCGAGGACGATCGTGGCGTCCAGCGTGTCCCAGACCTAGGCGCAAGCCATAGCTTGCGCCGGTCGGGAGCGATCTGCGATGACGCAGATCGCGGACGGCGCGCCGCGTAGCTCGTGGGATCAACCATCTGCATGGCCGAGAACCGGGGGGTGCCCGACGCACCCCCCGGCCACGGCCTGCCTCAGCTCGCGGGCTTGATGTTCTGGTTGACCCGGAAGGTGTTGTCCGGGTCGTACTGCGCCTTGGCGCGGGCCAGCCGGTCGTAGTTGTCCCGGTACGTGGCCTTCACCCGCTCCTGACCCTCGTCCATCATGAAGTTGACGTAGGCGCCGCCGGCCGAGTAGGGGTGCGTGGCATCCCAGTAGTCGATCGTCCACTGCTTGATCGCCTCGGCGTTGGCCGGGTCGGGGTCGACGCCCACGATCACCTGCGCCCAGGTCACGTCGCGGTAGCTGAACGCGGTGTCACCCGAGCCGACGTCGTGCACGGCCCCGTCGATCGGGTACATGTGCATGGTCGACTGGCCGGGGCGCATCTCGTTCGCGAACTTGACGTGCTGCTCGATCGCGGCATCCGGCAGCTCGCGCACGAAGTCGGCCCGCCAGTACCACTGGTCGCCCTTCGGGTAGAGCGCGTCGAAGAACCCGTTCAGCACCGGGAACGGCATCGGGCCGGCCGCGTGCAGCACCGGCTCGACCGCCTCCAGCATCGGCGCCATCGCCGCCGCGGCCTCCTCCTCGCTGCCCGTGTGACACCACACGATGGCCGCCATCTTGCGGCCGTGCAACTCCTCGGGGAAGACCGGCACGGGCGGCACCGTCACGAACGCGAACCAGCCGTTCAGCTCGCGCGGAGCGGCCGGGAGGAACTCCCGGTAGGCCCGCATCACGGCTGCCGCGTCGTCCAGCGACCAGAAGGTGGGACCAGCCACGACCATGCTCACCGGCTGCATCTTGAACGTGAACGCCGTCACCACGCCGAAGTTGCCGCCGCCGCCGCGGAGCGCCCAGAACAGCTCCGGGTTCTCGTCCGCCGATGCGCGCACGATCGAGCCGTCGGCGAGAACGACCTCCGCCTCGAGCAGGTTGTCGATGGTGAGGCCGCCGGAACGGGCGATGTGCCCGATCCCGCCGCCCAGCGTCAGCCCGCCGACGCCGGTGGTGCCGATGATGCCACACGGGACGGTGCCCCCGGCTTCGTGCGTGGCGGCGTCGACATCCTTCCAGACGCAGCCGCCGCCGACCCGCACCGTGCGGGCGGCGGCATCGACGTCGATGCTGTTGATCCCGGCCAGGTCGATGACGACGCCGTCATCCACGACGCCCAGGCCGCCGCCGTTGTGGCCGCCGCCGCGGACTGCGATCGGCGCGTTCTGCGAGCGGGCGAAGCCGATCACGGCCGCCACGTCGGCGGCCGAGGTGCAGCGGGCCACCAGCGCCGGCCGCCGGTCGATCATCGCGTTATAGACCGAGCGTGCTTCGTCGTATCCGGCGTCGTCCGGTCCCGTCAGGGTGCCGTTGAAGCTGCCGGCAAGTGCCGAGCGAGCCTCCGCGGCGAGTGTTGCGATCGTGCTCATGTGACCTCCGATGGTCTGTATCGCTTGTGCCGATGGAGGCCGACGGTATCGAAGGTGGTAGGGGATCGCATGACCGGGATTGATCCACTTCGTGCGCAGCTATTCGCCGGGTACGATGATCAATCCTGACTATGAGCACCGATGTGTCCGCCCACTCCGCGCTGCCCGGGCCGCTGCGCCTGCAGCCGTCCTTCCCGTTCGTGGACCGCCCCCGCGAGATGGCCACGCTGCGGTCGCTGCTGCCGCGCGCGCAGAGCGAGGGCCGGCGCATCGCCCTGGTCGGCGGCGAGCCCGGGTCCGGCAAGAGCCGGCTTGTGCGCGAGATCGCCCACCAGGCCGCGGAGGACGGCGCGCTGGTGCTCTACGGCGCCTGCGACGCCGTCGTCCGCACCCCCTACCGGCCGTTCGTGGAGGCGCTCGACCAGCTGGTGCGGGCCAGCGACCCGGCCGAGCTGCGGGCCGACCTGGGGCCGGCCGGGGGCGAGCTGACCCGGTTGCTGCCTGACCTTCGCAGCCACGTCGGCGACCTGCCGGAGCCGGTCGTGGCCGACCAGGACACCGAGCGGCATCGCCTGAACGCGGCCGTCAGCGACCTGCTGGTGGCGGCCGGCCGCCGGCGACCGCTGCTGCTGGTCTTCGAGGACGGCCATTGGGCGGACACCCCGACGCTGCTGCTGCTACGGCACCTCGCCGCCGGAGCCGCCGATGCCCGCATGCTGCTGGTGGCCACCTTCCGCGACACCGAGGCGGACGTGCCGGCCGAGCTGTCGGAGGCGCTGATCGACATGCGGCGCTCGGACGGGGTGGTGCGGGTGCGCGTCGGAGCGCTCACGGGCGAGCAGGTGTCGGAGTTCGTCGAGCGCGCGGCCGGGGCGCCGCTGGGCCCGGCGCTACCGGAACTGGCGGGCGCCATCACCAGCCTCACCCAGGGAAACGTGTTCCTGGTCACGGAGCTGTGGCGGGAGCTGGTGGAGACGGGAGCGCTCGAGATCGTGGACGGCGTCGCCATCCTGACCCGGCCGCTGAGCGCGCTGGGCACTCCCGAGAGCGTGCGCGAGGTGGTCAACCAGCGGCTGGCGCGGCTGCAGCCGGAGACGGCGCTGGTGCTGGAGCTGGCCGCGGTGACCGGGCCCGAGTTCGACCTGTCCGTGCTGCGCGGCGGCGGGTTCAGCGACGCCACGCTGTCGGCCGCGCTGGAGCAGTCGCTGCGCAGCGGCATGATCGAGGAGATCCCGGCCAGGCAGCTGCGCTACCGGTTCTCCCACGAGCTCGTGCGCCGCGCCCTGTACGACCGGCTGGCGGGACTGCGCCGGGCCGAGCTGCACCTGCAGGTGGCCGAGTCGATGGAGGCGTCCGGCGCCGCCGACACGGCGCGCGGACTTGCCGACCTCGCCCACCACTTCGCCGCCGCCGCGCCCATCGACGGTCCCCAGCGGGCGGTCGAGTACAACCTGCGGGCGGCGGACGCCGCCAACGCCGCGCTGGCGTTCGGCGAGGCGGTCGGCCCGCTGCAAACGGCGCTCGAGCTGGGCGTCGACAACGAGACCGCGCACGCCGAGATCGAGCTGGAGCTGGGAGCCGCGCACTATCGGGCCGGCCAGTCAGGCGATTCTCTGGAGGCGTTCCGGGCGGCCGCCGGGACGGCGCGGCGGCTCCACAACCCGGATCTCCTGGCACGCGCCGCGATCGGTGTGGAGACCGCCTGCTGGCGGGTGGCGATGCTCGACGAGGGCGCGATCGAGCTGCTGGAGGAGGCGCTGGCGGCGCTCGATCCCGGCGACTCGACGATGCGCGTGCTGCTGCTATCGGGACTGGCGCGGGCGCGCGCGCTGGTGGGGGAGTCCCAGCGCAGCGCCGAGCTGCGCGACGAGGCGATCGCGATCGCGCGGCGGATGGACTACCGCCCGGGCCTGGCGGTGGTGCTGATGCGCAGCTACTGGGCGCGCGGATCCAACACCCACGACGACGTGCTGGAGATGCTGGCCGAGGCTCGCACCATCGCCGAGGAGCTGGGCGACATCGAGACGCAGGCGGAGGCCTCCGAGTGGCGGATCACGGCGCTGATCGGCAAGGGCGACCTGCGGACCGCCGGCCGCGAGCTGGCCGAGGTGCTGGAGATCTCGCGGCGCATGCACCAGCCGTTCATCATCCACGTGGCCGAGCACTACCGCTCGGCGATCGCGCTCTGCGAGGGGCGCCTGGCCGAGGCGGAGGAGGCGGCCGAGCGGTCGCGCGAGTGGAGCCGGCTGCTGACGGGGCGCGACGCGTCCGGGGTCTACGGCGTGCAGATGTTCAGCATCCGGCGTGAGCAGGGACGGCTGGCCGAGCTGGCGCCGGTGGTGCGGGTGCTGGCGGGCGGCGACCGGCGCGGCGGGTCGTGGCGCCCCGGATTGGCGGCGCTCACGGCGGAGCTGGGGATGCTGGACGAGGCGCGCGCCCAGCTGGCGCTGATCCAGAGCGACGGGCTCGATGGCTACCGGCACGCGCTGTGGGTGGGGTCGCTGACCTACATCGCCGACGCCTGCGTCGCCGTCGGTGACGCCGATCTGTCGCAGCAGGTCTACCGGGAGCTGCTGTCGATCGCGGAGCGGAACGTGATGATCGGCCACGGCGTGGCCTGCTACGGATCGTCCGAGCGATACCTGGGCACCCTGGCGGCCGCCTACGGTGAGCCGGAGCTGGCGGAGCTGCACCTGCAGCGCGCGATCGACTACAACCGTAACATGGGTGCGATCACCTGGCTGGCGCACTCCGACTACGAGTACGCGCGAACGCTGGGCGCTCAGGGCCGGGCCGACGAACCGGCCGCACAGGCGGCGCTGGCGGAGGCGTCCGACCTGGCCGAGCGGATCGGGATGCCGGCCCTGCTGGGCCGCATCCGCGGCCTGCTGCCGGCCGGACCGGCGGTGTCTCGGCTGCCGGACGGCCTGTCCGGTCGCGAAGCCGAGATCCTGCGCCTGGTCGCACAGGGGCTGTCGAACCGGGAGATCGGCCGCACCCTGCACATCAGCGAGCACACGGCGGCAAACCACATACGCAGCATTCTGCGTAAGACCGGTTGCGCGAACCGCACCGAAGCGGCAAGCTATGCGCACACGCGCGGCCTGACGGAGCGCGGGTGAGTCCAACCAGAAGCGGGGGCGGATGGCACTCTTTTTGATCGAACGGAGCTTCGCGGAGCAGCTCGACCTGACCGGCGAGGACGTGCGGGTGATCGAGGACATCAACGCCGATGAGGGTGTCAACTGGCTGTTCTCGTTCCTGAGCGCCGATCGCCGCAGGTCGTACTGCCTATACGAGGCGCCGTCGCCGGACCAGATCATCGCCGCAGCCGAGCGCGCCAACGTGCCGGTCGACCAGGTGGTCGAGGTCAGCAAGTTCCAGCCCGAGCTGGTGCGCTAGCTATCGCTGCGGGACGATCTGGCCGGACGCCAGCATTTGGCTGCTGATCTTCGTGCCCAGCGCGGCCAGCGCCGCGGCGGCGACCGATCCATCGGCGTGCAGCAGCCCACGCGACCAGGCCTGCCGGCAGATGCGCGTCAGGAGCTTGCGCGTGTCGGCCTTGCTGTAGGGCAGCGCCTGGTTGTGAGGCGATGCCAGCGAGCCGGCCACGCACACCGGCACCAGCACCCCGCGCCCGCGGTCGCGGAACAGCGCGTGCTGGTCGAGCCCGTTGTCGGTCAGGAAGGGGCCGAGGTTCTGGCAGGCCTTCGCGGTGAGGGCGTGGACGCCGCCCGGCGGCAGGTAGCGGGCGGCCGCCGCCGTGCCGGCACCGAGGCTCGCCTGCAGGCTCAGCTGACAGAGCGGGGACAGCGCGTCCGGGTGGGCCTTCAACAGTGCGCGCAGCTGGTTGGCCGTCGTCGCGCCGTGATCGTCCAGCAGGCCGGCCCGCTCGGCCTGCGTGCACAGCTCGAACACCGCACGGCGGGCGGCCGGGGTATCGGTCAGACCGGCCCGATACCGTTGCTGGCAGGCGGCCATGCGGCCGCTCGCCGACGAGCCACCGCCGCACGCGCTCAGGAAAGCCAGCAGCAAACCGACCACCACGGCTGAACCGACTCTCATGCGGCGACGCTAGCAGGGCACGGGGACGATCAGCCGGGAAAGGTCTCGGGCCGGTCGACAGCGCGCTGCCACAGGTCGTCGTCGATGTTGCGCCCGGTCACGATCAGGACGACGACCCCCTCCAGCCGGCCGTCCAGCCGCCGCGCGCCCGCCAGCGCGGCGGCCGCGGAGCCCTCCACCCGCATGCCGGCCACCGCGAACGCTCCCACCGCCTCGGCGATATCTCGATCGGTGACCTCGGCCATCTCGTCGGCGGCGGTCGCCAGCGCCTCCACGGCGACCGGGATCGCCACCCGCACGGCCATGCCGTCTGCGAAGGTGTCGCTCTCAAACGACTCCACCACGTGGCCTGCCTCGAAGCTGCGCGCCATCACCGGCGCGCCGGCGGCGACCACGCCGATCCGCCGCGTGGCCGGCGACCGCGCGCCCAGACGCAGGCCGATCCCGGCCAGCAGCGCGCCGTTTCCGACCGGCACCAGCACCGCATCGGGCGTCACCTCGGCCAGGATCTCGTCGGCGATGCCGCCGTAGCCCTGGTACTGCGCGGGCTCAGCGCCGTCCTGAAAGAACGGCAGCCCTCGCGCCCGCGCGTGCTCGATCCCCGCCGCCTTGGCCTCGTCCAGGTCGGCGCCGCCCACCACCAGCTCGGCGCCCAGGACGCGCAGGAGCTCCAGCTTCGCGGCGCTTGCCCGCTCCGGCACGAACACCACGGCGGTCATGCCGTGCCGGGCGGCGGCCCAGGCCGTGGCCGCGCCGTGGTTGCCGGTCGAGGCCGTGACCACGGACGCGTGGCCCTGCTCGCGGTACTGCTCGACGGCCGGCAGCGCACCGCGCCACTTGAACGCGCCCAGCTCGTGACCGTCCTCGCGCTTGAGCAACAGCGTGCGACCGGGGAGCCAGTCGCCAGGTGCCGCCTGCAGCGTCATAGCGCGGCCCGCATCTCCTCGGCGAACGCCAGCACGTGTGCCGCTGCGATCTCGCGCGCCCGCTCTGGATCGCCCCGCCGGATCGCATCCAGCAGCTCGCCGTGCTCCCGCATCCGCTGCTCCAGCGGCGGCAGCCGGTCCCAGGTCAGGTGCCAGATTCGCAGCGACATGTTCAGGTAGCGATCGAGGTCCTGCTCCAGGTACGGGTTGCGGGAGCAGCGGTAGATGAACCGGTGCACCTCCGCGTCCAGCTCGATCAGCCGCCGCTGGCCGGACTCGGCCGCGTCCAGCTTCGCGATCAGGTCGCCTGCCTCGCCGCGGTCGTCGGCGTCGGCCAGCGTCGCGGCACGCTCGGCCGCGCGCGCCTCGAGCTGCACCCGCACGTCGGTGATGTCGGTCAGGCTGGTGATGTTGATGGTCGCGGCGAAGGTGCCGCGGCGCGGGTAGACGACCACCAGCCGCTCCAGCGCCAGGCGCCGGATCGCCTCACGCACGGGCGTGCGCCCGACGCCCAGCTGGCCGGTCAGCGCCTCCTCGTCGATCGGCGCGCCGGGCGGGATCTCGAGCGACACCAGCCGGTCGCGGAGCGCCGCATAGGCGCGGTCGGAGAGCAGCTCGGTGGGAAGTTGCAGGGTCTGCATGGGTCTGATATATGAGTTGTCTACCAGACCGGAGCCCTCCCGGCAACCCCCACGCGCACCGGCGCGGGAGAGACCACATGAGCGATCTGCCCACATCTGCCCGCGCCGTCGTGATCGGCGCCGGCATCGTCGGAAACAGCATCTCCTACCACCTGTCCGAGCTGGGCTGGCGCGACCTGGTGCTGCTCGACAAGGGGCCCTTCCCCAACCCCGGCGGCTCCACCGGACATGCGTCCAACTTCATCTTCCCGGTCGATCACTCCAAGGAGATGACGGCGCTGACGCTCGACAGCATGCGCCAATACCAGGACCTGGACGTGTTCACGGAGAGCGGCGGCATCGAGGTCGCCCGCACCGAGGAGCGCATGCAGGAGCTGCACCGGCGCATGTCGTCGGCGCACGCCTGGGGCATCGACCGCGTCTCGATCGTAACGCCGGCCGAGATCAAGGAGATGGTGCCGTTCATCGACGAGACGATCCTGCTGGGCGGGTTCTCCTCGCCGGGCGTGGGCGTGGTCGACTCGCTGC
The DNA here is from genome assembly GCA_035473255.1 of Gaiellales bacterium. Taxonomy (GTDB): domain Bacteria; phylum Actinomycetota; class Thermoleophilia; order Gaiellales; family JAICJC01; genus JAICYJ01. The sequence continues at coordinate 11,792 of DATIOK010000101.1, forward strand.
GGGCGGGCACTATCATGCGCGAGCGGGCCATCGCGGCGGGCGCGCTCACGATCTCGGCCAACACCGAGGTGCTGGGCATCGACGTCGAGCGCGGCGGCGTGCGCCGGGTGCGAACCACCCGCGGCGACATCGAGACCGAGGTCGTGGTCGTTGCCTGCGGCGTCTGGAGCCCGGCGATCGCGCAGATGGCAGGCGCCCTGATCCCGCTCACGCCGGCCGTCCATCAGATGATCGACATCGGGCCGGTGCCGCGCTTCGCCAGCTCCACGCGCCACATCGAGTACCCGATCGTGCGCGACATGGACACCTTCATGTACGAGCGCCAGGACGGCATCGGCCTGGAGGTCGGCTCGTACGCGCACCGCCCGATCCTGCACGATCCGGAGGAGATCCCCTCGATCGAGCAGGCCGCCCTGTCGCCCACCGAGCTGCCCTTCACGCAGGCCGACTTCGACAAGCAGATGGAGGACGCGCTGGAGCTGATGCCCGAGATCGTCGGCGACGAGAGCGTGGGCGTGAAGTACGCGATCAACGGCCTGCTGTCGCTGACGCCGGACGGGATGCCGCTGCTGGGCGAGACGCACGAGGTGCGCGGCCTCTGGTCGTGCGCGGCCGTGTGGGTGAAGGAGGGGCCGGGCATCGCCAAGGCGGTGGCCGAGTGGATGACGCACGGCGAGTCGGAGATCGACCTGCACTCGTCCGACATCGCCCGCTTCTGGGACCACCAGAAGACCCGCGCCCACGTGCGCGCCCGCACCTCGGAGGGCTTCAACAAGACCTACGGCATCATCCACCCGTCGGAGCAGTGGGCCTCCAACCGCGACGTGCGCCTGCCGCCGTTCCACGCCCGCCAGCAGCAGCTGGACGCCGTCTTCTTCGAGGCGGCCGGCTGGGAGCGGCCGCACTGGTACGAGTCGAACGCGCCGCTGCTCGAGGAGTACGCCGACCGCATCACCCCGCGCGAGGCCGAGTGGGACGCGCGCTGGTGGTCGCCGATCATCAACGCCGAGCACCTGGCGATGCGCGACCGCGCCGGCATGGTCGACCTGTCCGCCTTCACCATCTTCGACATCGCCGGCCCGGGCGCGCTCGAGGCGGTGCAGGGCGTGGCGGTGCGGCAGATGGACGTGCCGGTCGGCCGCGTCGTCTACACGCCCGTGCTGACGCCGGGCGGCGGCTTCAAGGCCGACCTCACGATCATGCGGCTGGACGACGAGCTGTTCCGGGTCGTCACCGGCGGCGCCCACGGGCCCGCCGACCGCAAGTGGTTCGGCGACCGCCTTCCGCAGGACGGCACCGCCCAGATCGCCGACCTCACCTCTGCCTGGACGACGCTCGGCCTGTGGGGGCCGCGGGCGCGTGACATCCTGCGCTCGGTGACCCGCGACGACGTCTCCCACGAGGGCTTCCGCTTCGGCAGCTGCCGGACGATCGAGGTCGACACGCTGCGGGTGCTGGCCTCGCGCATCTCCTACGTGGGCGACCTCGGCTGGGAGCTGTACGTCCCGATCGAGCAGGGCCAGAAGCTGTGGGATGTGATCGCGGAGGCCGGCCGGCCGCATGGCATCGCGCCGGTCGGGATCGGCGTCTACGGCACCACCGGCCGGCTCGAGAAGTGCTACCGCGCCTACGGCTTCGAGCTGGAGAGCGAGTACAACGTGTGCGAGGCGGGCATGGCCGGGCCGAAAGTGAAGGACGAGGACTTCGTCGGCAAGCAGGCCCACCTGCGGCACCGCGACGAGCAGCCGGCCGCGATCATGTGCACGCTGACCGTCGACGACCACACATCGGCCTCCGGAGTGAAGCGGTACATGCTGGGCCGCGAGCCGATCCAGACCCGCGACGGACAGCCCCTCACCGACAGCCGGGGCCGGCGGTCGTACGTGACCAGCGCCGGCGCCGGGCCGTCGGTCGGAAAGCACCTGCTGATGGCCTACCTGCCGCCGGAGCAGGCGCAGGTCGGCACCGAGCTGGCCGTGGAGTACCTGAACGAGCGCTACCCGGTGACCGTCGCGGTGGCCGGCTCGACGCCGATCTTCGATCCCGAGAACGAACGGATCCGGTCGTGAACATCCTGGTCTGCGCCAAGCGGGTGCCGATGACGGGCGGCACCATCGTGCTGACCGAGGACGAGCAGTCGATCCAGACGCGCCACCTCGGCTTCACGATCAGCCCTCACGAGGAGTGTGGCGTCGAGGAGGCGGTGCGGCTGATCGAGGCGAACGGCGGCGAGTCCGTGGTGCTGGCGCTGGGTCCGTCCGAGGCCGAGGAGCAGCTGCGCGACGCGATGGCGCTCGGCATCGACCGCGCGATCCTGCTCGAGACGGCCGACGAGTTCGACGGCCAGGCCACGGCCGCGGCGATCGTCGCTGCGATCGAGGCCGAGCGGGCGGCCGGCGTCGAGTTCGACCTGATCTTTTTCGGCAACGAGTCGGCCGACTCCGGCAACTACCAGGTCGGCATCCGCGTCGCCCATGCGCTGGGGCGGCCCTGCGTGACCGGCGTGAAGGGCATCGCGGTGCAGGACGGCCGCGCCCGCTGCGAGCAGGAGACGGCCTCCGGTCGCGACGTCTACGACGTGCCGCTGCCGGCGGTTGTCACCGTCAAGGAGGGCCTCAACCTGCCCCGCTACCCATCGGTGCCGGGCCGCTTGCGGGCCAAGCGCAAGCCCCTCGCCACGAGCGCTGCGGCGGGCCGCGACCCCGGCGTCGAGAAGCTGCGGCTGCGGCTGCCACCCGGGCAGGGAAAGCAGGCGGAGATCCTGGGTCACGGGCCAGAAGCTGCGCCGGCCGTCGTCGAGGTGCTGCGCCGGGCGGGGCTGATGGCATGACGCTGGTCTACGTCGAGCACCAGGACGGCCGGCCCGACGACGCCTCGCTGCAGGCGATCGCCCTGGCCCGCGAGATCGCCGGCGGCGCACCGCTGCACGCGCTGCTGGCCGGCCCGGGCGCCGAGCACGCGGCCGCGGGGCTGGGCGCCCACGGGGTGGCGACCGCGCACATCGCCGAGCACGAGGCGCTCGCCACCCATGCGCCCGTGGCCCTGGCCCGCTGCATCGGCGAGCTGATCGATCGGCTGTCCCCGGCCGCCGTGGCGGCCGCCGGCAGCGAGCGCGGCAACGAGGTGCTCGCGCACGCGGCCGCGCTCGGCGACCTGCCGCTGGCCGCGAACTGCATCGCCGCAGAGGCGGGCGACCCGCTGACCGTGACCCGTATCCGCTGGGGCGGCAGCCTGCTCGAGGACGCGCGCCTGCACGGTCCCGTCAAGCTGCTGACGGTGGCGCCGCACACGGTCGAGGCGGCCGAGGTGGGCGGCGGGTCGGCGGACGTCGAGCGCTTCACACCGTCGCTGGGCGAGGCCGACCTGGTGGTGCGGGTGGTCGAGACCGTGCAGCAGAGCAGCGAGGGCGGCGTGAACCTGGCGGACGCCAGGTTCGTGGTCAGCTGCGGGCGCGGCGCCGGATCCCCGGAGGGCTTCGCGCCGGCCGAGGAGCTGGCCGCACTGCTGGGCGGCGCCGTTGGGTGCTCGCGGGCCGTCACCATCGCCGGCTGGCGATCGCACACAGACCAGGTCGGTCAGACCGGCACCAAGATCGCGCCGGAGGTGTACCTGGCCTGTGGCATCAGCGGCGCCACCCAGCACATGGCCGGCTGCAAGGGCGCCAAGCGGATCATCGCGGTCAACATCGACCCGGAGGCGCCGATCATCGCCAACGCCGACTACGCCGTGATCGGCGACCTGCACGAGGTGATCCCGGCGATCACGGCCGAGCTGCGGAAGGCGGGCGCCGGATAGAGCCCGTCGCCCTGATCGCGCTGCTGGTTGCGCTGGCGGTGGCCGGCGGCATCTTCGCCCGGCGCGCCCGGCTGCTGGTCCGGATCATGCGCCTGGGCAAGCCCGCGCCCAGGTTCGACGACGTGCCGCAGCGCGTGCGCCAGGAGGCGGTGGTTGCGATCGGCCAGCGCAAGCTGCTGCAGCGGCTGGGCCCGGGGGTGATGCACGCGCTGATCTTCTGGGGGTTCATCGTGCTGTTCCCCACCATCATCATGGCGATGATCGCGGCCGTGGATCGCGATGCGACGTTGCCCTGGCTCGGCCACCAGGGCTGGTTCGCGTTCCTGGTCGACCTGTTCGCGCTGCTGGTGCTGCTGAGCGTGTGCGCGGCGTTCTTCATCCGCAAGGTGCAGCGGCCGGCGCGGTTCGAAGGCAGCCACATGGGCGAGGCCGACTTCATCCTGGCCATGATCGCGGGCATCGTCACCACCCTGCTGCTGTGGCACGCCACGCGGATCGCGCTGAGGCTGAACGAGTGGCCGGCGTCGTGGTCGCCGATCGCACACGCGCTCTCCAACCTGTTCGGCGGCGGCGACGGCACGAGGCTGCTGGAGCGCGTGTTCGTGTGGGCGCACGTGCTGTTGATCCTGACCTTCCTGGCCTACCTGCCCTACTCGAAGCACCTGCACATCATCACCGCCGTGGTCAACGTCTTCTTCGGGCGCACGCGCGCACGCGGCCGTCTCGAGCCGCTCGTGTTCGACGACCCGGACGTGCCGGAGGACGAGATCCGGCTCGGCTCCGGCACGCTCACCGACATGACCTGGAAGCAGATGGTGGACACCGCAACCTGCACCGAGTGCGGTCGCTGCCAGGACGTGTGCCCCGCCTACGCGACCGGCAAGGAGCTGTCGCCCAAGCTGCTGATCATGGGCCTGCGCGACCACCTGCTCGACCAGGGCCCGAGGCTGCTCTCCGGATCCGGCGAGGCCGACCCGCCGCCGCTGGTGCCAAACGCCGTCACCGACGACGTCGTCTGGGACTGCGTGACGTGCGGCGCCTGCGTGCACGAGTGCCCGGTCTCGATCGAGCACATCGACCACATCGTCGACCTGCGCCGCCACCTGGTGATGGCCGAGGCGCGGTTCCCGGCCGAGGCCGAGCCGATGCTGCGCGACGTCGAGCGGTCGTCCAACCCCTGGGGCAAGGCGCAGCAGGAGCGCGGCGACTGGACGCAGGGCCTGGGCGTGAAGGTGCTCGAGCCCGGCGATCGGGCGCCCGAGATGCTCTACTGGGTCGGCTGCGCCGCCTCGTTCGACGAGCGCGCCCGGCAGACGGCGGTGTCGACGGCGAAGCTGCTGCAGGCGGCCGGAGTCGACTTCGCGATCCTGGGCCCGCGCGAGTCGTGCACCGGCGACCCGGCTCGCCGCATGGGCAACGAGTACGTGTTCCAGGCCTTCGCCGAGCAGAACGTCGAGACACTCAACGAGTCCGGGGTAACGAAGATCGTCGCCAGCTGCCCGCACTGCTTCAACACGCTGGCAAACGAGTACCCGGACTTCGGCGGCCGCTACGAGGTGATGCACCACACCGAGCTGCTGGCCGAGCTCGTCCGTGACGGCCGGATCGAGCCGAAGGCGGGCGACGCGCAGATCACCTACCACGACTCCTGCTACCTGGCCCGCCACAACGACGTGATGGCGGATCCGCGGCAGCTGGTGGAGGCGGTGGGCACGCCGGTCGAGATGCAGCGCAGCGGCAAGCGCACGTTCTGCTGTGGTGCCGGCGGCGCGCACATGTGGATGGAGGAGCGCGGCAGCGCCATCAACGAGGAGCGGGTACGGCAGGCCGATGAGACCGGCGCCGAGACGCTGGCGGTGGCCTGCCCGTTCTGCACCGTGATGCTCGACGACGGCGTCCGCACCAGCGGCAGCAAGCTGCGGGTGGCGGACGTGGCCACGCTGCTGGCCGAGTCGCTGGAGGATCAGGCCTAGCTGAGGCTCGAGGGGGCGGCGCCCTCGGCAGCAGCCGAGCGCTCGTGGTGTGGCAAGCCATCGTCGGGCAGCTCGTACCAGTCGACCTTCTGGGAGGTGAACCAGTGGCCGGCGATGTGCAGCCCGGTCTCGCCGTCCAGCGATCCGGCAGCGATCGCGACGTAGTCGCGCCCGGGCGCGTCCCAGAACAGGCTGGAGCCGCACTCGCCACAGAACCCGCGGCGGGCGTGCGCGTCGCTCTCGGGGCTGGCGATCCAGCGCAGCCCGCGCTGCCCGGTCAGGACGAGATCGCCGCGCGCGGCCGCCGTGCTGGCCGCAACGTTGCCGTGCCAGCGCCGGCATTCGACGCAGTGGCAGATCAGGATGTCGCGCAGCGGCCCCCGCACCTGGTAGCGCACGGCACCGCACAGGCAGCCGCCGGTTGCGACCTCGCTCATGCGTCAGCTCCGAGGTCGAGCACCACACGCGTGGCATCGCCCGAGCGCACGGCGTCGATGCCGGCGCCGACCTCGTCCAGCGTCAGCCGGTGTGAGATCAGCCGGTCGAGCGGCAGTCGCCCGCGCCGGTAGGCGTCGAGGATCAGCGGGAAGTCGCGGTCGGGCCGGGCCGACCCGTAGATCGATCCCAGCACCCGCCGCTCCATGCGCGGGATCGACCGCGCCGGCACCGTCAGCTCGGCCTCGGCGCGCGGGACGCCGGCCATCACGGCCGCTCCCCGCTTGCGCGTGGACAGAAACGCCGCCCGCATCGGGCCCGGCCGCCCGGTGCAGTCGATGGCGTAGTCGACGCCGCCGCCGCTGGCCGCCACCACCGCCTCGGCAACCTGCTCCGGCTCACCCTGCCACTGCACCACGGCGCTGGCGCCGAGCTGCTGGGCGCGCTCGAGGCGCTCGTGCCGCCGGTCGACGGCGATCACCTGCGACGCGCCCGAGGCGACCGCGCCCATCACGGCCGAAAGGCCGGTGCCGCCGGTGCCGATCACCGCCACCCGCTCGCCCGGCCGCACGCCGGCGGTGCGCCAGACGGCGCCGACGCCGCTCGTCACCGCACAGCCGAGCAGCGCCGCCACCTCGAACGGCACGTCGGCGGGGATCTGGACGCACGACCGGGCGGGCACGACCGCACGCTCCGCGAACGTGGACAGGAAGCAGTAGTGGTGCACCTCCGCCCCGCCGAAGCGGAGCCGGGTGGTGCCGTCGAGCAGCCCGCCGGCCAGCATCAGCGGCCAGGCCGTGCCGCACAGGTGCGGCAGATCGCGCAGGCACTCCTCGCAGCGGCCGCAGTAGGGAGCCCAGGACAGCGCCACGTGGTCGCCGGGCGCAAGCCCCTGCACGCCCTCGCCCAGCGCCTCGACGACGCCGGCACCCTCGTGGCCGGGCACAACCGGGGCCGGCACGTCGACCGTGCCGTCGAGTAGGTTCAGATCGTCCTGGCAGACGCCGCTCGAGCGCAGCCCTACCAGCACCTCACCGGGCCCGGGCGCGGCCAGCTCGAGCTCGACCACCCGCAGCGGGGTGCCCGGAGCGGGCAGCAGCGCCCCGCGCATCGAGATCGCGTCGCTCATGCCGCCAGGCGCTCCAGCTGTGCCTCCAGCCCCGACTCACCCACGTCGCGCACCTCCAGCGGCAGCCCCAGCATGGCGGCCGCCCGCTCGGCCAGCTCGAGCAGCTCGGGGGTTCGCCGCTGCGCCAGCCAGATGACGCGGGTGTAGGAGTGGAAGTAGTCGTCGCGCAGCTCGGGATGCCGGTCGAGGCCGAGCGACCGCCAGACCGTGCGGTCGAAGGTGCGCGCCAGGAAGTCGGTCAGGAAGTAGGTGCCGGGCTGCTCGGCCACCGCCTCCGCCACTTCCGGTTTCGCGAACACGTCGTAGCAGTGGTCGCCCTCGAGCCGCTCGATGCCGCGACGGCGGAGCTCCTGGTCGAGCGCGCCGTAGCTGCCGCAGTCGGCGTAGGCGACCGCCACCCGCTGGTAGCGGCCGACCAGCTCGTCCAGCAGACGGCCGACGGCCGGCGCGATCTGCTCCGGGCGGTTGTGCAGCTCCGGCGGCAGCGGGTGCACGTCGATCTCCCACCCGCGCCGCTCGGCGATGGCGTTGACGTGCAGGGCGAGCGCACCGCATGCGATCACGGCCGTCGTCATCCCGGGAACGCCAGCTCGTCCATGAACATATCGTTGAAGTCTGCCCGCCCGGACAGCTCCACGTACTCGACCTCATCCAGGATGGCATCGGCCGCCGCCCGCTCCCGCAGCGACAGCGCCGCCATCTTGGCGCCCTCGCCGGCCACGTTCCCGGCCGAGATGATGCGCGGCAGCGCCAGCTTGGGCACCAGGCCGATCCGCACGGCGCTGGCCGGCGACAGGTAGCTGCCGAAGCTGCCTGCCAGCAGCACCTGGGTGATCTCGTCCTCGCCCAGGCCGAGCTCCTTGATCAGGATCCGCCAGCCGGTCGCAATCGAGGCCTTGGCGAATTGCAGCTCGCGCACGTCGCGCTGCGAGAGGTAGATGGCGTTCGCGGGGTCGTCCCCGCGCCACGCCAGCACGAACACCCGCTCCTCGCCCACCTTCACCAGACGCGTGCTCAACTCCGGGTGCAGCTCGGCGGCATCCTCGTCGGGGATGAAGCGGCCGGAGTGGTCGAGCAGGCCGGCCGACACCAGCTGGGCGACGGCATCGACCAGACCCGAGCCGCACATGCCGACGGGCGCGGCGTCGCCGATCACCTCCAGCGTCATCTCCTCGCCACTGATGGCAACGCCCTCGATCGCCCCCTCGGCAGCCCGCATGCCGCAGCGGATCTGGGCGGCCTCGAAGGCGGGGCCGGCCGGTGCGGCTGTTGCGACCACCCGCTCGCTCGAACCGAGCGCGATCTCGGAGTTGGTGCCGACGTCGATGAACAGGCGCACGCGGCGGTCGCGGGTGAGGCCGGTGGCGAGCATGCCGGCCACGATGTCTCCGCCCACGTAGGCGCCCAGCGCGGGGAACACGGCGGCCGGCGCACGCGGGTGCACGCGCACGCCGAAGTCGGAGGCGACCGCCGGCGGCAGCCGCCGGGCGGTGATGATGAACGGCGACATGCCCAGCGGCTCGGGGTCAATGCCCAGCGCCAGCTGCATCATCGTGACGTTGCCGCAGACCACGATCTCGTACACCTCCGCCGGTGACAGGCCGGCCTCCTCGCAGACCTCGCCGGCGAGGCCGTTCATCGTCTCATGCGCCCGCTGCTGCAGCATCTCCAGCGCGTCCGGGTCCATCATCGTGGCCGACACGCGCGAGATCACGTCGGCGCCGAACGGCTGCTGGCGGTTCAGCATCGAGCGCACGGCCAGCGGCTGGCCGGTGGCGAGGTCGAGCAGCGTCGCCACCACCGTGGTCGTGCCCAGGTCGAAGGCGATCGCGTGGCGCCGCTCGCTGGTGTCACCGGGCTCGACGTCGATCAGCACGTCGTCGCAGATGACGGCGGTGACCTTGAAGTTGGACGATCGCAGGGTGCGGCCGATGCCGCGTGCGGCGCCCAGCTCCACCCGCAGCTCGAAGTCCTCGACGGCATTGACCACGCGCTCCATGTCGGACGCCTGATCCTCCAGCGACGGCTCCTCCAGCTCGAGGTAGCGCTTCTGCACGGACGGCCGCAGGATCACGTGGCGGCCGACGCCGACCAGCGCCGCCTTGGGGCGCGTCTGCAGCGGCGGCACCTCGACGGCGAGGTCGTGGCTGGCGATCGCGCGGCAGGCCAGCCGCCAGCCGCCGCGCAGCTCGTCAGGGCTGAACGCGCGCGGATCCAGGGTGTCGACCGGCACCTCGCCGTCGGTGATCCGCACCTTGCACTTCTTGCAGGTGCCGTGGCCGCCGCAGGTCGAGTCGATGGCGATGCCATTCCAGCTGGCACCGTCGAACACGGTGGTACCGGCCGGCACGCGCACCTCGCCACCATCGGGCGCGAACGTCAGCCGGACGCGGCCGGTGCCTGGCTGGATCGACTCGGCGTCCACCGACACGGCTAGCCCGTCGCGGTCTGCGCAGCCTGCGCCGCCAGCTTGGCCCGGTATGCGGCGATCCAGCGGGCGCCCCACTCGTCCTGGCCGAGCAGGAAGTCGGTGGCTCGCACCGACTCGACGCACTCGCGAGAACGCGCGTCCATGATCGCGCTGGTCAGTCCGTGGCTCTTGGCGACTGCCAGGAAGGCGGCGCCCAGGGTGTGGCGGCCGGGCAGCCCGAACGAGGTGTTGCTGGCGCCGCAGGTCATGTTCACGCCCAGGTCGTCGCGGATCAGCCGCACCGTCTCCAGGAACAGCGTGACCGCGCGCGGCTCGGCGCCGACCGGCATCGCCAGCGGGTCGATCACGATGTCCTGCGGTGGGATGCCGTGGTCGCCGGCGGCCGAGACGATCTTGCGGGCCACCTCCAGCCGGCGCTGCGGCTCCATCGGGATCTCGTCGTCGTTGGCGAGGCCGATCACCGCTGCGCCGTGGCGGGCCACGATCGGCAAGATCAGGTTCAGCCGCTCGTCCTCGCCGGTGACCGAGTTGACGAGCGCCTTGCCGTCGTAGGCCCCGAGGCCGGCCTCGAGCGCCTCGATGATGGAGGAGTCGATGCACAGCGGCAGGTCGGTCAGCCCCTGCACCATCGGCACGGCCGCCCGCATCAACTCGATCTCGTCGGCCAGCGGATCGCCCACGTTCACGTCCAGCACGTCCGCGCCGCCGGCCACCTGCTCGGCCACGTCGATCTCGAGCTGGGACAGGTCACCGGCCTGCAGCTGGGCCTGGAAGGCCTTGCGGCCGGTGGGGTTGATGCGCTCGCCGATCACGCAGAACGGCGCGCCGTCCCCGATCACGACCGTGCGCGACCGCGACTCAATGGTGGTCTGCATTCAGCGTCCTTTCAGCTCTCATGCCGACACCGCGGCCGCGGTGCGCATCTCGGCCAGCCACTGGGCCGACCGCTCGACCCCGCCGAAGGGGAACAGATGCAGGCCCTGGATCAGGCTGCCGGGATCCTCGACGGTCGATTGGGCGATGCCCTCGGCCAGCTGGTCGGGCCGCCACAGCCGGGTCGTTGCCAGCTTCAGCAAGCCGCCCGACTGCTTGCGGAGCACCTCCACGGAGGGGCCGATGCCACAGGCCAGCGCGAACTTGAGCAACGACGGAGGCGAGGTCACGCCGGGGACGCCTGCCACCACCGGCAGCCGGTTTCCCGCCTCACGCAGCCCGCGCTCCCAGGTCACGTAGGGCTCGGCGGCCAGCGCGAACTGGCTGACGATGCGCAGCTCGATCGCCGATCCGTCGGCGAAGGCATTCTTCTCGGCGAGGGCCTCGAGGATCGCTTCCGGTGAGATGTCGGGGCTGCCCTCGGGGTGACCGGCGACGCCGGCGCGAAAGATGCCGTGCCGCTCCAGCAGACCCGACCGCAGCACGTCCATGGAGCTGTGATAGTCGCCGGCGACGGTCGCCCCGCCGCCCGCGATCACGAGCACGTCGTCGACCGCGGCGCGCTCGCGCAGCTGCGAGAGCAGCGCATCCAGCGCCTCGTCGCCGGCGATGGCGCGCGCCGTCAGGTGCGGCACCGGCACGTGGCCGGCGGCGCGGATGGTCTCGGCGGCCGTCACCAGATCGAACGGGTCTGCTCCGGGAAGCGCCGTGATGTAGACCGATGTCCCGACGGGCAACACGCCGTCGAGCTCGGTCACGGCGGCCACGTGGCGCGGCGTCACCTCGATGCTGGCCGAGGCGGCCAGCGACCGCAACCGGTCGGAGACGGGCTGGGTCATGCCGGCGCCGCCGCCGATCGGCGGTTCTCGATCAGGGACTTTGCGAGGCGCACCGCGGTGGACGCGTCGGCGGCGTAGCCGTCGGCGCCGACCGCGTCGGCGTACTCCTGAGTCACGGGCGCACCGCCCACCATCACGATCACGCGGTCGCGCAGGCCCGACTTCTCGAGCGCATTGATGTTGGCCTTGAACATCGGCATGGTGGTGGTCAGGAAGGCCGAGAAGCCGACGATGTCGGGCTCGTGCTCCTGCACCTGCTCCACGAACTTCTCGGGCGCCACGTTCACGCCCAGGTCATACACGGTGAAGCCGGCGCCCTCGAGCATGATGTTGACGAGGTTCTTGCCGATGTCGTGCACGTCGCCTTTGACGGTGCCCATCACGAACGTGCCGATCGGCTTGGCGCCAGTCTCGGCCAGCAGCGGGCGCAGGATATCCAGCGCGCCCTGCATTGCCCGCGCGGCAATCAGCATCTCCGGGACGAAGAAGTCGCCGCGCTCGAAGCGGGCACCCACCTCCTCCAGCGACGGGATCAGGGCGTCGTAGAGCAGCGTCTCGGGGTCCATGCCCATGTCCAGGCCCTCGTTGGTGAGGTCCTTGACGGCCGGCGCGTTTCCGATCAGCGTATTGTCGAACAGCCCTTGCAGGATCTCGTCGGTGGTCATGCTGCTCCCTCCCCGGCGGGCCGGAATCCCAGACGCGCCGAAAGCGTTTCCGTCTCCTTCGTCAGGAGTTTGCCAAACCCGTCCAGCCGATCGCTCGGTATCCGGAACTGCGGCCCCGAGATGCTGATCGCGGCCACGGCCCGGCCGTCGGCATCAAGCACCGGCGCCGCAACGGCCACCAGGCCCGGCTCCAGCTCGCCCACGGCGGTCGCATATCCGCATGCCCGCACCGTATCCAGTTCAGCCGACAGCGCGTCGCGATCGGTGATGGTGTCGGGCGTGAGCCGCTCCAGCGCTCCCCGCTGGAGGCGCGCCGCGCCGAACGCCACCAGCACCTTGCCGACCGCGGTGCAGTGGTGGGGCAGGCGCCGCCCCACCCAGTTGGTGGTGCCCAGGATGTGGCGGCTGTCGACCTGGGCGATGTACTGCTCGGTGCCGCCGGGCACGGCGACCGCCAGGTCGATCGTCTCGCCGGTGGTGTCGGCCAGGTTGTCGAGCGCCTCGCGGCACAGCTCGGCGATGTCCTGTTCGCCGACGCCGCGCCGGGCCAGGCCCAGCAGCACCGGCCCCGGGCGGATGCTGCCGCGCGCGCTGCTCCGCTGCACCAGGCCCTGCCGCTCGAGCGCCGACACGGCCCGCGACACGGTGCTCTTGGGAAGCCCGGCGGCCTCGGCCAGCTCGCCGACGCTGCTCGACGACTCGTTCTCGACGACGAGAACGAGCAGCTGTGCAGCACGATCGATCGCCTGGGTTCCGGTCATTGCTTTTCGACTCATCATGTGGAACGATTGTTCCACATATCAAGATCTTAGGGAGAGGGCGAATGTTCGTCAACCGGATGCCGCGCTACGAGATTCTGTCAGAGCAGGCGATCGCCACCCTGGACGGGGGCTGGCGGCGCATCGTCTCGGAGATCGGCGTCGAGTTCATCCTGCCGGAGGCGGTCGAGGTGTTCGCCAAGGCCGGTCAGAAGACCGACGGCGACAAGGTCTTCCTCGACCCCGACTTCGTGCTCGAGCAGGTGGCGAAGGCGCCGCATGAATTCGACGTGCAGGCCCGCAACCCGGAGCACACCATCCATATCGGCGGCGATCACATGGCGTTCGCGTCGGTCTACGGGCCGCCGTTCGTGCGTGAGGGCGACGTCCGCCGCGACGCCACCATGCAGGACTTCGAGCGGTTCACCATGCTGTCCCAGTCCTTCGACGAGCTCGACTCGGCCGGCGGCACCATCTGCGAGCCCAACGACCGGCCGCTCGACTCCCGCCACCTGGACATGGTGTTCGCGCTGCAGACGCTGACCGACAAGCCCTACATGGGCTCCGTCACCTCCGGGCCAAACGCGGCCGACTCGGTGCGCATGACCGAGATGCTGCTCGGCGGCCGCGAGTCGATCGAGCGCACGCCCGGCGTGATCGGGCTGATCAACGTCAACTCGCCCCTGCGCTACGACGACCGCATGCTGGCCGCGATGTTCGAGTACGTGCGCGCCGGCCAGCCGGTCGTGATCACGCCGTTTCTGCTGATGGGCGCGATGTCGCCGGTGACGATCCCGGCAACGCTCGTCCAGCAGATGGCCGAGGCGCTGGCGGGGATCGCGCTGGCGCAGCTGCTGCGGCCGGGCGCGCCGGTGATCTTCGGGTCGTTCCTCTCGAACACGGACATGCAGTCGGGGTCGCCCAGCTTCGGCACGCCGGAGTCGGCCACCGGCCTGTTCTGCACCGGCCAGATCGCCCGCCACTTCGGGCTGCCGTGGCGGTCAGGCGGCGGCTTCACGTCCAGCCAGACCGTGGACGCGCAGTCGGCCTACGAGGCTTGCATGACCATGATCCCGACCTTCCTGGCCGGCACCAACTGGGTGATGCACTCGGCCGGCTGGCTGGAGTCGGGGCTGGTCTCGTGCTACGAGAAGTTCATCGTCGACGTCGAGGTACTGCGGATGCTGAAGGTCGAGTTCACCCCGCTCGAGGTGGACGAGGCCTCGCTCGCATTCGGGGCGCACGAGGAGGTGGGCCCGGGCGGGCACTTCCTGGGCGCGGCGCACACGCTGGAGCGGTTCCGCGACTGCTTCTACCGGCCGCTGCTGTCGTCGACGGAAAACTTCGAGCGCTGGAAGCGGCTGGGCGAGCGGGACGCGACCGCGCGGGCCGGCGAGATCTGGCGCGAGCGGCTGGAGCAGTACGAGCCGCCCGCGATCGACCCCGAGCTGCGCCAGGAGCTGGCCGACTACGTCACCCGGCGCCGGAAAGAGCTCGGGGACTGACCCGCACGGGGCGTTAGGGTTCAGCGCGAACAACGGCAGGGAGCGAACATGGCCGACCGCCCCGACATCACGATCGATCAGCACCACGAGCAGACCGCGCTTGCACGTGACGACGTCACCGCGCAGGTGAGGGAGTCAGGGGTCGAGCACATCTACTACCAGTTCGTGACGCTGTCGGGCCGCGTCATGGCCAAGGTCGTCCCGGCCGCGCACCTGGCTCGCAACCTGGAGAAGGGTGTGCAGTTCCACGGATCGGCGATCACCGACCTGGTGTCGGATCGCCACGGCAACCTGATCGCCAGCGGTCCCGACGCCGAGGAGTTCCTGGCGCTGCCCGACACTTCGACCTTCGCGGTGCTGCCCTGGGCGCCCAACACGGGACGGTTCTTTTGCAACCTCTACCGCCGGCGAGACGCCGCCACCGACCCGGGCGCGCCCCTCGCCACCTGCGTCCGCACCACGCTGCGGCATGCGCATGAACGCTTCCGTCAAGCCACCGGCCTCGAACTTCGATCGGGCTGTGAGCCCGAGATGAGCTGGTTCGGCGGCGACATCGAGCCACACGTCCTGCCCAACGGGTCGCCCGCGTATCACATCGGTGCGCTCGAAATGATGCGTCCGATCGTGCAGCGGGTGATCGCGTATGCACAGGCGATGGGACTGGACATGATCGAGGGCGACTACGAGGACACCGGACAGCTCGAGCTGAACTTCCAGTACGACCGTTGTGACGCCACGTGCGACCGGCTGGTCAGCTACCGGCTGGTCTGCTCCCAGGTGGCCAGGGAGTTCGGCGTCGTGGCGAGCTTCATGCCCAAGCCGCACGTCGGCTCGATGGCAAACGGCTGTCACCACAACCTCAGCCTGTGGCGCGACCAGGACAACGTGTTCACGGAGCCGGGCCGGCGGGAGCTGCACCTGTCGAAGACGGCGCGCCACGCGCTGGGCGGGTTGCTCGAGCATGCGCCTGGGATGCTGGCGCTGCTCGCTCCCACGGTCAACTCCTACGCTCGCTACTGGGATGTCGGCCAGTTCGCGCCCTCGGTCGTCAACTGGGGCTTTGACAACCGCACCTGCGCGGTCCGCGTCAGCGCCAACGGACGGCTCGAGTTCAAGCTGCCCGACGCCATGGTCAACCCGTACCTGTCCCACACCGCCATCCTGGCTGCGATGGCGGACGGGCTTGAGCGCAGCCTCGATCCGGGGCCGCCGCAGAGCCACAGCTCCTACGACCAGGCGGTGGTGGCCGACGCCCAGGCCGGCGGCGGGTTCGGCCGGCTCCCGCGGACACTCGGCGAGGCCCTGTCCGACCTGGCCGCCGACAGCGTGGTGCGTGAGTCACTGCCGCCGCCCCTCTACGACGCCTTCGCCGCCGCCAAGACCGACGAGTGGGAGCGCTTCTGCGGCACGGTCACCGAGTGGCACCGGGAGATGTACATGCAGGCGATCCCATGACGCTCTCGATCGAGACCGCGGATGTCCCCTACTTCGACATCTCCGACCCGTCCTTCTCCGCCTCGTCCGAGCAGGTGCGCGCCGCCCGTGCCGCCAGCTGGTTCGCACGCACCAAGTTCGGACTGGCCGTGCTGCGCTACGACGAGGTCAGCGCGCTGCTGAAGGACAGGCGGCTGCGGCAGGGCAGCTTCGCATGGCCCGCCCAGAACGGGATCGAACAGGGGCTGCTGTCGGAGTGGTGGTCGGAGATCATGCTCAGCAAAGAGGGCGACGATCACCGCCGCCTGCGGAAACTCGGCAATCCGGCCTTCTCGCGCACGCTGATCGAGCGGATGGTTCCCGAGTTCCAGGAGCTGGCAGAGGAGCTGATCGACAGCTATGCCGGCAGTGGCCGCTGCGAGTTCGTCTCGCAGTTCGCAGAGCCATACGCCGCCCGGGTGCTATGCAAGTTGGTGGGCATGGATGAGGGCCACTGGCACGACCTGGCCCGCTGGTCGACCGACATGGGGCTGGCGTTCGGCGTCACCATCCGCGATGACCTGGAGCGGATCGAGGCGGCCCTAACCAACCTGTATGCCGTGTCGGACGAGCTGATCGCGCAGCGGCGGATCGAGCCTGGGGACGACGTTGTCTCCAGCCTCGTGCAGGCCCACGATGCCCAGGACGGGCGGCTTTCCGACATCGAGCTGCGGGCGATGGTCTCGTTGATCATCTTCGGCGGCATGGACACCACCAAGAACCAGCTCGGGCTGGCCATGCAGCTGTTCGTCGATCACCCCGACCAGTACGCGCTGCTCGCCGAGAGGCCGGAGCTGGGCGCAAACGCCGTCGAGGAGCTGATCCGCTGGAACCCAACGGTGATGTGGGCGACCCGCCGCAGCACCGAGGACCTGGAGTTCAGAGGCCTTGCCATTCCGGAGGGAACGACCATCCATCTGCTGTCGTACCCGGCCAACACCGACCCCCTGGCGATCGGTGAGGGCAGCGGCTTCGACATCACCGCCGAGCGGCCGGCCCACTTCGGCTTCGGCGGAGGCCCACACCACTGCATCGGCCACTGGCTGGCACGCATCGACATGCGCGAGGCGCTGCCGCTGATCGCCCGCCGCATGCGGAACCCGCGCTACGAGCGGCCGCCGGTGGTGCGGCCGGTGAGCGGCCTGACCGGGCCGGTGGAGCTCCACATCGAGTTCGACCCGGGGGTGCAGCCGTGAGAGTGTCGGTCGATGAGCAGACCTGTGACCACCACGGCCAGTGCATGATCGCCTGTCCCGACGTGTTCGAGCTGATCGGCCCCAGCGAGCTTCGCTACGTGCCTGACCCGGAAGAGTCGCTCCGCGACGACGTCGAGGCCGCCGCCGACGCCTGCCCCACCGCGTCGATCAGGATCGAGGGCTGACGGCGATGGCCGGCGAACCGCTGCGACTCGTCTGCTCCGACCTGGAGGCGCCACCGCTGTTTCGCGCGAGCGGCGGCGAGCAGGCTCGCGTGGGGTTCGAGCCGGATGTCGGGCGCGCCGTCGCGGCCGCGGCCGGCCGGCCGCTGGTGTGGGTGTTCCGGCCGTGGGCGGAGATGCTGCCCTCGGTGGTGTCCGAAGACGGCGACGGCGTGCTCTGCGGGCAGGGCATCACCGACCAGCGGCTGCAGGTGGTCGACTTCACGCGCCCCTACGCCGTGTTCAACGAGTCGGTGCTGGTGCGACCCGACAGCGGCATCGTCTCGGCCGCTGACCTGTCCGGGCGACGGGTCGGCGCGATCGCAGGCAGCACCAACATGACGCTTGTCGAGACGTTCGCCGGCGCGCACCCGGTGCCGTTCTCGGGCGCATCCGACGACGTGTTCGGCGAGATGCTGGGTGCGCTTCGCACCGGCTCGGTGGATGCGGTGGTCGACGACGATGTGGCGCTGGTGCCGCTCGCGGATGCGGCAGACCTGACGGTGGCATTCACCGTTGAGACGCGCAACCACTGGGGCATCGCGGTTGCAAAGCACAGGCCGCAGCTGCGGGCAGAGCTCGATCAGGCGCTGGACGGGCTCGTGAATGATGGCAGCCTGCGCGGGATCTGGGAGCGGTGGATGCCGACCCTGCCCTTCCCGTTCTGAGGGCGGCGATCAGACGACGGCAGGCAGGCCAAGCGCGTCGCGCATCGCGGCCGTGTGCGACGGCGTGCTGCCGCAGCACGAGCCGATCACGTCGACACCCAGCTCCTGCATGCGCACGGCGTAGTCGGCCATCACCTCGGGGGTGCCGCCGTAGCGGAACTCGTCCCCGACCAGCTGCGGCAGGCCGGCGTTGCTCTGGGCGAGCAGCAACACGCCGTCCGGACGCTCGTCGGACATGGTCACCATCACGGCCTCGATCTCGTCGGGCCCGCTGCCGCAGTTGCCGCCGATCAGCTCGACGCCGAGCGCGGATATCTCAGCCAGCGCCTGGGACGGGCTGACGCCCATCATCGTGTGGCCCTTGAGGTCGAAGGTCATGGTCACGGCCACCGGCAGGTCGGGTGCGGCGCGGCGCGCCCCCTCGACGCCGGCCCGCACCTCACCCAGGTCGCTGAACGTCTCGAACAGCAGGATGTGGGCGCCGCCGGCGGCCAGGCCGCCCGCCTGCTCGGCGAACAGGTCGACGGCGTCGTCGTGGCTGAGCAGGCCCAGCGGCTCCATCAGGTCGCCGGTGGGGCCGATGCTGCCGAGCACGAGCGCACCGCAGGTGTCCGCCACGTCGCGGGCGATGCGGGCTCCCGCCTCGTTCAGCTCGTGCACGCGATCCTCGTGGCCGTGCAGCGCCAGGCGAGGGCGGGTGCCGCCGAAGGTGTTGGTGGTGAGCAGCCGCGCTCCGGCATCGGCGTAGGCGGTGTGGATCACGCGCATCGCGTCGGCCCGCTCGACGTTCCAGATCTCGGGCGAGGCGCCCGGCATGAGGCCGGCCGCCTGCAGCATGGTGCCGATGGCGCCGTCGCTGAGCGCCGGCCGCGTGTCTCCCAGCAGTGTCGCGATGTGTCCCATCACACCTCCAGCAGCGATTCCAGGCGCGCCGCGTCGTAGTCGTTGTCGAGCTGCTCGGACAGGGTGGCGACCAGCTCGTCGGGCGTTCCGTCGGCCCGCTCCCACTCTCCGTGATGCCATTGCTCCAGGTAGGCGTCGGAGCCGGCCATGCCCTGGCGCATGGCGGCCTCGTCGATGGCCTCCTGGAAGCGGCCGGGCAGCGCGGCCTTGGAGGTGGCCGCACCGTCGCGGGCGGTCACCATCGAGGGGATCTCGCGCCAGTAGGTGATCCGGTACTCCGCCATGAGCGGATCCTAGTGGCCGTCTAGCATTGAGGTGTGAGCACGTTCTCGCGCGATCTGATCGGGCGGTCGGGGTACGCGAACGAGGGGTTCGCCGACCATTACGACGGCGCCCGTCCCAGTCCTCCGGCGGTCGTGCTCGACGTACTGACACGCTGCGCGGGCGGCCGGCCGCGGCTGGTGGTCGACCTCGGCAGCGGAACGGGACTCTCGAGCCGCGCCTGGGCAGCCCGCGCCGAGAGGGTGGTCGGCGTGGAGGCGAACCCGGCGATGCTGACCCGGGCGCGGGAGACGACCGCCGACGCCAACGTCACGTTTTTGGAGGCCTACGCCGACGCGACCGGCCTCGAGGCCGGCTCGGCCGACATCGTCACCTGCGCGCAGTCCTTCCACTGGATGGATCCGGGCGCGGTGCTGCCGGAGGTGGCGCGGGTGCTCCGTCCCGGCGGCGTGTTCGGCGCATACGACTACGACATCGTGCCGGTGATCGAGCCGCAGGTCGACGCGGCCTTCGCGGCGGTGATCGACGTGCGCTGGGCGGCGCGGGAGCGGCTTGGCATCCACGCCGGGGCGTCGCAGTGGCCAAAGCGCGAGCACGTGGCCCGGCTGCGCGAGAGCGGGCTGTTCGCATTCGCGCGCGAGGTGCACTGCCACGCCGAGACGACGGCCGGCGCGGAAGCCGTGATCGACCTCGCACACTCGCTGGGAGGCCCCACCGCGATCTTCGAAGGCCGCGCGCCCGAGCTGGAGGAGACGATGGACGCGCTCGCGCGCATCGCCCGGGAACGGCTGCCCGAGCCGCGGCCGATGCTGATCGGCTACACGATCCGGCTCGGCATCACCCCGGCCAACGTCACGTCGCCGTGACCGATCCGTTGCGCACGAAATGCCCCGCTTCGCAACGGAGGGTACACGGAACACCACGCCACCATCGCGGCCCGGTCACGTCGTCCGTGACAGCCACGGGTGCACCCCTCACAGACCGATGACGTTCGCCACGGCTACCCCCCGCCTCTGCAACGGCCACAGTTTCGGTGTTTGACACCTCCCCGGCCGGCCGGGGCGTTGCGAGATCGTGACCGGACCGTGACGGGTCAGGCGGCCGGCGTTCCCGCCATCAGCGGCCGCTCGCGCAGGTAGGGCAGCGGACGCTCCGGGTCGGGCGAGTCGATCTCGCGCGCCAGGCGGTGGCCGTCGAAGATCGCGTCCGCGATCAGGCGCGGCGCAACGCAGTCGCCGATCCGGTAGACCGCCTCGATCCCGGCCGCCTCGAGCGCGGCCGGGTCGTCCGCCAGCTCGCGGTACAGGGCCTCGTCCGAGAGCCGCTGCGTGACCAGCACCACGCCGTCCACCGCCAGCCGCGACGTCGCCTGGAACTCACCCACCAGGTCGATCCCGCCCTCGTCGATGCGGTCGACCACCACCGCCCGGTGCACCGGCACCCGGATCGCGTTCAGACGCTCCCGCACCGGCCGGCCCTCGAGCGTCTGATCGCAGTAGGGTGCGACCGCTTCGTGGCTGGTCACGAACTCGACCTCGTACCCGTCGCTGCGCAGCTGCTCGGTCAGCGCCGAGCCGACGAAGTAGCCCTCGTAGTCGACGACCGCCATCCGGCTGCCGGGCGGCCGCTTGCCCTCGACCATCACCTGTTCCGGCGTCAGCACGTGCGGCAGCGTGGCATCCGCGCCGGGGATCGGCAGCCGCGTGACGCCGCTGATGCCGTCGCCGGCCCAGTGCGAACCGGTCGCCACGACCACGATCTGGGCGCCGTAGTCGAGCACGTCGGCCGCCGACAGCCGCGTGCCGAGCCCCAGCGAAACGTTGTCGAGGCGGTCGATCTGGGCGCGGCGGTAGTCGACCACGTGGCCCCACGTCCCGAGGCCCGGCATGCGCGTGATCCAGCTCATGCAGCCGCCGATGTCGTCGGCCCCGTCCACCAGGTGCACCAGCTCCATGCCGCGCTTGCCGAGCACCGTGGCGCACTCCATGCCGGCCGGCCCGGCACCCACCACCAGCACCGCCCGGTCGGCGTTCGCGGCGCGGTCGAACCGCTCCGGATGCCACCCGCGCCGGTACTCCTCGCCTGCGGTGGCGTTCTGCGTGCAGCCCAGATGCCGGCCCCAGATCGACCGCGAGTAGCAGGCATTGCAGCCGATGCACTCGCGGATCTCGTCGTAGCGGCCCTGCTCGATCTTGCTGGGCAGGAAGGGGTCGGAGATCGAGGGCCGGGCGGCGCCGATCAGGTCCCAGACGCCGCTGCGCACGATCTCGGCCATGCGGTCGGGGTCGGTCAGGCGGCCCACGCCCACGATCGGCCTGGCCGTGGCCTCGCGTGCGCGCCCGGTCCACTCCAGCTGGTAGCCCTGCTCGAAGAAGCGGGACGGGCCTGAGTCGAGCCGGGCCATGCCGCCCACCGCGCCCACGGTCAGATCCCACAGGTCGACCAGATGGTCGGCGGTGCGGATGAAGGCCAGGCCCTCGTCCAGCTCGATACCGGAGTGGTCGAGCGTGTCGGCGCAGATCCGCACCGCGATCGCGCAGTCGTCGCCCACGGCCTCGCGCACCGCCTCGAGCGTCTCCAGCCAGAAGCGGGCGCGGTTCTCGAACGGGCCGCCGTACTCGTCGCCGCGGCG
>DATIOK010000102.1:0-1674 GCA_035473255.1 Gaiellales bacterium
GATTTTTATTAATGGATTTTTCTTTCCGGGCCATTCGGCAACGGGCCAAATACTTTCCGACCTCGCCTTTCACTTTGACCCATCTTCAACAGTGCGAATTACTAAGTAGCTGATCGGCAACGGCAATCCACGCCGCGCCGGCGGCTTGGCACTACATTTTCGATTGGGCGGAGTCAGGAGGCCGTGGCGTCGCGGACGGTCGGCGGCAGCGCGACGCCGGCTGCACGCAGGGCGAGGCTGGCGGCGGGACGCGGTGCGGAGCGGACGATGAAGCGTTTGCTGTCGTACGCGATCTCGGTCTCGGTCAATGAATCGAGATCGGCGATGGTCTCCGGCCAGGAGCCTAAGCGGCCGAGCGCGGCAATACGATCCTCCAGCGCTTTCTTCAGCACCAGTGCGAGGAAGCTGCAGAACACGTGGCCGCGGATGGTCTCGTCGAGCTTGTGGAAGATCGGCCTTGTCGAGAGCAGGTGCTTGGCGGTGCGGAAAGTCTGCTCCACCGTCCACAACTGCTTGTAGCAGAGCATGGCCGCGAGCGGGTTGAGGTCGGTATTGGTGCGCAGCACGAAGATGCCGTCGAACTTGTTGTCCTCCGCGATCTTGTCGGGATCGATCGCGAAGTGCTGGTCGCTGATCGTCTTCAGGTAACGGCGGTAGCCGGTGTTGCCGACCAGCGCCTTGTCGCCCTTGGCGAGCTGGCGCTCCAGCGCGGCGACGATGGAAGCACGATCGGCGGCGTCTTTCTCGGCCTCCTGATGATTGCGGCAGACGATGTAGCGTCGACCGGCCAGCATCACGGTCTTGGCCTCGTAGTCGGTCTGCTTGCCGCGCTTGTTGATGGCCAGCGGCACGAACGGCGCGGCATCCTCGAGCACCAGCTCGCGCACCAGCTTGTCGCTGCGCTCGCGCACGCCGAGAATGTACAGGAGCCGGCGCGCCTCCAGTTCGGCCACGGTCTCGGCACTGATCATGCCGCGGTCGGCGACCACGCACACCCGCGCGATGGCGAAGCGTCGGCGGAGCCGGTCGATCACCGGGATCAGTGTCGTCACGTCGGCGGTGTTGCCCGGCCACATCTCCGAGCACACCGGCCGCCCATCGCCATCGAGCAGCACGGCGAGGATCATCTGCCGCAGGTCCGGACGATGATCCTTGCTGTAGCCGTGCTGGCCCAGTGTCTGGCCGCCGGCGCCCTCGAAGTAGAGGCTGGTGGTGTCCATGAACACCAGGTCGAGCCGCGTCAGCAGATCGCGCCGATGCGCGAACAGCCGCTCCTCAATCACGTCCTTCAGGCAGCGCGGTGCGAACGGCGTGCGGCCGTCCTGCTCTTTCTCCGGCAGCTCCTCGCCCAGCCACGCCATCGCCCGATAGAGATGATGCAGATCAAGCCCCGCGACGCCGACGATGGCGTAATCCTCGCGCCAGCGATCCGCGGCGCGGTCGGAGCCGCTCATGAACAGCCGGTGCAGCACGGTGAGGAACACGGCGCGTTCCAGCGCAAAGCCGTGCTTGCGTTGGCCCGCCAGCGCCGTGATCACCGCCCGGCAGCCGGTCTCCTCCCACAGCCGCTCGAACACCAGCGCCGGCCCGATGCGGCGGACCCCGATCTTGATCGCGGCCTCATTGCTGGCCGCGCTCAGCACCATGGCCTTGGCCGCAAAGCGCGCACCCGAG
>DATIOK010000103.1:0-1748 GCA_035473255.1 Gaiellales bacterium
CAGACGCCTCAGGTGTGGCTTGATCACCAGGTCTCGGAGCAGAACGGCGTGCTGGTGTTCAACTGGGATGCTGTGGAAGAGCTTTTCCCGGCCGGTCTGCTGGACGCCATGTTCCAAGCTTTCTGTGACCTGTTGGGACAGCTCGCGCAGGAGGAGTCGGCCTGGGAGTCCGCCGTGGGCGCACGGGTGCCGCGGGCGGACCTGGAGTTGCAGGCTGCGGCCAATGCCACCGAGGCGCCGGTGCCTGTGGGCTTGCTCCACACCCGGATCGGCGAGCGGGCACGGCTCGAGCCGCAGCGCGTGGCGGTGATCGCAGGCGAACGAGAGGTTTGCTACGGCGAGTTGTGGAACCTGGCCCAGCTTTTGGGCGGCCGGCTGCGTGCCCAGGGTGCGGAGCCCAACCGCCTGGTGGCCGTGGTCATGGAGAAAGGGTGGGAGCAGGTGGCGGCCGTCCTCGGCGTTCTGGTTTCGGGGGCAGCCTACCTGCCGATCGATCCGGACCTGCCACGGGAGCGGATCTGGACTCTGCTCGCGCTCGGCGAGGTCCGTCTGGTCCTGACCCAGCCGTGGATCGACGAGCGCCTGCAATGGCCAGAGCAAGCGATCCGCCTGCGGGTCGAGGCAAAGGACCTTGCTGCGGCGGCTGCGCCCCAGTTGGAGGCGGTACAGGGGCCGGGAGACCTGGCCTACGTCATCTTCACCTCGGGCTCCACCGGTCAGCCCAAGGGGGTGATGATCGATCACCGGAGCGCCCTGAACACCGTCATCGATGTCAACGAGCGCTTCGGGGTGGCACCGTCGGATCGGGTCCTCGCACTGTCATCGCTGAGCTTCGACTTGTCGGTTTACGACATCTTCGGCCTGCTCACCGCGGGCGGCGCGCTGATCGTGCCCGAGCCGTGGGCCCTGCGCGAGCCGTCGCGCTGGCGCGAGCTGATGGAGCGTCACGGCGCGACGCTGTGGAACTCGGTGCCGGCCTTGCTGGAGATGTACGTAGAGTCGATGAGAGAGCTGCGCAGCGCTGCGCCGTTGCGGCTGGTGCTGCTGAGCGGCGACTGGATCCCGGTGCGCCTGCCAGAGCGGGTGCGGCGGCTCTGGCCCGGAGTGGAGGTGATCAGTCTGGGAGGCGCCACGGAGGCCTCGATCTGGTCGATTCTCTACCCGATCGGCGAGGTCGATCCGCACTGGCCGAGCATCCCGTACGGGCGGGCCATGGCGAACCAGCGTTTCTACGTGCTGGACGAGCGCCGGGAGCCGCGGCCGGTGTGGGTGCCGGGATCGCTCTACATCGGCGGCTCGGGCCTGGCCGTGGGGTACTGGCGCGATGCGCAGAAGACGGCGGCAAGCTTCACGGTGCACCCGCGCACCGGCGAGCGGCTGTACCGCACGGGCGACGAGGGACGCTACCTGCCGAGCGGTGAGATCGAGCTCCTGGGCCGGGAGGACTTTCAGGTCAAGGTGCAGGGCTACCGCATCGAGCTTGGCGAGATCGAGACCGCCCTGGAGCAGCATCCGGCGGTGCGCGCCGCCGTCGTCGTGGCCGCAGGGGACTCGCGGACCAACCGACGACTGGTCGCCTACGTGGTGCCCGAGGAGACGATGGAGGCCAAGCCGGAGGAGCTGCGCGCCAGGCTGGCGGAGATCCTGCCGTCGTACATGTTGCCATCCTCATGGATGATGCTGGAGAGCCTGCCCCTGACGCCCAACGGCAAGGTCGATCGCCAGGCCCTGCCGGCCCCGGGGGCGCC
>DATIOK010000104.1:0-4878 GCA_035473255.1 Gaiellales bacterium
ATCGCGTCCCAGTCTTCGGGCTCGGTGTCCAGCAGCGGCTTGGACTCCGCTCCGGCCAGCACGGCGTTGTTCACCAGCACGTCCAGCGTGCCGACACGCTTCACCGCGGTTGCAACCAGCGCTGCACAGTCGTCCGGCGAGGCAACATCGGCCGCCACGTGAACGGCGCTGCCGCCGCTGCCGAGGATCACGCCCTCGGTGGGCTCGCCGCCGGTGATCGGATCGTGTCGGATGTCTGCCAGCACGACGTCGAACCCGTCGGCCGCCAGCCGCACCGCAATCGCCCGGCCGATGCCGGAGGACGACCCCGTGACGATGGCGCTGCGCATGCTCATATCCCCCACCTTCCTGTTCCTATACTCCCGGGATGCCCGGCGTTGCATTCGTCGCTCACTGCCTGCTCAACCAGAACTCGAAGACCGACGGCGGCGCACGCTGCCCCGGCGTCTACTCGCCGCTGGTCGATGAGCTGCGGGAGCGCGGCTGGCGCATCGAGCAGATGCCCTGCCCGGAGCTCGCGTTCACCGGCCTGAACCGCTTCTGGGCGGTGCGGGAGCAGTACGACACCACCGCCTTTCGCCGCCACTGCCGGAAGATCGCCGCCGCCGTGGCCGGCGCGATCGAGGTGCATGTTGCCCGCGGAGACGACGTGATCTTGGTCGGCATCGACGGCAGCCCCTCGATGGGGGTGCACGTGACCAGCTCCGACCCCGCCCGCGGTGGCCGCCCTGAGTGGCCGGACGGAGCCCCGGAGCTCTCGCCCGGCAGCGGCATCTTCCTCGAGGAGCTGACCGCCGAACTGGCCGAGCGCGGCGTCACCGCGCCGCGCGCGATGGGCGTGTCGCACCAGCTGCCTACGCACGATCCGGCCCAGGAGCGGGCGCAGCTGGTCGCGCTGATGGAAGGCAGCGGATAGGTGGACGGCGACCTGCGCAGCTTCCGCGTCGCCCTGGTCGCCAGCGAGCTGGTCAACCCCGAGGCGGGTGGGGTCGACGCCCTGGCCGTGATCGAGCAGGAGGGCTGGGGCGCGATGCAACTGCCCGCGGCCGACTACCCCGACGAGGTGGCGGCGCCGCTGCTCGACCAGGTGGCCGAGCAGACCGAGGAGTTTGCACGCCACGGCTACACGCTGGCGCTGGTGGGCAGCCGCGCCGGGCTCGAGCAGGCGCTCGAGCGCTACGGGCTGTCGGTGCCGCCGGCGATCGAGCCGGACGCGGACGACCAGCTGCGCGACTTCCTGGCCGAGGTCGCCGCCGGCTGAGCGGGCCGTGCCCGGCTCCGCCCTCACGCCGTCTCGAGCACGCGCGAGACCGGCAGGTAGCGGCCGCGGTGCTCATCACCGCCGAAGCGCCCGTCGGCCACGACGTGGTCGCCCCGGGCCAGCACGTGGCGGATCGAGCCCGGGACCGGCATGTGCTCGTACGGCGACCAGTCGAGGCCGTCGTTGATCACCTCCATCGTCAGCCGCGACGGCGCCGACGGATCCCAGACGACGATGTCGGCGTCGCTGCCGGCGGCGATCGCGCCCTTTCGCGGATACAGCCCGAAGATGCGTGCCGGGGCGGCGCAGGCGACCTCGACCAGCTGCTCCGGGGCGAGCAGCCCGAAGCCCAGCGGCAGCCGCGCGCCGATGCCGGGCATCCCCGTCGGTATCTGGGTGAAGTCGTCCAGCACCGGCAGCTTGTCGCGGTCGAGCCGCAGGTGGCAGTGGTCGGAGGCATACGTGCTGACGCCGCCGTCGCGGAGGCCGTCGAGCAGCGCCAGCTGGTCGTCACCGGTGCGGAGCGGTGGGGTCATCACGTAGCGCACGGCGTCGTCACCCTCGTGGTGTGAGCGGTCGAACAGCAGGTGGTGCGTGCAGACCTCGCCGTGCACGATCTGGCCGCGGCGGCGCGCTGCCGCGATCTCCTCGAGCGGCGCGCGGCCGGTCAGGTGCACGACGTACGGGGTCGCCCCGGCCAGCCGGGCCAGCACCAGGAACCGGTGCACGCACTCGGCCTCCAGCTCGATCGGCCGGCTGCGCGGCAGCGAGTCGATTCCCAGCCGTCCATGCTCGACCAGCTGCCGCGTGAGCACGTCGATTGCGCGGCCGTTCTCGCAGTGCGCGAGCACCACCATGCCCAGCTCCGCCGCCTCCTGCATGACGCGCAGCGCGACGTCGTCGTCGGCCTGGATGCCGAGCTCGATGTAGGCCAGCCACAGCTTCACGCTGCCCACTCCCAGCGCGGCCGCCTTTGCGAGGTCGCCGTTGCGGTATGCCTGCGGCTCCCAGATCACGGCGTGGAAGGCCAGGTCGATCAGCGACTCCGGCATCTCGTCGGCGAGCGTGCGGCGGGCGGCCTCGGCCGGGCGCTCGCCCGGCAGCGCGTCCACGAAGGCGAGCGCCGAGGTGGTGCCACCGCAGAGCGCCGAGCGGGTGTCGTCGCGGATCCCGCCGAACACGTGGGTGTGCACGTCGATCGCGCCCGCCAGCACCAGGCATCCGCCCGCGTCGACGGTCTCGGCGCCGTCCCGGTCGACCTCGCCGACCGCCCGGATCTGGCCGTCCTCCACCAGCACGTCCGCCCGCCTCGACCCGTCCGGCGTCACGACCGTGCCGCCCACGATCGCGGTGCGGGCGCTCAACTGTACGCCCGGTCGGGCAGGCACGGCGCGGCGCTCAGCAGCCGTTGGGTGTACTCGTCGGCGGGCGTGTTCAGCACCTGTGCGACCGAGCCGCTCTCGCGCAGCGAACCGCGGTCCATCACCAGCACGCTGTCGGCCACACAGGCGACGACGCCCAGGTTATGAGTGATGAACAGCATGCTCAGCCGCAGGTCGCGCTGCAGCTCCGACAGCAACTCCAGCACGGCCGCCTGCACCGACACGTCGAGCGCCGAGGTCACCTCATCGCAGATCAGCAGGTCGGGCTTGGCCGCCAGCGCCCGCGCGATCGCAACCCGCTGGCGCTCGCCGCCGGACAGCTCGATCGGGAAGCGGTCGCCGACGCGGCGCGGCAGCTTGGCGCGGTCGAGCAGCTCGCCCACCTCGGTGCCCGCCTCGCTCTGGGACAGGCCGCGCAGCACCCGCAGCGGGCGCTCGATCGAGGAGCTGACCTTGTGCCGTGGGTTGAGCGACTCGAACGGGTTCTGGAACACGATCTGGATGCGGCGGCGGGCGGCCAGCGGCCGGTTGCGGGCGAAGGCCGCCAGCTCGCCGCCGTCAAACAGGATGCGACCGCCACTGGGCGGATGCAGCCCCGCCAGGCAGCGCCCGATCGTGGTCTTGCCGCTGCCGGACTCGCCCACCAGCGCCACGCAGCGGCCCGACTCGATCGCGAACGACACGTCGTGGACGACGGTGTTGCGGCGCCGGCCGTTGCGGTACTCGACCTCGAGGTGATCGACCTGCAGCAGCGCCTGATCCTCAGCCTCCGTGACGGTCGCCGCGGCGCGCCCGTCACCGGGCTCGGCGCCCTCGCGTGCCAGCTCCTGCCAGCGGATGCAGCGCACCGCGTGGTCGGGCGTCGCGGCCGACAACTCGGGCAGCGCCTCGCTGCAGCGGTCGATGGCGTAACGGCAGCGGGGCACGAAGGCGCAGCCGCTCGGCCACTCGCCCACCCCGACCGACACGCCGGGGATGCCGCGCAGCGCACGCGGCCGGCGGAAGTCGGGGATGGCAGACACCAGCGCCCGCGTGTAGGGGTGGCGAGGCCGCTCGATCACCTCGTCGGCCGGCCCGCTCTCCACCACGCGGCCGGCGTACATGACGACGATCCGGTCGGCCATCTTCGCCACCACCGCCAGGTCGTGAGAGACGTACACCATCGCCATACCGTCGTCGTCGCGCAGGCGGGCCAGCTCGGCCAGGATCCGGTCCTGGGTGATCACGTCCAAGCCGGTGGTGGGCTCGTCCAGCACCGCCACCGGCGGGTCGCAGACGCAGGCCATCGCGATCGTGACCCGCTGCTGCTGGCCACCCGACAGCTGGTGGGGGTAGCGCCGCGGCAGCCGCGGGTCGGCGCCCAGCTCGACCCGCTCCAGCGATGCCTTGACCGACTCGAGCGACGCGGCGCCGGCGCGGTGCGCGCGCAGCACGTCCATCACCGCGTCGCCCACCCGCAGCGACGGGTTGAGGGCGCCGCCGGGGTCCTGCGGCACGTAGGAGACAACCTTGCCGCGCAGGTTGCGGAGGTTGCTGATGCCCTGGCCGAGGATCGGCTGGCCGCTGATGCTGACGCTGCCGCCCCGCAGCTCGACGCCGCGGCGCGTGTAGCCGAGCAGGGCCAGCGCGGTGGTGGTCTTGCCGCTGCCGGACTCGCCCACCAGCCCCAGGATCTGCCCGGCGCCGACGGTGAAGCTGACGTCCTCGACCACGGGGTCGCCCGTGGTCAGGCCCAGCGAGAGGCCCTCCACCTGCACCACGGGTGCCGGGGCATCGCTCATATCACCGCACTCCGCGCGGTCTTGGGCACGTAGGAGCGGCCCAGGCTGCGGGCGATCGCGTCGCCGGTCAGGTTGATGCCGATGGTGAGCAGCGCGATCATCGCGGCCGGCGCCAGCACCGCCCATGCCTGGATCGCGATGTACTGGCGGTTGTCGCTGATCATCAGCGCCCAGTCGGAGGCGGGCGGCTGCAGCCCCAGCCCCAGGAAGTTGACCGATGCGATGATCAGGATCGAGTAGGTGAAGCGCAGGCCCGAGTCGACCAGCACCGGTGCCATGATGTTGGGCAGCACCTCGCGCACGATCACGGCGTAGGAGCGCTCGCCGCGGGCGATCGCCGCCTCCACGTAGCCGCGCACGGAGACCTCGAGCGTGGCGGTGCGCACGATCCGGCTGATGCCGGGCGCCTGGATTGCCGCGACTCCGATGATCAGCACCTCCAGGCCCGTACCTG
>DATIOK010000105.1:0-16918 GCA_035473255.1 Gaiellales bacterium
GCTGCGGATCCCACGGCGCCGCATGCTGCGGGCGGCGCGCTCTAGCGCCGCGCTGGCGGCGGTGCTGCTGCTGGCAGGCGGCTGCTTTGGCGGCTCCGGAGGCGGCAGCAGCTCCGGCGTCAGCCACGCCCAGTTCGTCGCCCAGGCGCGCGGCATCTGCGCCACCTACCAGAAGCGGATCGCGCTCCTGAAGGGCGCAACCACCCTGCCCCAGGTCGCCCAGCAGGGCCGCCGCGCGATCGCGCTGGAGGCGGCCGAGCTGAAGGCGCTGCGGGCGCTGACGCCGCCGGACGCCGACCGCGCCGCCTTCGGCCACCTGCTCGACAGCCTGCAGACCGGGATCGCCGCCGCGCAGGATCTGGTGGCCGCTGCCGATTCTGGCAACACCGCGAAGGTGGCGTCGGACGCCGCCACGCTGCGCGCGCAGCTCGCGGCCACGAACAGGCTGGCGCAGCCGTTTCAGCTTGCGCTCT
This sequence comes from Gaiellales bacterium, assembly GCA_035473255.1. Lineage (GTDB taxonomy): Bacteria > Actinomycetota > Thermoleophilia > Gaiellales > JAICJC01 > JAICYJ01. The sequence goes on from DATIOK010000105.1 coordinate 474, forward strand.
GCGCGAGCTGACACATCTACAGTCCGGCTCGATGCCCTCTGCCACCATCGAGGTACACCCGCTGGACGATCGTGGCTCGGTGGCCTGGCTGCTGGGAGCCGGCGATCCTGCGCAGCGCACGTCATCCGCGATCGTGGTCGACGCCGGCACGCTGGTGGTCGACCCGGTCGACGGTGACGGGCTGGATGCGCTGCTGTCCGGACTTCCACCCGTGATCGGCGTCGTCACGCTGCTCGACCGCCACCAGCGCGACGCCGCCGTCATCGGCGAGCGGTTGGGCGCTCCCAGGTTGACCCCGATCGCTCTCGGCGGCAGCGGGGTCGCGGTGGACGGCGTCGAGGAGCGGTCGGTGTTCGAGCGCCGCCGCTGGCGGGAGGCGCTGCTGTGGCTGCCCGGCCGCCGGCTGCTGCTCTGCGCCGAGACGCTTGGCACGGCCGGCTTCGACCTCGCCCGCAGCGGCGATCCGCTGGGCATGCACCCGTTCGCGCGGCTGCAGCCGCCGAGAGCGGCGTTCGCCGGCCTCGACCCCGAGGTGATCGCGGTCGGCCACGGCCCGCCGCTCGACCACGACGCGACCGAGTCGATGCGCGACGTCCTTCGCCGCGCCCGCTGGCAGCTGCCTCAAAGCTGGCTGCGGATGGTGCCGGAGGCGGTCAGAGCGTCGCGAGCCGCGCGGCGAGCGCGTCCCTGACCGGCGGCAACGGCGCCCGCACGTCCGGCTGGATGGGGACGCCGTGGTTTCGCAGCACCCATTTCAAGCCCGAGATGAACGTGGTGGCGCCGAGCGTGTCGCGCAACGATGCCAGATGCTGGGCGTGCTCGGGCGTGGGCTCGTCGAGCACCCGCCGCACGTCGGCCGGGAACGCGCTGGCCAGGCCCGAGACCGAGCCGTAGGCGCCGTCGGCCAGTGCCTGGGGCAGCAGCGGCTCCGACCCGATGTAGGTGCGCAGGCCCAGCGTCAGGTAGGGAGCGACCTTGTCGTACGGACTCTCGGACACCTTCAGGCCGGCGACGTTGGTGGTGCGCTCGGCAACAGCCCGGATCACCTCGGGCGTCAGCGGGTAGCCGCTGCGCGCCGTGAAGGCGTACAGGTAGAAGGGCAGCGGATCGCACGCATGCGCAGCGGCCACGAAGTGCTCGACCAGATCGTCGCTACCCAGGGGGTAGTAGGGCGGCGCGATCACGGCCGCGCCGTCGGCGCCGATCGACGCCGCGTGCGCCGCCAGCGCGGCCGTCTCGGCGGTCGTCTGCGCGCCGCAGTGGACGATCAGGCTGCCGCCGCAGGCCGACCGGAAGGCCGCCGCGGCGCGGATGCGCTCGTCGTAGCTGAGCAGGACGCCCTCGCCGGTGGTGCCACAGCAGAAGACGCCGTCGACGCCGCCCTGCTCGAGGTGGGCGACCAGCGGGGCGATCGCGCCTGAGTCGAGCGTGGCGCCGTTGTCGCGGAGCGGAGTGACGGCGGCTGCGAGCAGTGGGTGGCGCATCGGTGTGCGAGCATAGCGAGCCATGCGGCGCACGAGCGACCTACCCTCCCGGGCCGACCTGGTGGTGATCGGCAGCGGCATCGTGGGAGCGGCCACCGCCTTCTTCGCGTCGCGCGCCGGCATCTCGGTGCTGGTGGTCGAGCGCCGGCCGGCCCTGTGTTCGATGACGACGGCGATCGCCGTGGGCGGGTACAGGCTGCAGCTTGAGCACCGCGAGGAGCTGGAGCTGGTGGGCCGATCGGTGCGGCTGTTCGAGCGGTTCGCCGAGGAGACCGGCCAGACGCTGCACGACCCCGGCCTGCGCGCCCAGGGCTACCTGTGGCTTGCCCGCAGCGAGGCCGCGGTCGCCCGCCAGCGCGAGCTGGTGGAGCGCCAGCGCGGGTGGGGCGTGGACGGCGTCGAGCTCCTGACCGGCGACGAGGCCCGCAGCCGATTCGCCTGGGTGCCCGACGACGTGGTGCAGGCGCGCTTCCGCCAGGGCGACGGCCTGATCGAACCGAAGCGGATCGCGATGGGCCTGCTGGAGGGCTCGTCGGCCGACGTGATCACGGGGGTGGGCGTCACCGGCTTTCAGGTCTCGTCCGGCCGGCTGACGGCCGTGGTCACCGACCACGGGACGGTGGCGGCCGGCGCGGCTGTGATCGCCGCCGGTCCCTTGTCCGAGCTGCTTACGAGGCCGGCCGGGGTGGAGCTGCCGGTGTCGGCGGTGCGGCGGCAACGGGTGGTGCTGTGGGACGTGCCGGAGGTGCCGCGGGACGCGCCCATGACGGTCGATGAGGAGACCACCAGCCACTGGCGGCCGGTCGCGTCGGGCGCCTACCTGCTCTACCCGGACGCGTCCGAGCCGGGGGCGGAGCCGGTCGAGCACGTAACCGCGGATCCCGGCTTTGCTCTGGCGCTGCTCGACCCGTCCAGCCCGGTCGCCATCGCGCGCACCGCGACCTTCTGGCGCGACGTCTGGGAACGGGCCGGATCGGCATGGTTCGTCCAGGCCGGGCAGTACACGATGACGCCCGACCAGCGGCCGCTGATCGGCCAGACCGAGATCGACGGCCTGCACGTCAACACCGGCTACAGCGGGCACGGCGTGATGGCCGGCCCGGCCGGCGCCGAGATCCTGGCCGGGCTGCTGGCCGGCACGCGTACCGAGAACCCGTTCCGGCTCGACCGCGAGTTCGTTCCGGCCGAACAGGCCTTCTGATCACATCGCGGCGATGGCCGAGACCACCCTGCGGCTCAGCTCGGGCACGGCCGCCGGATCGTCGGTGTACATCGAGGGTTTGAAGCAGATCGACGTGTATCCGGCGGCCAGCTGGGCCGGCACCTGCTCGAGCGCCTCGTCGATCGAGGCGGTCGCGTCGTCGTCGGGGAAGCGGCCGCGGATGCCGCCCACCAGCTCCAGGCCGTCGGGATCGCGCCCGGCGGCCCGCATCCGCTCGCGCAGCATCGCCAGCTCCTCGGGCGTGGGCGTGCCGAACGGGTGGAAGCCGTCGCCGTAGCGGACGATCCGCCGCAGCAGCGGCTCATGCAGGCGCTGGCCACCGAACCACATCGCCGGGCCGCCGCGGCGGTGCGGCTTGGGCTCGACGTAGACGTCCCGGAACGAGAAGCGCTCCCCGTCGTGGCTGGCGGGCGTGTCCGTCCAGGCCGCCGACATCGCCTCCAGCTGCTCGTCCAGGATCGCCCCGCGGCGGGTGAACGGCACGCCCAGGGCGGCGTACTCGTGGGCGCTCCAGCTGACGGTGGGCTGGACGACCAGGCGGCCCTGCGCAAGCAGGTCGAGCGTGGCCAGCTGCTTGGCCAGAAGCAGCGGGTGCCGCAGCGGCGCGATCACCGCGGCCAGCGCGATCCGCAGCGTGCTCGTGCGGGCGGCGATCGCCGACGCCAGCACCAGCGAGTCCGGCCAGGGCGTGGCGGGGTCCTGGTTCCCGGGCGCGGCGTAGTCGCGCGGGTTCCCCATCAGGCCGGCGGCGCTCGAGTCCGGGCCCAGCACCACGTGCTCGCTCAGCATCACGGTATCCACGCCCGCCTGCTCCGCATCGCAGGCCAGCTGCACCAGCGCCGGCAGGTCGCGCGGCGACACCATCGTCCAGTTCTCGCTGAGCACGAGCACGGTGCGGGCGGCCGCCATGGGCGTATCAATACCGGCTGGGACGCGGCGGCGCGATCGAACCTCCGGGGCGGCCGTCGCGCCGCCCCGGAGCGAGCGATGGTTTCGTCAGTTCGCGGCGACCCCGATCAGGTGTCCCTGCTTGTCGGCCAGCACGCCGAACGTGACACCGGGCACCGTCTCCTTCCGGATTGTGGCCCGGTGGGGGGCGTCACTGGAAGGACGAAGTCATCGCACGCGAACCTACAGGCGGCCGCCTCGGAATCAGCCGGTGCCGGCGCTCCCCACCGACGCTCCCTGGAGCGCCTCGGTCACCTCGCCGCTGGTCATCGGCTGGCTGAACATGGGGTAGTCGCGGGCGGTCGCGACGCGCTGCTCCTCGCCGCTGGTGGCGGCGGTGCAGTCGGTCAGCGTGATCACGTCGTAGCCCTTCTCGTAGGCGGTTCGCATGGTCGACTCGACGCAGCAGTTGGTCAAGAAGCCGCCCAGGATCACCGTCTCGATCTCGCGGCTGCGCAGCACGAAGTCGAGGTTGGTGGTCGCAAACGTGTCCAGGCCGCGCTTTCCCTCGACGATGATGTCGCCCTGCTGCGGCGCCATCTGGTCGCAGATCTCGACGCCCCAGGTGCCCTTCACGAACGCGTTCGAGTCGATCACGCCCTTGAGGATGCCGTACACCTTGTCGGGGTTGCCGAGCTCGCCGTAGCCGGGCGCGAACGAGATCGGGGCGTGCACCACGGTGGCGCCGGCGCGCCGCGCCTCGTCGGCCACACGGCGGCTGTTCTCGAGCATGCCGGTCTCCTGCATGACCTCGTCGACGGCGCCGTGCAGCGCCCCGCCCTCCGAGGTGAAGTCGTTCTGATACTCGATCAGGACGAGCGCGGTCTTTTCGGGTTTGACATCCATCGCGGCACCTCCGCCGGGTCGTTGTCCGAGACTGTAGCGCCGTTCCGGCCCGCTCCGGAATCTCGCCGCGAGCGCCCCGCGGGTGTGCGACAATCGCAGCTGTGAGCTCGCTGGAACAGCCGCTCGAAGGTGCCCGTCGCAGCGAGGTAGGCGGCCTGGTGATTGACGAGGTCGAGGCGGGGCGGGGCCGCGTCAAGCGGGTGATCTATCCACCCGGCTGGCGCTGGAACAGGGACATGGCGCCGGTGACGGGCGGCAACCTGTGCATGCACGCGCACGTCGGGTTCCTGGTGCAGGGACGGATGGTGGTCGAGTACGGCGACGGCTGCCGCGAGACCTACCAGGCGCCGGCGGCGGTGGTCGTCGCCCCTGGGCACGACGGCTGGGTCGAGGGCGACGAGTCGGCGGTGCTGGTGCAGTTCGACTGCGGGTCGGACACGGTTGACGTGCTCGGCCTGCCGGGCGAGCACCGGCACGACTGACGACGCGCGGGGTGAGATGAACGGGAGCCTGAGCCCTCGAACCGTCCTTACGTCCGAGGCACTCCGAGGCACCCTAGAACGGGAGGTCCTCGGTGTCGGGGTGTAGGGCGGGGTATACTTGTTCCGTGTCGACACGGGGAGGCTCCTGGATGAGGCGATCACTGATCGCTCTGGCCGCCGCTGGCGCGCTCCTCGCGGCGCCGGCGGCGATGGCGGCGACGCCGGGCCCGATGAAGTACGTCACGTTCCACAGGCCGGAAGGGAGCGGCTGCGTGACGACGACAGGCGTGAAGGCAGCGGCTAACGCGACGGGGATCGGCTGGGACGGCTCGCACGTCCTGGTGAGTTGCTCGAAGGACGCGGCGATTGACCGCTACACGCCGACCGGCGATCTCGTCGACGTGGTGCCAGTGACGGGCCTGCCCGGAGCCGGTCTCGGCGGGTTGACCTGGGACGCGGACCACGGCGTCTGGTGGGCGTGCGGGCTCGACCCGGCGCCGAAGAACGCGGCGCTGTCCAAGCAAGTCGGCTACATCACGCCTGATGGCGCCTGGCACGCGGCGAGCATCGCACCGCACGGCTGCATCAACAACGTGACCTACCAGGCGGGCCTCATCTACGCGGACGGCGCGTACGCGAAGTCGCAAGCGACGAGCACCACCGTCGACGTCGGCACGGTGACGCAAACAGCGGACGGCGCGCTGCAGCTTCCAGCGAAGCTCGCCGACTTGCACCCGACGCTGATGAGTCCGCACACGTCGGGGAACCTGTTCTCGGACACGGGCGTCTTGGAGTGGCAGGCCGACCAGTACGGCCCCACGAAAACGATCTGGCACGACGGCACAAAGGTGCTCCAAAGCTCGCTGCGGTTCGAGCAGCTGGCGTGCGACGAGGTAACGGGCGACGTCTACGTGAAGTGGCACAACCAAAACCGCTTCGGCGTCATCCACGGCTTCACCTGCTAGCGGAAGCGCCCCCGGGCTTGAGCCAGACTCCGCTGAAGAATCAGGGTAGGCAGCGCGTTTCCCGCCCTCCTCCCACGGCGGACCCTCTAGCGAACCCCCACGACCCCTAAGCGACCCCCGCATTAGGGTCGCCAACAGGGTGTAGCAGGTCAATACGGCGGTACGGGGTGAAGGTCCTTTTTCGGCTTAGGCAAAGGGATTACTGCCGCTTTTGTGGCGGGTACTGGTAACGGGAGCGACGGGACTCGAACCCGCGACCTCCGGCGTGACAGGCCGGCGTTCTAACCAGCTGAACTACGCCCCCGGGCGCGCCTGGCCGGGCGCCGCGATGAGTATGCCACAGCCCGCGCCGCGACGATCCCAGCCTGATCGGAAAGCCGCGTAGAATCGCGGACGGTTGCCGTGCGGGCCCGCCGGCGCCACTCGCATGCCTGACTACCTCCCGATCGAGCAGCACGGCATCATCGGCGACCTGCACACGGTTGCCCTGGTCGGCACCGACGGCACGATCGACTGGTACTGCCCGGAGCGGTTCGACTCGCCGAGCGTGTTCGCGGCCATCCTCGACGCCGAGAAGGGCGGCTACTACCGGATCGCGCCGCCAGCCGACGGCCACACCACCCGGCAGCTCTACTTCCCCGATACCAACGTCCTCATCACCCGCTTCCTGACGCCGCACGGGGTGGGCGAGGTGCAGGACTTCATGGCCATCCACCGCGACCCCGCCCACCGCCGTCGGCTGGTGCGCCGCGTGATCTGCGTGCGCGGCGAGATGCCCTTCGAGCTCGAGTGCGAGCCCCGCTTCGATTATGCGCGGGCCGAGCACGAGACGATCATCACCGAGCTGGGAGCGGTCTTCCGGTCGGCCGACCTTGCGTTGATGCTGGAGTCGAAGGTGCGGATGGAGCGCACTGAGCAGGGCGTCCGCGCCGCCTACGTGCTGCACGCGGGTGACAGCTGCACCTTCTCGCTTGAGATCTGCCACCCCGACCAGCAGCCGGGCATGATCGACGAGGAGGAGGCCGGCGAGGCCTTCAACCGCACAGTCCGCTACTGGCGCGGCTGGCTCGCTAAGTCGTCCTACCGCGGGCGCTGGCGCGAGATGGTGCACCGATCCGCCCTGACCCTGAAGCTGCTCACCTACCGACCCACCGGCGCCATCGTGGCGGCCCCGACCACCAGCCTGCCCGAGGGCATCGGCGGCCAGCGCAACTGGGATTACCGCTACACCTGGATCCGCGACGCCGCCTTCTCCCTCTACGGCCTGCTGCGGCTCGGCTTCACCGAGGAGGCCGGGGCCTTCATGGGCTGGCTGTCAGACCGCTACCGCGAGAGCGCCGGCCGTGGCGACGGGCCGCTCCAGATCATGTACGGCGTCGACGGCCGCCCCGACCTGGAGGAGTTGGTGCTCGACCACCTCGAGGGCTACCGCGGCTCCAGCCCGGTGCGGGTCGGAAACGGCGCCGCCACGCAGCTGCAGCTCGACACCTACGGCGAGCTGATCGACTCCGTCTACCTCTACAACAAGTACGGCCAGCCCATCTCGTATGACGACTGGTCGGCGCTGGTCGAGATCGTGGAGTGGATCTGCGACAACTGGGATCGGCCCGACGAGGGCATCTGGGAGGTGCGCGGCGGTCGCCAGAACTTCACGTACTCGCGGATGATGTGCTGGGTCGCGATCGAGCGCGGCATCCGCATGGCCCGGCAGCGCGGCCTGCCCGCCGACCTCAACCGCTGGCGCGTCCAGCGCGACGCGATCACGCAGCAGATCATGGAACGGGGCTGGCGTCCGCAGCGAAACGCCTTCGTCCAGCACTACGACACCGACGTGCTCGACGCCTCGGTGCTGCTGATGCCCCTGACCAAGTTCATCGCGCCCCGCGATCCGCGCTGGCTCTCGACGCTGGACGCGATCAGCGAGGAGCTGGTCTCTGACAGCCTCGTCTACCGCTACAACATCGAGGCCTCGCCGGACGGGCTCGACGGCGAGGAGGGCACGTTCTCGATCTGCACGTTCTGGTACGTCGAGGCGATGGCCCGGGCCGGGCACCTGGACGAGGCCCGCCTGGCCTTCGAGAAGATGCTGACCTATGCCAACCACCTCGGCCTCTACTCCGAGGAGATCGGCCCCTCCGGCGAGGCGCTCGGCAACTTCCCGCAGGCGCTCACCCACCTGGCGCTGATATCCGCCGCCGTCAACCTGGACGCCCAACTCGGTTGACGCCGCCGCCGCCTACGTAGCCGGCCGCACCGGCAAGCTCAGCCTGGCGGTGGTGCCTCGGCCGGCGTCGGTCTCGATCGTGATCGATCCGCCGGCAGCGTCGATCCGCTCCATCATCGCCTCCAGCCCCAGGTGGTTGGTGACCCGCGCCCGCGACAGCGCCTGCTCGAGGTCGAACCCACGCCCGTTGTCGCTGACCACCGCGTGCAGCAGCCCGCCCTCGGTCGCCAGCGTGATCGAGAGCCGCGTCGCCCGCGAGTGGTTGCGGGCATTGGTGGTGAGCTCCGCGATCGACCGAAACGCGATCGTCTCCAGCGTCTCGTCGAGCCGCTCGACCACCCCCAGCGCTTCGAAGCTGACCTGCATCTCCGACTCCGACTGCACGGTCGAAAGCAGCTGCCGCAGCGCCGCCTCCAGGCCGTTCTGCCACAGCACCGCCGGCCGCAGCTCGAAGGTCATGCGCCGGGTGCGGTCGACGGCGCCCGCCATCAGCTCGGCGACCTCATCCAGGACGGTTGCGGCACGGCTGATGTCGCCCTGCTCGATCGCCCGCCGCACGCGGTCGAGCGCGATCACGCAAGCCGACAACACCTGCACGGTGTCGTCGTGCAGGTCGGCCGCGACCCGCGAGCGTTCCTCCTCCTGCGCCAGCACCAGCCGCTCCAGCAGGGCACGGTGCCGCTGCTCGAGCAGCCCCAGCCGGTCGGCGCGCTGGCGTAGCTCGGACTGCATGTGCGCGCCGCGCAGCGCCGCGGCGATCTGCTCTGCCACCGCCTGCATCAGCAGCGAGTCCTGCTGGTCAAAGCGGCCGGGAGAGAGGTCGTAGAGGGCGATCAGGGCCGACGTCTGGCCGTCGATGCTGATCGGCGTGATCAGCACGGAGGCGTACTTGCGGTCGGTGGGCACCCACGGCAGGAAGCCCGGATCCTCGGAGATGTGGTTGATCCGCACCTGGCGGCCTTCCGCAAACACCTGGCCCGTAGTGTGCGCGTAGAGCGGTTTCCGCATGCCCTCAATGCTCCCGTCGTGCAGGTCGACATCGACCAGCGCCACCTGCTCGCCGGTCTCGGGCTCGGCCACGTACGCGGTCACAGCGCCGCAGGCGATCAGCCGCGAGATCGTGTTGGCGGCGGCCCGCAGCGTCGGCTCGACTCCGGTCGCGCCGGCCACCGCCTCGGCCACCGCCACCGTCACCTCCAGGCGGCTGGCTCGCTTCGCCGACTCGTCGCGCAGCTGCGCCCCCAGCAGGGCTGCGGCCACCTGCTCTGCGACCGTTTGCATGAACAGCTCGTCGGCGGCCGTGAAGCGGTTCGGAGCCCTCTCGGCCACGCTCAGCACCGCCACCACCTCGCCGTTGATCACAACCGGCGTCGCCAGCCGTGAGCGCCAGATGTCCGGCTGCAGGAGGTCGGGAATCGAGCCGTCGGCGGCGTCGCATGCGTACACCTGCCGGCGCTCCGTGAAGGCCAGGCCGGTCGTCCCCTGGGTCAGCTCGCGGCGGAGGCCGGCACTCGACTCGCCGTCCGGCATGACCGAGGCGACCACCAGCTGCTCGCCCGTGGCCGGCAACGCGATGCTGGCCTCGACGGTGGCGTACCCGGCTCCCTCGCGCACGGTCCGCACGAACGTCTCCAGCACCGCGTCCTGGCTGTCCGCGGCGGCCACCGCTCGGGCGGCGGCCAGCGTCAGCTCCAGCCGGCGCACGTTGGCCTCCGCCTCCGAGCGCAGCCGCGCCCCGCGCATGGCCGCCGCCACCTGCTCCGCAGCCGTGCGCATCAGCACCTCGTCGTCCTGGGTGTAGCGGTCGGGGACGTTCTCGGCCAGCTCCAGCACCGCCTCGCAGCGGCCGTCCACCATCACCGGTGCCTGCACCAGCGACGGATAGTCCCCCTCTCCCTCCCAGCCGTAGTCGGGATCGTCGGTGGCCCGGCCCAGACGCACCACCTGGCCGGTGCGGATCGTGCGGCCGGTGATGCCGTGGCCGATCGGCCAGCGCGTTTCGGGCGACGCGCACTCGGCGCGGTCGAGGTTGACCATCAGCACCGCCTCGCCCGCCTGGTGGTGGCAGCGGTAGACCGACACCGCCCCGTACTCGGTGGCCTCGAACAGGGCGGTCGCGGCGGCCCGCAGGGCTTCGTCCTCCGATGCGGCCGAGGAGGTGCGCTTCGCGATCTCGGCGGTCAGCGCCAGCCGCCGGGCACGCCGCTCCGACTGGTGTCGCAGCTCGAGGCCGCGCAGAGATGCCGCCACCTGCCCGGCCACCGCCACCATCAGGCGAAGGTCGTCGCCGTCCAGTCTGTCCGGCTCGTACTCGTGCACCGACATCACCGCACGGCAACGGCCGCCATCCATCACCGGCACCGCCACCATCGACTCCCACACGTCGTCGTTGAGCTCGTTGGGCCACGAGTAGCTGGGGTGCTCGCTCGCCCGAGCCAGCAGCACCGGCTCGCAGTGCAGGATCACGTCGCCGATGACACCCTCCATCAGCCCTCGCCGTACTCCGGCCAGGGTTGACCCGTCCGCGTTGTAGTCCGAGACGAACAGCTGCTCTCCCGCCTCGTGCAACGCCAGCGTCGCCACCGTCGCGGTGTAGTCGACCCGCTCGAACACCGTGCGGGCGGCCAGATCGAGCGCCTGCTCCACCGTGGCCGCCTCGGCGATGCCGCGGGCCAGCTCGGCCGCCAGCGCCAGCCGGTCGGCGCGGCGCGACGACTCTCGCCCGAGGCCGATGCGACGCAGAGAGGCGGCCACCTGCTCGGCCGCGGTCGCCATCAGCACCATGTCCTGCTCGCTGAAGCGGTTGGGGCGATGGTCACCCAGCTCGAGCGTGGCCACGCAGGTGCCATCAACCACCACCGGCATCAGCAGCGCCGAGCGGTAGGTCGGCTCCCAGGCCCAGGCCTGCCAGTTGCTGCGCTCGGTCACGTCGTCGATCCGCAGCGGGCTGCCGTGCTCGAGCGCGAAGCCGGTGATGCCGTCGCCCAGCGGGCGCCGCAGGCCGGCAGGCAGCTCCCCATCCGGGTAGTAGGCGGCCACCAGTATCTGCTCGCCCGTGACCCGGTCGGCCAGCACGGCGGCCATCGTCTCGTAGGCGGTCGAGCGGGCCAGCGCGGCGGCGGCCGCAGCCAGCGCGCCCTCCTGGCTGGTGGCGGCGGCCACCCCGCGGGTCACCTCGAGCGTCAGCTCCAGCCGCTGCGCCCTCCGCTCCGACTCGTCGCGCAGGTTGATGCTGCGCCAGGCCGCGGCCAGGTGGTCGGAGACGTGCTGCATCAGCGCCGCGTCGAAGCGGTCGAACCGGTCGGGATGGGCGTCCCAGATCTCGAGCGCCGCCACGCAGCGGTCGTCGACCACGACCGGGGTCACCAGCAGCGAGTTGAGGGGCAGCGGGTGTGGCCAGTCGAACCTGGGGTCGGTCTGGGCGTCGCCCAGCAGGATCTGCTCGCGCGACTGGATGGAGGCTCCCACCACGCCCGCGTGCAGCGGGCGGCGCTCACTGCCGGGCTCGGCACCGAGGCGCGAGAGGTCACTCACCAGCAGCTGCTCCTGGGTGTCCTCCAGCACGATCGTGGCCGCCACGAGGTCGTAGCTGGAGTTGGCGAAGACGGTGGAAGCGGCGCTCTTCAGCGCCTCTGCCGGCGACTGTGCGTCGGTCAGCGCGGCCGCCACGGCAGAGCCGACGGCGAGCCTTGCGGCGCGGTGCCGGGACTCCTCGAGCGCGCCCGCGCGCATCAGGGCGCTGGCCAGCATGCCCGCGACCGACGCCATCAGCTCAGCGTCGTGTGGATCGAACGCGTTGACCCGCGTGTCGCACAGCTCGAGCACGGCGTCGCAGCGTCCTTCGACGATCACCGGTGTCAGCAGCAGCGAGTTGTAGACCGCGTCCGCGTCCGGCCACTCGAACCCGGGGTGGCGGCCGGCGTGGCCGTGCAGCTGCTGTACGCCGGTCAGCGCCACCGCTCCGACCAGCCCGGCCGCAAGCGGCCGGCGCATCCCGGTGTGGTTTCGCAGCGCGCGGGTGCGGTCGGCCACGATCAGCTGCTCGTCGGCCTCATGGTCGAGCAGGGTGGCCGTGACGGCGTAGTAGCCGGAGTTGTCGAAGACGGCATCGACGGTCGCGCCCAGCACCTCGACCACGGTCACGGCGTCGGCGACGCCGGCCGCGACCGCCTGTGCCACGGCCAGCCGGCGTGAGCGCTGCGACGCCTCACCGGCCACGCGCAGCACCGTCTCGGTGAGCGCGGCTAGGTGGACGAACAGCTCGCGCTCGGCGTCGCTGAACGCAGGTGCGTCGTTGCCTCGCTGCGCCATCAGCACGCCCGGCCGTCCGTCGGCAAGCGGTACCGACGAGCGGAGCTGACGGGGGTCGTTCCCGGAGTCGAGCGCTGCGTCGTCAGGCTCCAGCGCCACCCACTCGGCCCCGAGACCGCTCCTCAGCCTCTCGAACAGCTGCTCCATCTCGGTGACCGGAGCCGGTGGCTGCGATGGGTCCATCGCGCAGGATTCTGTCAGAGCGGGGCGGACGTGTGGCCTGGGCTGCCCGGCCCTTGCCGGACGACTAGCTGCGGCCCGGGGTCTCAGTCACACTTCTTGACGCCCTCGAGCAGCCAGCGTCCGTGACCGGTGGAGGCGTACGTGGCGAGCGCGACCGCCTTGCCGTCGCGCACCAGCCGGTACTCGATCGGTTCCTGGCGGCGGTATCCGGCCCGCTCGATCGCGTCCGCCGGGGATGCCTCAAGGGCGTGCCGCGCATCGCGGCCGAGCTGCGATGGCCGAAGGCCCGCGGCGGTCGGCGCGTAGTCGATGAAGCTCTGGCTGCACGTCCCACCGACGGTGTGGTCGTCCACCCACTGACCGTCCTGGTCGACCACCCGAAGCGTCACCCAGCCGCGATGGCGTGGAGGATCGGCGTTCCAATCGGCCATGGTCATGCAGCCCAGGTTCGCGCGACCCGGCGGCAGCGTGACGACGAAGGGCTTGGGCCCCCGCTTCCAGCCTCCCGCCTGGTCGGTGTCGAGCGTGGCAGGCGCGCCGCCTTGCTGGGACAGGATCACGTGCACGCCGTCTGACCGGGGCCGCACGGCCGGAGTCAGCAGCCGGGTGCCGTCCGCGGTGCAGACGATCCGGGCCACGTCCGGAAGGGCGCGGTGCGCGGCTGGCGACTTGGCCGCGCCCGGTCCGCACCCGGACGCGATCAGCCCGGCGATGGCAGATGCCAGAAGCAGTCGCATGCCGGTTCGACGCTGCCCGCGCGTGGAAGGTTCCGGAGTAAGGTTCAAGCCGCCTCGGGCGGTTAGCTCAGCTGGGAGAGCACCTGCTTTACACGCAGGGGGTCGGCGGTTCGATCCCGTCACCGCCCATCCCTTTTCGGCTCAACCATGAGGCTACGGTAGATGGACCGAACGGCCGCGGGCACTGATCAGGCCGCCGTGGTAGGGAATCTCCTCCGGCAACGAGACGCCGATCCAAGGTTTGGACATCCGTGTGATATACCGGTGGTTCGCCTCAACGACCCATCCGATGTCGCAATGAGGCGGTCCAGGGGGCGACGGCAGGACTGGAGAACGGAGCCGAAGCGGCCAGCTACGCCTTGACGCCTGGACGAATCGAAAGGGGAGATCCCATGAGTTCACGGTCAATGCCCACTCCCGAAGGCGCCGGCTCGGTCGCCGGTGCGCCGAACCTCCCGGCGGGGTTCGCCGATACATTCACCAGCCGCTACGTGGACGCCGGGGACGTGCGCCTGCACGCCGTCGTCGGCGGCGACGGCCCGCCGCTACTGCTGATCCACGGCTGGCCGGGGTGCTGGTACTACTGGCGCCTCGTCATGCCGGCGCTGGCTCGGGATTTCGAGGTCGTGGCCGTCGACCAGCGCGGCATCGGTCTCTCGGACAAGCCGGACGACGGCTACGACACGGCCACCCTCGCGAACGACCTGGTCGCGCTGATGGATGCACTCGCCCACGAGCGGTTCGCCGTGGTCGGCGTCGACACCGGCATGCTGATCGGCTACGCCCTCGCCGCGGATCATCCCGATCGCATCGCGCGCGTCGCCCTCGGCGAGGCTCCGCTCCCGGGCATCTCGCCGCCCACTCCACTCGTGCTCCCCGACACGATCGTCGACCGCCTCTGGCACATCCCGTTCAACCAGCTCAAGGAGACGAATGAGAAGCTCGTCAGAGGACGAGAGGACATCTTCTTCGGCGCGGAGTTCTCCGCCTCGGCCGGGTCGAACAAGCTGCCCGACGAGACCGTGAGGTACTACGTGGACGGACTCGCATCGAGCCCGGAGGCGCTGCACGGCAGCTTCCAGCTCTACCGCGCCTTCGGCGCCACCACCGCGCAAAACGAGCAGCGTCGGGCACAGCGGCTGCAGATGCCTGTCCTGGCGATGGGTGGAGCCGAGAGCTCCGGCACGATGCCTGCGGACACGATGAAGCTCGCCGCCGACCACGTGCAGACGCTCGTCATCCCCGGGGCCGGCCACTGGCTTGCCGAGCAGGCTCCCGAGGAAGTGGAGGCAGCGCTAACCGAGTTCCTGGCCCCATACCGGGCGGAAGCTCCACGCGTTGCCGTGCATCGGTAGACGCTCGGAGGGACCGACCCGGGCGGTTTACCGTCGATGATGCGATCTGCTGCGCACACTCTGCGCAGCCACGACCTGGATCGGACCCGTAGACATCATGTCTCCTTTCCTCACGCGTGTTCAATCGGACGATGAACCGCGAGCGCATCGGACGGTGTTACCGCCGCCGGACCGCGTAGGTCAGGTGAGTGACCCGCTGCGTCGGCTCCGCGCGGACCGGCTCCAGGGCCACGCGGCCCGCGTCCACGCCCTCGAACAGGCGGATTCCGGAGCCGAACAGCACGGGTGCGAGCGCGATCGAGAACCCGTCGATCAGGCCGGCGTTCACGTACTCCAGGATCGCCGCGCCGCCGCCCGCGATGCGCACGTCTCGGTCGCCGGCGGCCTCGCGGGCCTGGTCGAGCGCGGTCTCGATGCCGTCGTTCACGAAGTGGAAGGTGGTCCCGCCCGGCCGCTCCCAGGGCTCACGCTGCTCGTGCGTCACGACGAAGACCGGCGTGTGGAACGGCGCCTCCTCCGGCCACGCCTGCTCGCCGAGGTCGAACATGCGCTTGCCCATCACGCTCGCGCCGGTGCGCTCGAACGTCTCGCGCGCGATGTCGTTGTCGCGCCCTTCCTCGCCGCCCTCGCCGAGCCTCAGGTTCTCCCGGAAGAACCGCTGCGGGAATATCCACTGCTGCAGCTCCATCCACTGCGCCATCCAGCGCTGCCCATCCGGGTCATCCATGCGCTGCTCGGGGGCGATGAACCCGTCCAGCGACATCGACACGCTGAAGAACACCTTTCCGGCCATCAGTCCTCAACTCCCTTCCGAACGATCTCGGCGACGTAGGTAGCCAGGTTGCTCAGGGTCTGCTGGCCACCCTCGATCGCGTGGTACTTCTCGACCGCCTCGTCGCGCAGCTGCTTGGTTGGGAACACCGTGCGCATCTCGATCCGGGTCGCCGCGCCGTCGGGTGCGAACGTGATGACCGACTCGAAGGCGTTCGGGTCACCGCGGGACTCGCCGTGCAGCAGCGCGATCCGCTCCGGCGGGGCGATCTCGGTCCAGGAGATCCACTCCTTGTAGTCCGTCCCATCCGGTCCGTGCATCACGAACTCCCACTCCCCGCCGACGCGGAACTCGAATGCCCGCGTCGTGGTGGTGAACCCCTCCGGTCCCCACCATCGCGACACGTGCCGGACTTCGGTGAACGCCTCGAACACCAGCTCCCGTGGGGCATGTATCACCCGGGAGATCACGATCTCGCGGTCGGCCGTCGCTGACTGCGCCGCCGCGTCCCGTCCTGTCGCTGCCATCGGTCACTCCTCCTGGCTTGCCTGATTGAGATCCTGCACGTACGCGTCCAGCCGGTCGAAGCTCTCGTTCCAGAACCGCTCGAACCCGTCGGTCCACTCGTGGACTGTTCGCAGCCCGCCGGCGTCGAGGCCGTACAGGCGCTGCTTGCCCGCCTTGCGGTCCCGCACCAGCCCGACCTCCCGCAGCACCCGCAGGTGTTTGGATGCACCCGGCTGGGCCATCCCCAGCTCCTGGGCCACCTCGGTCACCGGTCGCTCACCCGCCCGCAGCAGTACCAAGATCTCCCGGCGCTGCGGCTCGGCGATCGCGTTGAAGACGTCCGACGTCGTCGCTGCTCGTGCCATGGACGCCATCATATGCCGATATCGGCATATGTCAAGCCGGAGGA
>DATIOK010000106.1:0-1543 GCA_035473255.1 Gaiellales bacterium
GGAGATCAGCGCCTCGGCGCGTGCTTTCTCGTGGGTGGGGGCCGCCGGGCCGAGCTCGTTGAGGCGGCGTTCGACCTGGTAGGCGGCCGAGTCGAGCTGGTTGCGGGCGTCGGTCAGCTCGCGCAGCCGCCGGTCCTCGTCCCGGTGCTGCTCGGCGTCGGCGATCATCCGCTCGATCTCGGACTGGTCCAGGTTGGAGGTTTCGGTGATGGTGATCCGCTGCTCGGCCCCGGTGTCCTTGTCCCGGGCCGAGACGTTCAGGATCCCGTTCGCGTCGATGTCGAAGGTGACCTCGATCTGCGGCACGCCCCGCGGTGCCGGGCGGATGTTCTCCAGCCGGAACCGGCCCAGGACCCGGTTGTCCGCGGCCCGTTCCCGCTCGCCCTGCAGGACCACGACGTCCACCGCGCTCTGGTTGTCCTCGGCCGTGCTGAACACCTCGGTCCGCCGGGCCGGGATCGTGGTGTTGCGCTCGATCACCTTGGTCATGACCCCGCCCATGGTCTCGATGCCGAGCGACAGCGGCGTCACGTCGAGCAGCAGCACATCCCGCATCTCGCCCTTGATCACGGCCGCCTGGACGGCCGCGCCGATGGCGACGACCTCGTCCGGGTTGACGGTCATGTTGGGGTCCTTGCCGCCGGTCAGGCGGCGCACGAGGTTCTGCACGGCGGGGATCCGGGTGGACCCGCCGACCAGGATCACCTCGTCGAGGTCGGCGTCCGTCAGCTTGGCGTCGGCCAGCGCCTGCCGGACCGGCCCGGTGGTGCGCTCGATCAGGTCGGAGGAGATCTGCTCGAAGGTCGACCGCATCAGCGTGGTGTTGAGGTGCTTGGGCCCGGCGGCGTCGGCGGTGATGAACGGCAGGCTGATGCTGGTCTGGGTGACCGAGGACAGCTCGACCTTGGCCTTCTCGGCCGCCTCGAACAGGCGCTGCAGCGCCTGCGGGTCGGCCCGCAGGTCGATGCCGTTGTCCTTGGCGAACTCGTCGGCCAGGTAATCCACAATCCGGCGGTCGAAGTCGTCCCCGCCCAGGTGGGTGTCGCCGGCCGTGGCGCGCACCTCGACCACGCCGTCGCCGATGTCCAGGATGCTCACGTCGAAGGTCCCGCCGCCCAGGTCGAAGACCAGGACGGTCTCGTTCTTCTTCTTGTCCAGGCCGTAGGCCAGCGCGGCCGCGGTGGGCTCGTTGATGATGCGGAGCACCTCGAGCCCGGCGATGCGGCCGGCGTCCCTGGTCGCCTGGCGCTGGGCGTCGTTGAAGTAGGCCGGCACGGTGACGACGGCCTCGTTGATCTTCTCGCCGAGGAACTTCGACGCGTCCTCGACCAGCTTGCGCAGGACCAGCGCGGAGATTTCCTCCGGCGCGTACTGTCGGCCCTGGATCTGGAACCGCACCGCACCGTCGGGCCCGGAGACCACGTCGAACGACACCGCGTTCAGCTCGCTGGTCACCTCGTCGTAGCGCCGCCCGATGAACCGCTTGGCGGAGTAGATCGTTCCCTTCGGGTTCAGGATCGCCTGCCGCCGGGCCAGCTGGCCG
>DATIOK010000107.1:0-1584 GCA_035473255.1 Gaiellales bacterium
GCTTATCTGAGCTGGCGTTCGTGTGTCAAGGCCCTCCTGTGCTTGTGGTGGTTGGGGGTTGTTGTGTGAGGGTCGCCGCCGGTCATGGATGATCCGGCGGGTGCTGGCTGGATGACGGGGTGCGTGGCTCCGTGGACGCCCTTGCTTATCTGGGCCCGCGGTCGCGCGTGGTGGCGGCCGGTGACTTGATGGTTGATCGGTCGTTCTGGTGGAGCGACTGCGGCCGCTCTGTCTTTCGTGGGCCGCCACGCGGGGCGTGGGTGCCTCGCTCGCTCAAGGAGCTGGCCGCATGTGGGGAACGCATCGGTGATGGGTGGGCTTGGTCGGAGCGCTTCTCGTTGGTGGGTGGGGGGTCGAGCGCGGCGGGGCCGAGCGCCCTGAGGATGTGGTAAGAGCGCCGCGCGAGTTTGCGGGCGATGGTCAGCGACGCTCGGGTGTGGGTAAGTCCGCGGTTCTTGAGCGCGTGATAGTCGCGGTAGTCGGGACTGCCCTTATGAGAGGCCGACTGCGCGGCTTCGTACAGCGCCCAGCGCAGGGGCGCTGAGCCTTGGCGGGTGAGCTTCCCGAGCTGGGCGTGGCGGTCGGAGCGGTGCACGCCGATGTCGATCCCGGCCATCCGCACGGCTTGCCGGGAGGCGTGCAGTCGCGTGACGTCCCCGAGCTCGCACAACGTGACCAGCGCCGAGATCTCGCCCATCCCGTACTGGGTCATCAGGGCCTGGCAGCCGGCTTGGTGGCGCGCGAGCGCGCGCAGGTCGCGCTCGAGCTCGGCGAGTTGCGCGTCGAGCAGGTCCATCACTTCGAGCGCGATTGTTATCCGCTCGCGCGCGTCGATGGGCAACTCCAGCCCGGCCAGGAACCGGCGGCCGGCCAGCGTGCGCAGCTCATCGGGCGCGCCCGCGATGCCATGGTGATACAGCGTCGCGCGGATCCGCTGGGTCCAGCTGGTGCGCTCGTCGACCAGCGTCTTGCGCAGCCGTGCGCGTGAGCGCCACTGACGCACATGCTCAGGCGGCGCCCACGCCTCCGGCAGCCTGCCCTCGCACAACAGCTGCCGCAGCCATCTCGCGTCCGTCCGATCGGTCTTGGCCCGGCGTTTGCGACCCCGCAGCGCGCTTGTTTCCACCGGCTCGGCCAGGTGCCCGACCGCGCCCAAGCGCTCGAGCGTCCGATACACGAACAGCCAGCCCGTGCACGCCTCTACCGCGACATGGATCACCCGGCCGGCGAACCCGGCGACCCACTCCTCGACTGCGGCCGGCGTCGACTCGATCTGCCCACGGGACACTCGCCGGTCGCGGTATCGAGCGCGTCGATGGTGATCTGCCGACGGTGCACGTCAAACCCAGCCACGATCGCTCCCGATGCCTCGCCGAGCACGAACGGCGCGCACGTGACCGAGCCAGCGTCACGCCCGCACGATGCCATACCGTCATTCACGGTCGGTCCTCCTATTCGAAAGACCGGCGGCGCGGGCTGCAACCGCGCACGCCTTCAACACGCGTCGTTCGACACGAAGGGCCGACTACCTGCCACCGGCCCCGCCGCGACGCCACGAACCGCGGGCCTGCTCATGTCATCTTT
>DATIOK010000108.1:0-2512 GCA_035473255.1 Gaiellales bacterium
CTTCCTGTTCCCCCTAATCCTCACCCAGAGCCCGGGAAATGCGGTGCTCCCTCTCGCTCTATTCAACTACGAGGGCCAGTACGCCATCAACGTACCGGCGATCCTCGCCGCAGTGGTGCTATCGCTGCTGCCCCTCCTCGCCCTGTACACAGTGGCCCGGCGCCAGCTGCTCGGCGGCCTGACCGCCGGAATGGGCAAGTAAACACAACCAAGGAGACATGATGGCCACCATAACCCTCGATAACGTCAACAAGGTGTACTCGAACGGCTTCCACGCCGTGAACGACCTGAGCATGGACATCGGCGAAGGCGAGTTCATGGTGCTGGTGGGCCCGTCCGGGTGCGGCAAGACCACCGCGCTGCGGATGGTGGCCGGGCTGGAGGAGATCACAAGCGGCACGCTGAGCATCGGCGGGAAGCGCGTCAACGACCAGACCGAGGCCATGACGATGGGCGACCGCGTGGCGATCCTGCGCGACGGCCTGCTGCAGCAGCTGGGCACGCCCGACCAGGTCTACGACCGGCCGGTCAACGCGTTCGTGGCCGGGTTCATCGGCTCGCCGTCGATGAACCTGCTGCCGGCCGGGCTGGATGCCGACGGCGACGGCTGCGCCATCCGCGTCGGCGGCGCGCGCCTCGCGGCCCCGAAGCTGCTGGAGCAGCGGCCGGCGCTGCGCGGCTACCTGGGAAAGCCGGTCACGCTGGGCATCCGTCCCGAGGACTTCGGCACCGACGGCGAGGGCGGCGAGATCGACGTGACCGTGGCGCGGCTGGAGTCGCTCGGCTCGGAGCTGGTCGCCTACCTCACCCCGGCAGGCATGGCGGCGGACACGCTGCTGACCGCGCGGCTGGCGCGGCGCGCGGCCCTGGACGAGGGCAGCGCGACGCGGGTGAATGTCGACCTCGACCGGCTCTACTTCTTCGACCCGGACAGCGGCGCCGCCCTCACCTGACCAGCAGGCTGATGATCTGGTGGGGCCGGTAGCCGAGCTCGATCACGCCGCCGTCCACGGGCAGCGGGTCGCCGGCGTCCTCGAGCAGGTTGCACGACACCGCCTCGGCGACCGGCCAGCCCGCATGCAGGCGCGCCCTGCCCCGCGCGCCGTGGGCCTCGTACAGCCGCAGCAGCAGGGCGTCGGAGTCCTCGGCCCGCTTGACGGTGTCGAGCACGAGGTTGGGGTCATCCACCGACAGCCATGACCGCGGCCCACCCACGCCCGCGGCCCACCGCAGCGGCGTCGCGAACCGGGCCGCCTCGGCCACCACGCCCGCCTCGCGCCAGCCGCCCGCGTGCGGCATCACCGCGTAGGCGAACCGGTGGCTGCCCGCGTCGGCGTCTGGGTCGGGCACCGACGGCGAGCGCAGCAGGCTGATCCGCATCTCGCCGCCCAGCGTCGAGTAGCCGTACTTGCAGTCGGTCAGGAGCGCCACGCCGAAGCCGTGCTCGGACAGGTCGGCGAAGCGGTGTCCCGGCACCTCGTAGCGGGCCAGGTCATGGCTGGTGGAGAAGTGGGTTGGCCGCTCGGCGTGGCCGAACTGCATCTGGTAGGTGGCGGATGCGCTGTGCACAGCCACCGGGAACAGCACCTTCAGCATCGTGCGGCGCTCCCGCCAGTCGACCTCGCAGAGGAACTCGAGCCGGGCGGCACCCGCGTCCAGCCGCACCAGCTGGCGCAGCGTGCTGGCCGTCCCGATCCGGTAGCGCAGCTCCACCTCCGCCCGCAGCCCGCCCGGCTGCGTGACGGCACAGGACTCGGCCGGCCCGGCGTCCCGGGCCGTCTCGAGGTGGAAGGGGTCGACGTCCCAGGCCTCGTAGGCCGTGGGCCGGTCGTCGTAGAGCTGGAAGACGTTCCCGGGCTCGTCCAGGGCCTCGCGACCGGCTGCCAGGTGCAGCAGCGAGACGAGGCGGCCATCGCGGGTGAGCTCGGCCCGCAGCAGGCCATTCTCGAGCACCACGCGGCCGGCCCGCTCGATCGCGCGTGCGACGTCCGGCCCGGCGTCCGCAGCGGTGCCGATGCCGTAGCTGGGCGCCTCCACCCAGGCCGGCTCTCCGTCCGGCCGCTCCGCCACCTCGGCGCGAGCCGCTCCAATCGTGTTCACGGGCGCCGGCTGTCCGTCGCCTGCGATCGCCGCCAGCGCGCCGGCCGCCACCGCCTCGGCGCCGGCCAGCACGGCTGCGTGGTCACGGGCGGCGTCCTCGTAGACCAGGGTGATGCTGGAGCCGGGCAGGATGTCGTGGAACTGGTTCAGCAGCAGCAGCTTCCAGAGCTCGTCCAGCCGCTCGGCGGGGTACGCGGCGCCGGCCTCGCGCATGGCGACGGCGGCCAGGAACTCGGCATCGTGCAGCGCCCGCTCGCCCTGCGCGTTGCCCAGTTTGACAGCGGCCTGCGACGTGTAGGTGCCGCGGTGGTACTCGAAGTAGAGCTCGCCCAGGATCGCCGGCAGGTCGGGGGCATCGGCCTCCAGCGCGGTGAAGAACTCATCGCTGGTGGTGATGGTCGTGCGCGGAAGG
>DATIOK010000109.1:0-16226 GCA_035473255.1 Gaiellales bacterium
GTCATCGCGACACATCCACACCCAACCACCATCGATCGTGAGGCGCTTCTTCGCTGCATTGAAGACTGCGTCGATTGCGCCGCCACGTGCACTGCTTGCGCCGACGCATGTCTCGCCGAGGAGGACATCCGAGACATGGTCCGTTGCGTTCGACTGTGCCTTGACTGCGCCGATCTCTGCGACGCCACCGGCCGCATGGTGACGCGCCAGACGCAGCCCGATTTCGGCGTCGTACGCGCGACCGTCGAGGCCTGCGCCGCAGCCTGCCGTGCCAGCGGAGATGAGTGCGAGCGGCACGCCCATCACCACGAGCACTGCCGGATCTGCGCCGCAACCTGCCGCCGCTGCGAGCAGTCGTGCAACGATTGGCTCGCAGCTATGCGGTAGTGCGTGGGTAGCGATCAGGGGACTGGAGAACCCTTGCGTCAGCAATGAGCTGTGGATGGCGGCGCGGTCAACTCAACCGGTCGCCTCGCCCAGTCAGAGACTCATCCGGCACCCACGCTCAACGCGACCTTCTCAGGCGGTTTGTGTCGCCACGTTGAAGACGTCCATCGACTGCGGGCCACGATTCCTGCTGTCCCCGCCGCCAGGCACAACGGCGGAATTGTCGGCAGCACGTAGCGATACTCGAACACGGTGGTGGCCGCTGCGGCGATCAGCGGCGTCAAACCCGCGAGCGCGAACAGCAGCGACTCGGCCCGCAGTCGCCGCTGTCCGTCCGACGCTGGACGACCGACCAGCGCTGCCGCCAACCCGGCCAACAGAGCCGCGGCCAGCATCGGCCCCTGGACATAGACGACCCCTTGGTAGGCTCGCAGCAGCGCGGCCAGCGAATCGTTCACCGAGAACGAGCCGCCGAACCTTCGCACTACGCGCAACGTCCGCCGACGGTGGTGGATCCCGGAGGCGTCCTGGAACCGCCAATGAACCAGCGGCGCATCCCAGCGGTCGGTGTTTCGGCCAGGTGATGCGTAATGCAGAAGGTCGCCGATGATCGTGGATACATACGCCTCCGGTTCGTGTCGCATCGCCTCCAATGCGAACCGGCGCAACTCGCTGTTGAGCGCGAACCGGCGCCCGCGGTACCTCGGTGTACTCCACTTCGACCATATGTAGTAGTTCGGGCCGGGCCGCCGCGATAATGGCTCCGGAAAGCAGAGGAAGCGCTGGGCCGCTGGCACTCGCCAGGTCGAGCAGTCGGCGAATGTCGAGACACGGCCATAGAGGAAGTATCCGTCGTACTCGGTCACCCCGATCCGCCCATAGACCGATCCGAACCAAAGCGCGTAGGCGACCACCGGCAGCACGAACCCGAATGTGACCAAGGCGATCCGCAGCACGCCGAACCACCGAAGCGCACAGTAGAGCAACGCAGGTGCGATCAGTACGATCCCCACGGACCGGGTCAGCGCGGCGGCGCCGAGCAACCCGCCAGCCCCTGCACAGTCGATCAGCGACGGACGGCTCCGCCACACGAGCAGCACCAACGATCCCGTCACGAGCAGAATGAACATGCTTTCGGCCAACAGGTACTGCTCGATGTTGATCAAGAAACCGTCGAGGAGCAGTGGCGCGGCGCACAGGGAGGCCAGGACCGCCCCCGCGCCCAACCGCCGAAGCAGCGCGTAGACGAGTACCGCCGTGGCCAGCCCGAACAGGTGCTGGACAGCCGGCACGACCGCGAGCGTGTGCACCCAGAGCAGACTGTGGAGAAGCAGCGGGTAGCCGAGCGGCCGGATCGGGTTCGGACGGCCAAGGCCACTCGACACATACGAGTACGAGTCGCCGGACAAGAACAGCACCGGCTGGTAGGCGAGCCATGCCATCACGCGCAGCACCAACCCCGCCGCGAGCATCACACTAAACAATCGATGCCGCCCGGCAAGCGAGATGCACCATCGCGGCGCGCCCGTCACCGTCGCAGCCAACGTCACGGATGACCTACCGGTCGAAAGTGGGGAACGCGGAGATCATACAGACCGGGTCGCGCGTCGTCGCGGGCCCTGGAAGCGAGGCCACCGACCAAGGAGCCCACGCATGAAGACCGGGATCGGCGAACGCGCTCGCCCAGGTCGACGAACACATCCACTAGCTCCTTCCCGGTTGCGGTGCGCCACGGCGTGAGCGCCACCAAACGCTCCGCGTTGGCTTTCATCCGCTTCGGAGCCTAGAGTCTGCCATCGATTTTCGGCCCGAAGGGGAGATGGTTTCGCACAGGCAGGTGGTGGTGATGTGGGCCAACTCGCCCGACTGGTCTCGGCAGCTACGGCGGCACCAGTGGCGGTGCGATTGATGGCCGCCGCGGACGACCGCGGTCGTGCCGGTCGCAGGCGGTTTCTCGAGCACGTACGCGCCGTCCGCTGGCCCGAGCGCCGCGATCGCGAGCTGATGGTGATCACGGCGATCTTCGCGCTGATCGTGGTCGTTGCGTTCCCAACGCTCGCAACCGGATCCGCGACGTTCGCGCCGAATGGACGCCTCGCGACCCAGTCGGGTTCGAGCGGGGTCGATTACCACTACAAGACGCCCGCCCGGTCTGCCATCAACGACGCTGGGGGCTTCGTGTGGAGCTTCGAGCCGTGGGTGCGGATCGTCCACAACGCCTACAGCGACGGCGCGCTTCCGCTCTGGAACCCCTACACCGCGTTCGGGGCACCGCTTGCGGCAGACATTCAGACGGCGCCGGCCGAGCCCTACTACCTCCCACTGTTCATTCATCCGTCGCAACGGGTCTGGAACCTGGTGGCGCTGCTGCGCTTGCTGGTTGGCGGGGTGGGCTGTTACGCGCTGCTACGGGCGCTGGGCGCCTCGCCGGCTGCCGCGTTCGCTCCTGCTGTCGGATTCATGCTCTCCACCACGTTCGTCCTGTGGATGCACGAAGGGTCGATGAACCTGGAGTCGCTCACCCCGTGGCTGCTTCTCGCCATACTTGGCATGATTCGCCGCCAGACGACCGGCAGGTTCTGCGCGCTGGCAGGCCTCACGACGCTGATGTGCGTCGGCGGCCAACCCGAGGTGCTGATCGGCGTGACGTACCTCGCCATCGCCTGGGGACTGTTCTGGTGGATACGCGAGGGTCGCCGCTGGCGCGCCTTGGCCGAAACGGCCGGCGCCGCGCTGCTCGGAGGGCTTGTCGCTGCCCCGCTCCTCTGGCTGGGGCTGCAGTACGTCTCGATCGGCGTGACGGCGCACGGGCAGGCGGAGGGGATCCGGCGATATCCACTCAGGTTGGCCGAGGTGGTCGCGCTCGGGGACTTCTCGCAGCAACGAATGGTCTCGCTTGGCATCGTCCTTCTGGCGTTGTCGATTGCTGGTCTTGCGGGACGAAAGACGGCCGGCGTCGCCGGGATGTGGTTCATGGCCTTCGCGGTGATCGTCTGGTCGCTGCGCTCGTTCGCGGGCCTGCCGGGCGGCGTGTTCGGCCACTTCCCCGGAGTGCACGAGTCGAACCTGAGGCGGTATGCCGAGGTGGTCGTGCCGCTTGCCGGAGCCGTGCTGGCGGCCGGTGGTATCCAGGCTCTCATCCGCGGATCGCGGACGGCCGCGATCGCTTGCACGCTCGCCGTCCTGGTGCCGGTGGCGGTCTGGGCAGGGGGTGGCGCAGGGCGGGATGACGCGCGCACGGCGCTCGTGTTCGCCGTCCTCACCGCCGCCGCCTGCTGGGCGGTTCTTCGCTGGCCATGGCTTGCGTTGGGGCTGGCCGTTGTCGTGTTCGCCCAGTTCCGCAGCCTTGCGCCCACGAGCTATACACACCCCTACGATCCGTTCTCCCCGCGGCCGTTTGCCGCATACCTCCAGAAGCATCTACAGCCCGGGGAGCGGGTCGTCGGCTCTGGTCGGATTCTCACGCCGAACATCAGCGGAGCCATGCGAATCGCCGACCCGCGCGCCAACGACGCCCTCTTCCCCGAGCGGTGGGCGGAGTACATGCGGGGACTGGTCGGCCGGAAGACCACGATTCCCACCCACGACGCCGACTCGCCGTTCCTCGACGCCGCCGGCGTTCGATACCTGTTGCTGCTGCACGGCGTGCGGCCGTCACGCCCGGGCTTCCAGCTCGTGTATCGATCGCCTCGCGGTTCGCACTCCCCGGACGTCTGGCGCAACTCGCACGCCTATCCGAGGGCGTGGATGCCCCAATCGATCGTCGCCGTGCCAGACGAGGCCGCTGCGCTGCGCGCCGTGCGGGGTGCCAGTGGTGCCGACCTGCGGGCCGTCTCCGTTGTTGAGGACCCCACACCGGCCATGCGGTCGGCACATGGTGCCGGCGCCGCGACCGTCCAGCACTTCGGCTGGAACGACCTGAAGCTACGCGTGCGTGCGACAGGCGACGCCACGCTGATCACGTCCGACACCGTCTTCCCCGGATGGAAGGCGACGGTTGACGGCCACGCGACGCCGATCAGGCCGGCGAACGTCGCGATGCGCGCCGTCGCCGTACCCGCTGGGGATCACACCGTGATCTTCGAATACGAGCCTCCGCAGTTCCGCTACGGCGTGCTGCTGAGCCTGGTCGGCGTGCTCGGAATCCTCGCCCGCATCATCGTTGGTCGTGGGAAGCGGTGGCCGGCCGGTTGAACAGACCTTCACCGCTGGGCCGACCGGCCGCGGTCGTGCGAGACTCGTGCACATGAACGAGGCGGAGCGTTACATGGTTCGGCCGATCGGCGTTGTCCGCTCGACGCTGCGCGCGACCTCTGACGCCCCCAACCAGGCATTTGAGGGGGCACCCGAGGCGTTGCTCGAGATCGATTCCGCGTTTGCCGATGCCTTGCATCGTCTCGAGGTGGGCGACGAACTGATCGTCCTGACCTGGCTCCATCTGGCCGACCGGGACGTCCTGCAGACGCACCCGATGGGAGACGAACGGATCCCCCTGACCGGCGTCTTTCGGACGCGATCCCCGGCCCGGCCAAATCCGATCGGGCTCCACCGAGTGATCGTCACCGCACGGGAGGGCGCAACCACGCTGCGGGTCGGGGCGCTGGAAGCCATCGACGGTACGCCGATCCTCGACCTGAAGATCGCGATCAGCGAATCGCCGGGTGATTGAGGACGCGCCGGAGGTCCCCGGACATCGGGCGTGTGCGAGCATGGCGCCGTGAATGACCTCGTCCAGCGGGCCGAGCGGGCCGGCACCCACATCATCCGCTTCCAGTTCTGTGACTACGCCGGCATCGTCCACGCCAAGGCGGTGCACGTCTCGATCCTGGAACGGAAGCTGCGCGAGGGCATCGGTAGCACGCTCGCCCAGACCGCCCTCAACGTGCGCGATGAGCTGGTCGACATCCCCGAGATGCCGCCGGTGGGGGAGGTGCGGATCGTGCCCGATCCGGCCACCTACAGCGAGCTGTCCTGGGCGCCGGGGGTGGCCTCGGTGATGTGCGATCTGATAGACCGCGACCAGGTGCCGTGGTTTGCCTGTGCGCGCTCGTTTCTGCGCCGTCAGGTGGCGGCCGCAGCGACCCTTGGGATCGACGTCAGCGCCACGTTCGAGCTCGAGTTCTACCTGTGCCGGCCGACGGCCGACGGCGGCCTGGAGGCGCTGCCGCGGCGGCCCGTGTACAGCACGATCGGGCTGGACGACACGCAGCCCGCGATGTCGGCCATCGTCGACGCGCTGGTCGGCAGGGGGATCGCCGTGGAAGGCATCCTGAACGAGTACGGCGCCGGCCAGCACGAACTGTCGGTCGCACCCGCGGATCCGCTCACGGCGGCCGACTCCGAGATCGCGTTGCGCGACACCGTGCGCGGCACGGCGCTGATCCACGGTTACCGGGCGAGCTTTGCGCCCAAGCCGTTCCTCGACCAGATCGGGAGCGGCGCCCACCTGCACCTGTCGCTGTGGCGGGACGGCCGCAACCTGCTGCACGATCCCTCCCAGCCGGGAGGGCTGAGTGGTGCCGGCCGCCACTTCGTGGGCGGGCTGATCGAGCACCTGCCGGCGCTGCTGGCGGTGACATGCCCCAGCGTCAACTCCTACCAGCGGCTGCTGCCCGACTCCTGGACGGGCGTCTATCGCTGCTGGGGATTCGACAACCGGGAGGCGCCCGTACGCGTGGTCTCGCCCTACTGGGGCAGGGAGGAGCAGACCATCAACCTCGAACTGAAGGCCGTCGACGCCAGTTGCAACCCGCACCTGGCCCTGGGTGTGACGTTGTCGGCGGGGCTGGATGGCATCGCCCGCGGGCTCGACCCGGGCGACCCCGTGGACGTCAACCCGGCGCGGCTGGAGCCGCCGCCGCCGATGCTCCCGCAGTCGCTTGACGCGGTGCTCGACCTGCTGGCGGACGACCCGGTGCTGGCCGGCGCCATGGGCCGGCCGATGCTCTCCACGTATGTCGCGCTGAAGCGATCGGAAGCATCCGCCTATGCCGCGGTCGATCCGCACACGACCGCCACCGAGTACCGCTACAAGTTCTGAGCCGATGCTCGACCTGAGTCACATCCCGCTGGTGGACAATCACTGCCACGGGCTGTTCGCGGACGGCTCGAACCTGGACGCGGATGCCTACCGGCATCGCTTCTCGGAGTGCAGCGGCGACCCGTTCCCGCCCGACCACACCACCACCGCCGCGCACTACCTGTGGGCGCTTCGCCAGATCGCGGGCGCGCTGGGATGCGAAGCGGACGAGCATGCGGTGATCGACGCTCGCCGCGCCCGCACGCAGGGCGAACTTGACCGCCTGTTCCTGGCAGCGGCCAACATCGACTGGCTGCTGGTGGACGACGGCTACCCGGCCTCCGACCAGGTCAGTGACCGTGACGAGCTGGCGGTGCGGTCGGGAATTCGGATCGGCTGGCTGGAGCGGGCCGAAACGGTGGCCGTGCGGCTGGCCGGCGGGACACGGCGGTTCGAGGAGTGGGACGAAGCGCTAGCCGCCCATCTCGGATCGGCCCGGCGGCGAGGCGTATGCGGGCTGAAGTCGGTGGCGGCCTACAGAAGCGGGCTGAAGATCGGAGAGCCCGACCTCGACGACGTGCGGGCAGCCCACGGCCGGATGGCGCAGATGGCCGTTCCACGCGTCCAGGAGAAACCGCTGGTCGACCACCTCGTCGGCCGGGTGATGGAGGCCGCCGGGGCACAGGAGCTGCCGGTCCAGTTCCACACCGGATACGGCGACGCGGACGCGGACCTGCGACTGGCCGACCCGCTGCACCTGGCGCCGCTGATGCGCCGCTTCCCGGAGGTGGCGGTGGTGATGCTGCACGGCGCCTACCCGTGGACGCGCAGCCTGGCGGCTCGCCGCCACCTACGCCAACGCGTACGTGGACGTCTCCTACGCGATCCCGTTTCTGACCGCACACGAACAGCACGCGGTAACCCATCAAGCGCTGGGCGCCGCGCCCGCATCGCGCATCTTGTACAGCTCCGACGCCGTCGGCATCCCCGAGCAGCACTGGTTGGGTGCGGTCCGTGGCCGCCGCGCTCTGGGCATCGCCCTGGGTGAGATGGTTGACGCGGGCGATCTTTCCGGATCCAACGCCGAACGGCTGGCCGCGCTGATCATGCACGGCAACGCACGGCGGATCTACGGGCTGTAGCCGCCGGCCCGGTTTGGTCGCGTTAACGACCGCTCAATGATCGGCGTCGAACATGACGGTACCGTTCGGCACCGCCGGTTGGGTGCCCGCATCGCGAGGAGACACGCACACCACATGCCGTCCCAGGGTCGCACGAGTCCTCGCCGGAAGCTGGGCGGCCGTCGGCCGACGGGCCGGATCGCGCTGCTGATCCCGCTGGTGGCGATCGTCGCGGTCGCGGCCGTCGCCGAGGGATGGTCGGACGCCGAGACACGTGCCTCGCTGGTCGGCATCCACAAGATCAAGCACGTGATCATTGTGATGCAGGAGAACCGGTCGTTCGACTCCTACTTCGGCACGTATCCCGGTGCGGACGGTCTGCCGGTCAAGAACGGGCATTTCCGGGCCTGCGTGCCGAGCAAGAAGGCGCACCGGTGCTTTCACCCGTTCCACGATCGAAAGGACCGTAACAACGGCGGTCCTCACCAGCACAGCGACGCGGTGGCCGACGTCAACGGCGGCAAGATGAACGGGTTCATCAACCAGGTGATCTCGAGCCAGCATGGTCCGTTCTGCCAGGCCCATCCGGACTGGCCGAACTGCTCGATCGGCCCGCGCCACACCGACGTGATGGGCTACCACACGGCGCGCGAGATTCCGAACTACTGGAAGTACGCGCAAAGCTACGTGCTGCAAGACCACATGTTCGAGCCGAACCTGGGTTGGAGCCTGCCGGCTCACCTCTACGCGGTGTCCGGGTGGGCGGCCAAGTGTACGTCGCCGACAAACCCCATGAGTTGTACCTCCGACCCGTACAAGCCCGGCCCGCAGGGCACGCCTCGCCCCAAGGGACTGCAGTACGCCTGGACCGACCTCACCTACCTGATGCACGCACACCACGTCAGCTGGCGGTATTACATCGCCTCCGGCTCGTCGCCCGATTGTGCCGACGGTGACATCGCCTGCCCTGCCCACCGGCAGGCTGCGAAGCTGCACTCGATCTGGAATCCGCTGCCGCAGTTCACCGACGTCGCCGGCGACGGTCAGCGGCACAACGTCCAGAAGGCGAGGCGCTACTTCAAAGCCGCCCGCGACGGCACGCTGCCGTCGGTGTCATGGGTGGTACCCAACCAACGCACCTCGGAGCATCCCCGCGCGCTGGTCTCGGCCGGCCAGAAGTGGGTGACCCGCCTGGTCAACGCAGCCATGCGCGGGCCCGATTGGAACTCGACCGCCATCTTCGTTGTGTGGGACGACTGGGGCGGGTTCTATGACCACGTCGTCCCGCCCAGCGTCGACCAGAACGGGTACGGGTTGCGCGTTCCCGGCCTCGTGATATCCCCGTATGCCCGTACCGGCATGGTCGACCACCAGACCCTCTCGTTCGACGCGTACCTCAAGTTCATCGAGGACGACTTCCTGGCGGGCCAGCGGATCAACCCCGCCACCGATGGTCGGCCGGACTCACGCCCGGACGTGCGTGAGAATGCCCCCGGGCTCGGCAACCTGATGGCTGACTTCAACTTCTCTCAGCAACCGCGCCCGCCGATGATCCTGGCGCCCTGCCCCCGCCACTACGCCTTCCACGCCCACTGCTCCTGAGGTCGACGGCTTGTGCGCGCCGGCGCCTGACGCCGTGCGTCCCCCGAGGCCCGGGTTGGCGCCGGCCTCGAGTCGATGCGCTGAGGCCGCACGCTCGAGAGCGGCAGGATCACTCGCCTCGCGTCACTACCATGGCGGGCGATGATCGCAGGCTCTTCACGCGAGCGTTCGATGGATCGCGTTGCCGGCGAGACGGTCGACCTGCTCGTGATCGGAGCCGGGATCCTGGGTGCATCGACCGCGCTGGCCGCCGCCGGCGCAGGCGCTCGCGTGGCGGTGGTTGATCGAGGCGACCTGGCCGGCGCAACCTCGAGCGCCTCGTCCAAGCTCCTGCACGGCGGGCTGCGCTACCTCGAGATGGGCGATGTCGGCCAGGTGCTTCGCTCCCACTCCGAGCGGTGGGCCACGGCGCGCGTGATGGCACCGCAGCTGGCCGCCCCTACGCCGTTCCTGGTTCCGGTCGTCGGGGACGGCCCGGTGTCGCTCTGGAAGGTGCGGTCCGGAGTCGCGGCCTACTCGGCGCTGGCGCGCTGGATGGATGGACGGGGCGGGCGCATCTCCCAGTCCGATGCTGAGCGGTTGGTGCCGGATCTTGCGGTCGGTCGTACCCGGGGCGTGGTCGTCTACCACGATCACGTAACCCATGACGCTCGCCTCACCCTGGCCGTGCTGCAGGGCGCCGCCGAACGGGGCGCCCACGTGCTCACCCATACCGACGTGGTCGGTCTGCGGTTCAGCGGCGAGCGGCTGGCCGGTGCCGACCTGGTCGATCGGCTTGGCGGGGCGTCGTTCATGGTCTCGGCCACGGCGGTGGTGAACGCCGCCGGACCCTGGGTGGATGAGGTGCGCAGGCTGGAATCGCCGAGTGCGGGGACGAGCGTCCGCCTGTCGAAGGGTGTGCACCTGCTCCTGCGCGGAGGTGACGGCTGGAGCGCCGCGGTGACCACGCCGCTGTCCGAGGGCCGGGTCTCGTTCGCGGTGCCGTGGCAGGGGCTGCTGCTGCTCGGAACGACCGACGACGAGTTCGCCGGCGACCCGAGCTCGGTGGCCGCCACCGATCAGGACGCCGCCCGGATCCTGGACGAGGCGGCGGTCGCGTTGCGTCGCGATGCGGTTGATCCGAGTCTCGTGGTCTCCCGGATGGCGGGTCTCCGGGTGCTGCCGTTGTCGGCGGGTGCAACGAGTCGCATCCGCCGGGGCACGGTCGTCAGCCGCGGCCCGGCGGGAATGGTCTCGGTGGCCGGCGGGAAGCTGACGATGTGGCGAGCGATCGGCCGTGACGCGGCTCGTCTCGCGCTCGGCCGATTGGGAGCGGGGAGGCGCGTCGATCTGCCGGTGCGGCCGCTGCCCGGAGCTGCGCCTCCGGTGCTGGTCGAACGGTCGCTCGCGCGGCGGCACCCTGCGCTGCCCGACGACGTCGTCGCGAATCTGGCCCGCAACTACGGAACGTCGGCGCTCGAGCTGCTCGACCGATCGGACGGCCAGGACGTGGGCCGCATCCACGCGGACGGCCCGGATATCTGGGCGCAGGTGCCCTACGCGGTCAGCAATGAATGGGCGGCCACCGTCGACGACGTGCTGCTGCGGCGTACGACGGTCGGTCTGCGCGGCCATGCTGACCAGGAGATCCGTGAACGTGTGGCCGCGGCGATCGGCTCGCCCGGGCCGTCGCCGTGAACACCGCGACAACCCTGATCTGTGCGCACCGGGGCGCAAGCGCACAGCTTCCTGACAACTCGCTGGCCGCGTTCGAGGCGGCGATTGCGCTCGGGGCCGACATGATCGAGGCCGACGTGCGCCTGGCCGGCGACAGGCTGGTCCTGTCCCACGATCCGGCGCTTGCCGCGTCCACCCCGGTCAGGCTGGACGACCTGGTGCGGCTGGCGTCCGGACGGATCGCGCTTGATCTGGAGTTGAAGGAGGCGGGCTATGAGGAGCGGGTGCTGCATGCGGTCGACCCGCGACCGGCTGGGCTGATCCTGACATCGTTCCTTCCGGCCGCTCTTGCGAGGTTGCGTGAGCTCGATCCGGCGATCACGACCGGTCTCCTGATCGGCCCGCATGATCACGGGCGCGACCTGCGGGGCCGGGCGGCTGCGTGCGGGGCACAACTGCTCTGCCCGCACGTGTCGCAGGTCACCGACGCGTTACGGTCAACGGCAGCCAGATCAGGGCCGCTGGTGGTGTGGACGGTGAACGAGACTCGCGTGCTGGCCGGCATGCTGCGCGACGCCGCGGTCGGCTGCGTGATCACCGACGTTCCCGGGGTCGCGCTCGCCATCCGCGATGGCGGCCTATCCCGGCAGCCCCCCGCGCGGGCGTAGCTGCCCCGGTCGCTGGTGCGCCGATGCCTCGCCGCGCACGTACTCGAGCGATGGATCGCGCTGCGGCCGATGATCCCACGGGGTGTACGCGCCGGCGGCGAGCGCGCGGTGGACGACCCGCCGTCGCCGCTGGCTGGCGCGCACCTGCTGCTCGATGGCAGCCCCATCCCAGCGCCTGTCGGCCGCGTCGCGCAGCTCCGTCAGTGCTGCCGGCGGTGTGCCCTCCAACGCCAGATTGTGCAGCTCCAGCGGATCCTTGGCGAGGTCGAACAGCTGCTCGGGATCGTCGCCGCAGCGGATGTACTTGAACCGGCCCCTGCGTACCATCAGCGCCGGCGCCGTCACCCCTTCGGCCAGGTACTCGGCGGCAACCTCCCCGGGAGGCTCCTCGCCACGGGTGAGCGCAGCCGCCAGGCTGACACCGGAGAACTCCGCCTCCGCCGGCTCGACGCGGGCCAGGGCGGCGATGGTGGGCGCCAGATCGAGGTGCGACACCGGCGCCTCGATGCGCCCGGTACGGATGCCCGGTCCCGCAGCCATCAGCGGAACCCGCGCGGAGCCGTCGAAGAACGACATCTTGTACCAGAGGCCGCGCTCGCCGAGCATCTCCCCATGATCGGCCGTGAACAGCACGATCGTGTCCATCGCCAGGCCGGTGCGGTCGAGCACCCCGAGCAACTCGCCGATGCGCTGGTCGAGCTCGCTGACCGCGGCGAGGTATCCGCGCCTGGCGGTGGCCGCCTGCTCCGCTGTCAGCGGATCCTGGTCGGCCTGGTACATGTCCCTCAGGCGGATGCTGTGAGGGTCGGCCCGGTCTCGCGGAATCACGTCCACCGTGGGGTGGCCGATGTCCACACCGTCGTAGAGATCCCAGTGCGCGCGCCTCACCTCCCAGGGGTCGTGCGGGCACGTGAACGACACCGTCAGGAAGAACGGGCGACCGTCGCCGAGCCGGGCCGTGTCGCGCAGGTGGCGGGCGGCCTCGAACCCGACCTCGTCGTCGTAGTCGGTCTGCATGGCCGCCTCCGTGACACGGGTCTGCCGCAGGCTGGCCATGTTGTGGTACCAGGCCAGGCGCTCATCCGGGGGCAGCGTCCAGTCAGGCGTCCACTCGAAGTCCGATGGATAGACGTCGGTGGTCAGCCGCTGCTCGAACCCGTGCACCTGATCGGGGCCTATGAAGTGCATCTTGCCGGCGAGCGCGGTGCGATATCCGGATGCGCGCAGCAGGTGCGCGATCGTGGGCTGGCCGGCGGCCAGCTCAGACGCGTTGTCGTACACGCCGGTCTCGGACGGGAGCCGGCTGGTCAGCATCGCGGCTCGGGCAGGCGCGCACAGCGGCGACGCGCAGTACGCCGCATCAAAGACCGTGCCGGCTGCCCCGAGAGCGGTCAGTGCGGGCGCGTGCGCGACCGCATTTCCATAGGCCGGAAGGGCCGCGGCGGCCAGCTGGTCGGCGACCACCAGCAGGATGTTCGGGGGTCGGGGCGTCATGCGGTGATCGCCGTGTGCAATGCCCGGAGCAGGTCGCGAGCGCGTCCGTCGGCGTTCTCCGGACGCAGGTCGGCGGTCACGTACGAGAATCCTGTGCGAAGCGACGGCCAGGCGCCGTGCGAGCCTCCGCCGGCGCCGGTGTGACCGAACGCGTCCTGGGGCGGGCCAAGCTCGCTGGGCGTGCCCGCCAGCTCGTACCCGGTGGGGCCAAACCGAAGCGGCCGCCCCGACAGCGGATCGTCTCCGCAGCTGGCCTCGCTGCGTCCGGTCGCGACCGTTTCCGGCCACACGAGTGGATCCTCCGATCTGACCAGGGCGCCGTACGCCACCGCCAGCGAGCGAGCGGTCGCGACCGCATTCACCGCCGGCACCTCGAGCGCCAGCAACTCCGGATCGTTCCAGGCGGTCGGTCCCAGCGGCGGGTTGCCGTAGACAAGACTCAGGCGTGGATCGGGATCGTCGTTGAGGTACGCGGACAGCGCGTAGTCGGGCGCCGGGCGAACGGTCGCCAGGTTCGCCGCGAGCGGGCTTGAGGGGGCGACGCCGATCGCGATGTCAAGGCCGAGCGGTTCGGCAAGCTCGTCGGCCAGCATCCGGCCGATGCTGCGCCCGTCGACCCTGCGTACCATCTCGGCGGCCAGCCAACCGTAGGTCAGTGCGTGGTAGCACGGCCGCCCCGGCTCGGTCAGCGGAGGCTCCGCCGCGATCCTGGCGGCGAGCTGGTCTGGGTGCGCCAGCTGCGACCGGTCGATCGGCTCCAGCAGCCCCGGCACACCTGCGGCGTGCGCGAACAGCTGCGCGACCGTGATCCTGTCCTTTCCGGCCGCCCCGAACTCGGGCCACAGATCGGCCACCGGCGCGGTCGGCTCGAGCAACCGCCGCTGGTAGAGCAGCAGCAACAAGGTCGCGACCACTCCCTTCGAGCCCGAGAAGATGACGGCCGCGGTGTCCCGTTGCCAGGGCCGGCCCGCCGCGTCCGCGCTGCCGCCCCACAGGTCGACGACGGTCAGCCCGTCCACGACCGCGGCGAGTGCGCACCCGCCGTCAGCACGTTCGACCAGGTTCCGCTCGAACGCGTCACCGACAGGCTCGAACCCCGGGGCGACCGTCCCCTGGACGGCCGTCCCGCCGGCTGTCACGACCGCACCGCCTCCAGCGACGGCGTGTCGGACAGAAGCCGCTTGGTGTAGTCGTCGCTGGGCTCGAGCAGCACGGAGTCGACCGCTCCCAGCTCGACGATCCGCCCCGCGCTCATGACCGCCACTCGCTGAGCGATCGAGCGCACCAGCGGCAGGTTGTGGGTCACGAACAGCATCGCCAGGCCGAGGCTCTTTTGCAGCTCACCCAGCAGCTCGACGATCGCCGCCTGGACGCTGACGTCGAGTGCGGAGGTGACTTCGTCACAGATCAGCACGTCAGGGCGCGACACCAGGGCGCGTGCGATCGCGACCCGCTGGCGCTCGCCGCCGGACAGCTGATCGGGATACCGCGAGGCGTAGGCCGAGGTCAGCGACACGCGTTCCAGCATCTCGTCCACCCGCGCGTTCGCCTCGCTGCCGCCGATCCCGAACACCTCCAGCGGCTGGCGCACGATCTGGTCGATCGTGCGCCGCGGATTGAGCGAGCCGTACGGGTTCTGGAAGATGTACTGCAGCCGGCGGCGCGACTCCCGCGAGCGGTTGCGGGCGACCTCCACGAGCTCCTCCCCATGCAGCACGATGCGGCCCGACCGCTCGGCGTGCAGCCCCGCGATTGAGCGGGCCAGCGTGGTCTTCCCCGAGCCAGACTCGCCGACCAGCGCCAGGCACTCGCTGGGCGCGAGCTCGAGGTTGATGTCGTGTAGCACGGTTACCCCTCGGTAGCCGGCCGACATCTGCTGCACGCTGAGCACGCTTTCTCCGTGCGGCATGGAGATCGCGATCGCCTCGCCCGCGAACGGCATCGGATTGGCCCGTACCGCCTCGACCCTCAGGCAGCGCACCATGTGGCCGTCGTCGAGTGCCCGCAGCGGCGGCAGCTCCAGTCTGCACTCGTCCTTGACGAATGCGCACCGTGATTCGAAGGCGCAACCGCTGGGGCGTGTGCCGGGCGACGGCGCTCGCCCCGGGATGCCGATCAGCTCCCGGCTTCCGGCCAGGCGCGGTATCGCGCCCACCAGCCGCCGGGTGTACGGATGAGCGGCGTTGGCGAAGAGCTCCGATGACTCGCCCACCTCCACCAGCCGGCCGGCGTACATCACCGCCACCCGCTCCGCCAGGGTCGACACCACAGCGAGGTCGTGGCTGACGTACAGCGCCGCCACTCTGTGGGCCGCGGCCAGGTCGCGCACCGTGTTCAGGACGTGGGCCTGGGTGGTCACGTCGAGCCCGGTGGTGGGTTCGTCCAACACGATCAGGCGCGGGCGGCAGGCGAACGCCATCGCCAGCCCGACCCGCTGCTGCTGGCCGCCCGACAGCTCGTGAGGGTAGCGACGGAGGTACTTGGGATCGTCGGGCAGCGCCACCTCGCGCATCATCTCGGCGACACGGTCGTTACGGTCAGCGCTGCTCGTGCCGAAGTCGTGGGCCTCGAGCACCTCTATAAGCTGGGTGCCGATGCGAAGTGCCGGGTTGAGCGCGGCGGCGGGATCCTGCGGCACGTATGACACCACGCGGCCGCGCAGCGGGCGCCGCTGTTCCTCCGAGAGGGCGAGCACGTCGACGTCGTCGATCCGCACGCTGCCGGCCACGATCTCCACTCCGCGCCGGGCGTGCCCGAGCAGCGCCAGGCCGACGGTGGTCTTCCCGGAGCCGGACTCGCCCACCAGGCCCATCACCTGGCCGGGCGAGATCGTGAAGCTGACGTCGTCGACGACGTCGAGCCCGGTTCCGGCCAGCTCGATGCGCAATCCGGCGACGACGATGGACGGGGCGTCGGGGGCGATTCGGTCGTCGGTCATCCCGTCGACCGTCCGCGGTCGATGCCGGCCGCGGCTCGCGAGATGCCGTCACCGACGAGCCCCGTTCCGATGGTCAGCAGGGCGATCGCGATCACCGGCAGCACGACGCCCCAGGGCTGCGCCTGGACGGCGATCCGGTTCTGGTTGATCATGGTGCCCCAGTTGGCGCCGTTGCTGCTGGTGGCGAATCCGAGGAAGGCCAGCCCCGCTATCAGCCCGATCGAGTAGGTCAGCCGCAGGCTCATCTCGACCATCAGCGGGCTGAGGATGTTGGGCAGCAGCTCACGCCCCAGGATCCGGATGCGGGGCACCCCCAGCGCCTCCGCCGAGGCGACGAAGTC
>DATIOK010000110.1:0-46517 GCA_035473255.1 Gaiellales bacterium
GGAGGCGCTCGAGGCCGTGCCCGGCGTCAGCCGGGCGACCGCCGAGCACATCGGCGACGAGGTCGAGTTGGAGTATGACGCAGGCCGGGTCGATCCGGACGCGCTGCGCGCCGCGGTCGAGGCGGCGGGCTTCACCTGCACCGGCGCCCTCGTCGCGATCCGTCCCTAGAAAGACCGACGACCCGCAAGTTGCGGGCCGTCGGAGGAGGCAGGTAGCTGCGAGGTGTGGGCACGTTCGATCGCAGCGTCCGCAGGCGATTCTCCATGTGTGTTGTCAGGAAAGATCGCCATTTTGGTTAGGTATTTGTAAAGGCAGTCCATACCGCCTGCGCCTCGCTCCCATGGTTGCGCCGGTCACGGCGACGGGCGAAAGCCGGCAGCGGCGATCGCTCCGCGGATCGCCTTCACATCTAGACGGGCCGGGTCGTACGTGACCTCGATCTCGTCGCCGATGTGCTCAGCCGTCACCGACACCGCCCCCGGCAGCGCCATCACGGCGTCGTGCACTCGTTGCTCACAGCCGCCGCAGGTCATGCCCGCCACCGCGATCGTCTCGGTGACCACGGCGCTACTGGGTGCTGGCGCCCGAGGGCTGAGGAACCGCCGCCACCGACGCCACGTAGGCGGCGACGTCCTGGGCGTCCTGGCCCTTGAGCAGGTTCGCGGGCATCGGCGTCGGGTGTGCGTAGGGGAACCCCAGCATGATCTGCTCGCGCACCAGCGCCTCGAACGACGAGTCCTCGAAGCCCTCGGCCCGCGGCTCCATGTATGCCTCGTCCAGGTTGGGGCCGATCGTGCCCTTGGTACCGGCGTCCGCCAGCGTGTGGCAGCCTCCGCAGGTGGTGATGAACAGCTTCTTGCCGTTCGCGAGATCGGCTTGCCCGGACCCGGCGACGCCGCTCTGGACGCCACAGCCGGATACGGTGAGTCCCGCTGCGCCCAGCACGGCGGCGGTTACGAGCGTTGCCAGAGGGCGTCTCACGGAGGCGAAGCCTACCAACTCACTCGGGGGCCTTGCGCGGGATACGCACCGCGCCAGGTGACCGCCTCGGCGGCCTGCTCGGCGGCCAGCGCCAGGGCATCGGCGAGCGCCCGGCCATCCGCCAACCCGAACAGCAAGCCGGCCACGAACGTGTCACCGGCGCCGTAGCTGTCGACCCGCGCGGCCGGCGGCGGCACCGCCCGATACCCGGTGCCTCCGCGCTCGCCGTCGGTCACGATCACGTGGCGCGGCTGTACGTCCAGGCGTCCCAGGTCGTACTGCTCGCCGCGGTCGCTGCCGCTGCCGACCAGCACGTCGGCCTGCACCCCGCTTTCGGTCAGCACGTCGAACCGGCGCGCCGTCACCACCAGCACCCGGGCCTGCCTGGCCAGGCGCAGGGTGGCCGGATCGGAGCCCGTGAAGTAGACGCCGTCGCAGTCCGCCAGCGAGCCCCAGGGCAGCGGATCCTCGGCGGCGGGGTGCAGGTTCGCGCCGATCACGCAGATCGTGCGCTCGCCGCTCGGGTCGCGCATCACCAGCGTGCGGGTGTGCCGGCCCGGCCGCGACGCCGCGTACGTCCGCACCCCCAGCTCCTCCATCGCCTCCACCACCGGCACGTCCTCGCCGGCGGCCGTGAAGAACTGTACGGCGGCGCCCATCCGCACCAGCGCAGCCGCCGTCACCGCTCCGCCGCCCGCGGGCTGGACCAGCGGGTCGGTCAGGTGCACGATCTCCCCGGCCGGCGGGATGAACGGCGCGTTGGTGTGGGTGACCCACTCGACGTGCCCCACGACGGCCAGGTTCAGCATGCCCGCACGCTACCGGGGCCGTCGCGGGACGGGGTCGATCGGCTCAGGGGACGTAGACCACCTTCCCCTGCACCTGCAGGTCCTCCATCAGCTGCTGGCCCGAGGCAACGTCGGACAGCGGCAGCACACGATCGATCACGGGCTTGATCGAACCCGCCTCGACCGCCCGCAGCGCCGCCGACAACTCGGCCTTGTTGGACAGGTGCGAGCCCAGCAGGTTCTGCTGCTTGTTCCAGAGGAGGCGCAGGTCGGTGACGGCCTCGAAACCGGTCGACGCGCCGCACACGACGAGCCGCCCGCCCCAGCGCAGCGCCGCCATCGAGGTCGGCCACGTCTCCTGGCCGGAGTGCTCGAACACGATGTCGGCGCCGGCCTTGCCGGTGATCGCCTTGACCTCGGCCACCACGTCCTGGCTGGAGCGGTCGATCACGTTGACCGCGCCCAGCTGCTCGGCCTTGGCCACCTTCTGCGCGCTGCCCACGACTGGGATCGGGTTGGCGCCGAACATCCGGCAGATCTGGATGGCCATGGTGCCAAGGCCGCCCACGCCGCCCCAGATCAGCACGTGCTCGCCGGGCTGCACCTTGGCCCGGCTGACCAGCATCCGCCAGGCCGTCTCAAGCACCAGCGGCATCGATGCCGCCTCCTCGTGGCTGAGGTTGGACGGCTTGGGCAGGACGTTCACCGCCGGCATCGTCACGTACTCGGAGTGACCTCCGTCGTTGGGCCCGCTCTGGAAACCCCAGATCCGGAACTGGCGGCAGAAGAACTCCTGTCCGGTCACGCAGAAGTCACAGGTGCGGCAGGAGAGGCCGGGGTGCACGACCACCTCGTCGCCGACCTGCAATGACGAGGAGCCAAAGCCGGTGCCCGTCACCTCCGATCCGAGCGCGGCCACCACGCCCGACACGTCCGATCCGGAGACGTGAGGGAAGATCACCTTCATGCCCGGCATCCCTCGCCGGGCCCAGATGTCGTTGAAGTTGGCTCCGGCCGCCTTCACCTCGATCAACACCTCGTAGGGCCCGGGCTCCGGCTCGGGGATGTCGGTGTAGCTCAGCACCTCGGTGCCGCCGTGTTCCTCGAAGACGACCGCCTTCATGCGGATAGCGCCTTCCCGAGATACTCGAAGTTGTCGACGTAGCGCCGAACGTCTTCCTCGCTGTGCTGCACCGACAGCGTCCAGTTCTCGGACTTGCCCCACGGCGCCATGAACACGCCGCGGTTGAACTGCGCCAGCCAGTTCACGTACGCGAGCTGGTCGGACACCTCGAGGTAGTCACGGTAGTTGCGGACGCGCTCGGCTCGGTAGGTGACGGCGCCGCGGGCACCCAGCACGGTCGTGTAGCCGGCCAGCCCGTTGCTCTCGATCACGCCATCGCACCCCTCGCGCAGGATCTCGCCCAGGCGCGAGAACTCGGTGTAGGCGTCCGGCACCAGGATCTCGGTCAGCGTCGCGTGCATCGCGGCCATGGTCAGCGGGTTGCCGTTGAACGTGCCGACCTGGTCGATCTTGCCGTCCGCGATCCAGCCCATCACATCGTCGGTGCCGCCGATCGCCCCGCAGGGCAACCCGCCGCCGACCGACTTGGCCAGGCACAGCAGGTCGGGCGTCACGCCGAAGGCCTCGACGGCGCCGCCGTAGGAGAGCGTGGCACCGGTCTTGACCTCGTCGAACACCAGCAGCGCGCCGTACTCGTGCAGCAGGTCCTTGACTCCCTGCAGGTAGCCCTCTTCGGGGAGCACGAACCCGGCGTTCATCATCGCAGGCTCCACGATCATGCCGGCGACCTGGCCCTTGTAGCGGTTGAGCGTGCGCTCGAGCGCCTCCAGGTCGTTGAACGGCACCACCCTGGTCAGCTTCACGTAGTCGGCCGGCAGGCCCAGGGTCTGAGGCACCGACACGGGATCGTCATAGGGGCCGATCTTGTCGGCCGGCGGCGCCACCGACACCATCAGCGCGTCGTGGTGCCCGTGGTAGGAGCCCTCGATCTTGAACAG
Source organism: Gaiellales bacterium (assembly GCA_035473255.1). GTDB lineage: Bacteria > Actinomycetota > Thermoleophilia > Gaiellales > JAICJC01 > JAICYJ01. Next base: position 3,793 of record DATIOK010000110.1, read on the forward strand.
GATGTCGCGTCCGGTGTAGGCACGCGCCAGCCGCACGGCGTCGAGCGTCGACTCGGTGCCGGAGTTGCCGAACCGCCACAGCGGCAGGCCGAAGCGCGTCTGCAGGTGCTCCGCGACGGCGATCGAGTCCTCGGTCGGCTGCGCGAAGTGGGTGCCGAGGCGGACGCGCTCGGAGACGACCTCCGCGATGCGCGGATGCGCATGGCCGACGGCCATCGCGCCGTAGCCGTTGTGGAAGTCGACGTACTCGTTGCCGTCGACGTCGACCACCTTCGACCCGTGTCCCTCGGCCAGGTAGATCGGATGCGGCTCGGTGTCCTGCCAGCTGGAGGCGACGCCCCCGGCCAGCGACCGGCGGGCCCGCTCGGTCATCTCGCGCGAATGCTTGTGCCGCTCGTTGAACGTGGCCTCCTCGGCCTCGATCACGCTGGCCAGCCGGGCGGGATCAATAGTGCTTGTTGCGCTCACGACTTCACACCCCCTAGTACCTCTCCATAGCGGTTGTCACGCCAGGCGAGCGCGGCCTTCAGCCCACTCGACTGAACGATCTGCATGAACTCTCGCTGCTCCGGCGCGTCGGCCGCGTTCAACATGGACGATAGATCGAGATTCATGTTGACCGCCTCCCGCAGCCCCATCGCCTCGTACGCCCGCACCAACGCGATCTTGGTCAGACGCAGCACCGGCAGCGGCGTCGGCGCGATCTTGCGCACCAGCGCCTCCACCTCCGCGTCCAGCTCGTCCTCGGCCACGACGCGGTTGATCATCCCGGCTCGCTCCGCCGCCTGGGCGTCGATCATGTCGCCGGTGAACAGCAGCTCGTTGGTCTTCTTCTGGCCCAGCAGGAAGGGCATCAGCAGCGTCACCGGTCCCGATCCATACCGGATCTCGGGCTCCCCGAAGCGGCCGCTCTCGGTGCTGATGATCATGTCGCAGGCCATCGCCAGCTCACAGCCGCCCGCCAGGCAGTAGCCGCGCACGGCGGCGATGGTCGGCTTCGGCAGCGCCCACAGCTTCATGGTCGCGTCGATGTCGGTGGCCAGCACCTCGTGCCACTCATGCGCCGCGATGTCGGAGTGGGCGGCCTCGGCGGACAGGTCATAGCCGGCCGAGAACGCGCGCTCGCCGGACCCCGTCACCACCACCACCTTCACCTCGTCGTCGGCCACCGCCCGGTCGAGCGCGGCGTGCAGCCCCTCCAGCACCGCCCCGTTCAGGGCGTTCAGCTTCTCGGGGCGGTTCAGCGTCACCCAGGCCGCGGGGCCACGGGTCTCGTAGAGAACGGCTTCGCTCATGCGGCTCGCTCCTCGGGGTTGTCCAGCACGATCAGGCAGTCGAGCGCGACGGCGCGCTCGGGCGAGACCAGCAGGGGGTTGACATCGATCTCTGAGATCTCGGGGTGCTCCGCGGCCAGACGCGAGACCGCCACGATCGCCTCGATCAGGTGATCGGGTACCACGCCGCCCAGCAGCCGCTCGATCACGGGCAGCGACGAAACCAGCGCGCGGGCGCCGTCGGCATCCAAAGGAGCCAGGCTGTGGGTGATCAGCTCCAGCGCCTCCGCCAGGCCGCCGCCGACGCCGACCGAGATGGTGGCGCCGAAGTCGGGGTCGCGGGTGACGCCGATCATCAGCTCGACGCCGCCCAGCACCTGCTCGGCCACGATCACGCGCCCGCCCATCCGCCGGGCCGCCTCACGCACTCCGGCGGCGTCGGCCAGGCCCAGCGCCACGCCCCCGACCCTGGCCTTGTGGGCGACGTTGTCGATCTTGACGACGACCGGGTAGCCGATCTGCTCGGCGGCCGCCGCGGCCTCGTCAGCGGTCGCGCAGCGCTCGGCGCGCACATACGAGAGGCCGTAGGACGCGGCGATCCGGGCCGACTCCAGCTCCGGCAGGTCACCGGCGCCGGGCAGCGGCGGGGCGGCCGGCAGCAGGCGCGACGCCGGCACGCGCTGCCGATGCGCGAGCCGTGCGGCCAGCGCCAGCAGCCCGGGCAGCGTGCCCTTCAGCAGCGGGATGTCGTGCTGCCGGGCCCACTCGATGTCCTCGATCGGGGGGTCGGCGGTGGTGACCGTGATCACGCACGGGAACAGATCGGTCCGGTGGCAGGCCGCGCGCAGGTCGTTGGCGATGTTGGTGGCCAGCTCGCGCTCGCCCGCGTGCAGCCACTGGCTGTGGTCGATGTCGGACACCAGCACGTCGAACTCACCGGACTCGGCCATCAGCTCGAATACGCGCGGGAATACGATCCTGTCGTCGTCGATCGCCCAGCAGTCGACCGGGTTGCCGACGCCGCTGAAGTTCGGGAACTCGGCCACGATCCGCGCCTTCAGCTGGGGCGAGAACTCCTGCAGCGGGATGCCCGCCTGCTCGGCCTTGTCGGCGAAGTACTCGCCCTCGCCGCCCGAGTTCGTGACCGCGCCGATCCGGCGGCCGCGCGGGGGCGTCGCCCGGGAGAACACCTCCAGGTGCTCCAGCCAGTGGCCGAAGTCGTCGACCCGGATCGCGTTGTAGTACCGCAGCATCCCGGAGAACACCTGGTCGCTGCCGACCATCGCTCCGGTGTGGGTGAGGGCAGCCCTGGCGCCCATCTCCGACGTGCCCACCTTCAGCACGATCGCAACCTTGCCGGCCTCGGCCACCCGCTGCAGCGCCTGCTCGAACGCGGCCGGCCGCCGCACCGCCTCGAGGAACAGGCCGATCACGCGCGTGTCCGGGTCGTCGGCGAAGAATGCCACCATGTCGGCCACGTCGGTGACGGTCTCGTTGCCTGCCGAGACGACGGTGCGGAAGCCGATGCGCGGGCCCAGCGACACCAGGATCTCGCCGATCGACCCCGAGTGGGCGATGGTCGCCACCGGTCCCGCCACGAACGTGGGATGCAGGCTGCCGATCCAGGGCGACGGGTACCCGGGCGTGGCCACGCCCATGCAGTTGGGGCCGATCATCGCGATGCCCGCATCGCGCACCCGCTCGCTGACGAGGGCGCTCATGCGCGGTCCCTCGACCGGGCCGGCCTCGTTGCCCAGCCCGGGCGTGATGATCGCCCGCACGCCGGGCACCGACAGGACGTCGTCGATGGCCGCCTCGATGCGGCCGTGCCCGACGCCCATCACGACCATCTCGGGCACCTCGGGGCAGTCGGCCATCGTCGGGTAGCAGACCACTCCGCAGGCGTCGGCCTTGGTCGGATTGATCCCGTAGAAGGGCACGCCGGGCACCGTCATGTTCTCGGCGATCCGCTGCGACGTCCGCTCCGAGATGCCGTAAATCGCAACCGACCGCGGCCGGAAGACCCCGTCCAGGTCGGTCCGCAGCAGGGGCGAGATGGTAGAGCTCATGCGGCCTTTGGCCCGGTCTGGGAGGTCTCTGCGGGCACGGCCGCAAGTCTACGCAATTCGTATTGACGGCGCTGGCTTCTACGAATATCGTAGTTCGTGACATGACTGACGACCTCGACCACCGCATCGTCGACTCGCTGGTCGAGGACGGCCGCAAGTCGTTCGTCAAGATCGCGGAGGAGCTGGACGTCTCGGAGGCGACCGTGCGCCAGCGCGTCGCACGCCTGACCGCCGACGGCGTCATGCAGATCACCGCCGTCACCAACCCGCTGCTGATCGGCTACGACGCGGTGTGCATGCTGGGGCTGCGCGTCGACAAGGCCCAGCTGCAGGCCGCCGCCGACGCGCTGACCGCGCTGGACGAGGTCACCTACCTGATCGCCAGCACCGGCCGCTTCGACTACCTGGCCGAGATCACCTGCCGCAACAACAAGCACCTGCTCGACTTCATGCACCGCCGGCTGCCGACGGTGCCGGGGGTGCAGGACAGCGAGTCGTTCGGGTACCTGTCCGTGCTGAAGGAGAGCTACCGCGGCAGCGCGTGACTGGATGGTCGGTTCCTCCACCACCTAGCGATCTCCCTGCTCGGTGAAGAAGCGGCCCGTCTCGCCTCCCGAGAAGAAGCGCGATGTGACCGTCTTCTTGCGCGTGTAGAACTCGACCGCGTCGGGCCCGTGAGCGTGCAGGTCCCCGAAGAAGCTGCCCTTCCAGCCCGAGAACGGGAAGAACGCGACCGGCGCGGCGACGCCCACGTTGACGCCGATCATCCCCACCTCGACGTCGTGGCGGTAGCGGCGGACGGCCGCGCCGGACTCGGTGAAGATCGATGTGCCGTTGCCGTAGCGGCTGGCGTTCACGATCTCGATCGCCTCCTCCAGCGACGCCGCGTGGATCACCGACAGCACCGGCCCGAAGATCTCCTCCTGGGCCACGTCCATGTCCGGCGTCACCGCGTCCAGGATGGTGGGGCCGACGAACGCGCCCTCGCTGTTGGCGGACGGGCTGCGGCCATCGACGGCCAGCCTGGCGCCGTCGCCGATGCCGCGCTCGATCCACTCCAGGATTCGATCGCGCGACGCGCACGACACGACCGGGCCGACGTCGGTGCCGTCGTCCAGTCCGTCGCCGACCGCCAGCTCCCGGGTGCGGGGCACCAGCTCCTCCATCAGCGGCACCTTGGCGTCGCCCACCGCGATCACGACCGACCCGGCCATGCAGCGCTGGCCGGCGGCGCCGAACGCGCTGCCGATGATGTTGCCGACGGTCTTCGGCATCACGGCATCGGGCATCACCACCATGAAGTTCTTGGCGCCCCCCAGCGCCTGCACCCGCTTGCCGTTGGCGGCCGCGCGCTCGTAAACGTAGCGGGCGACGGTGGCCGAGCCGACGAACGAGACGGCGTCGATGCCGGGATGGTCGAGGATGCCGTTGACGACGTCGACCGAGCCGTTGACGAGATTGACGACGCCGTCCGGCAGCCCGCCGTGCTCGTGCAGCAGGTTGAAGATCAGCTCCTGCGTCAGCGGCACCTGCTCCGAGGGCTTGAGGATGAACGTGTTGCCGCAGGCGATCGCGAAGGGTAGGAACCAGAACGGCACCATGGCCGGGAAGTTGAACGGCGCGATGGCGGCGCAGACGCCGACCGGCTGCCGGAAGGTCTCGGTGTCGACGGCCGTGGCCACGTTCTCGAGCACGCGGCCCTGCATGGTCTGGGGGACGGCGGTGGCTGCCTCCACCATCTCGATGGCGCGGCCCACCTCGGCCCGGGCATCCGGGAAGGTCTTGCCCATCTCGCGGGTCACCGCCCGGGCGATCTCGTCCTGGTGGGCCTCCAGCACCTGGCGGAAGCCGAACAGCCAGCGCGCGCGCTCGATCGTGGAGCGGCTGCGCCAGGCCGGGAAGGCGGCGCGAGCCGCCGCGACGGCGGCGTCGACGTCGTCGGCGCCCGACAGCGGCACCCGCGCCAGCACCTCGCCGGTGGCGGGGTTGGTCACGTCGAGCTGGTCACCGGCCGCGGCCGGGCGCCAGTCGCCGTTGATGTAGTTGCCGAGCAGTCGCGCCTGGATGGCGGCCTGGGACATGGGGGATTCCTTCCGTGGATCGGTTCGCCTCCCAATGGTGGCAGGCGGGCCATCGCCACACCAGCGTACACTGTGTCTCAAATGGTCGAAGAATCCGGACACTCTGTCCTAACGGTCGCGGACGTGCTTGCGCTCGAACTGCTCCGCAACGCGGATGTGAGCGTGGCCGCCGCCGGCCACCGGCTGGGGAACCGGGTGGAATGGGTGCACGTGTTCGAAACGCCGGCCGTGACCGGGATGCTGCGCGGCGGGGAGTTCCTGCTCACGACCGGCATCGCGCTGGAGGCGATGGCACCGGCCGAGGTCGACGCCCTGGTCGCAGCGGTGTCACGGGCGGGCGCAGCCGGGATCGGGCTCGAGCCCAGCCACGTCTCACCGGACGCGCTGACCACTGCCTGCCGGTCGCACGACCTGCCGCTGCTCGTGTTCGGCCGCCCGGTGCGGTTCGTCGACATCACCCACGTGCTGAACGAGCGCCTGGTATCGGGGGAGCTGGCCACGCTGCGGCGAGCGGTGTCGCTGCAGGCGCAGCTGCGGGAGGCCGCGCGCGAGGGGCTGGGACCCGCCGGCCTGGTGGCGGCGCTGGGCGAGGTGCTGGAGGCGCAGGTGCTGCTCGAACGCGCCGACCGCACGCCGATCGCGAGCGCCCCGGAGGCCGGGCTGGACGTCGCCTTCCTGGAGGCGCTCGACCGCTACCGCCAGCGCCTGCCGACAGCCCTGCACTCGCGGCCGGTGCAGCCGGGAGCGCGGCTGCACGTGCTGTCACGGCGCGGTGACGAGCTCGACCTGCTGGCGGTGGACGAGGCGGCGTTCCTGCTGTCGGTGGCGCTGGCGGCGCAGCCGCCGGCCGAGGAGGTGCCGTCGGCGGAGCGGGCGCGACTGCTGCAACGACTGGCCGAGGGCCGGGCGGGCAGCCGCCAGGAGATCATGCGGCGGGCGCGATCGGTCGGCGTCGACCTGTCGCGCGGCAGTCTGTGGGCGATCCACGGCCGCGGATCGCTGGCGCGGCTGGAGCGGCTTGGAATGGACGCGCTGGTGGACGGCCCGCGCGGGTTGATCGCGATCGCGCCCGGAGCCGATCCACGGGCCGTGGCCCGCGACCTGATCCGGCGCGGTCAGGTGACGGCGGTCGGGCTGGAGGCCTGCGGGACGGAGCCGTGGCACATCACGGAGGCGCTGGCGACGGCGGAGCGGGCCTGCCTGGTGGCGGCGGCCGCCGGCCCCCAGGTCAGGTTCGGGTCGGATCTGGGGGCGCTTGCCCCGGTGGCACGGGAGGTGCTGGCGGGCGGGCACATGCAGTCACGGTTCGACGAGCCCGGCCTGGCCGTGGTGGAGGCCCTGGTTGCGACCGGCTGGTCGAAGGCGTCTGCCGCCAAGCGGCTGGGCATCGCCCGCCAGCGCCTGTACGACCGCCTGGCCGTGCTCTCGGCCCGCCACGGCCTCGACTTCGACCTGCCGCAGACCCGCGTCGAGCTGTCGCTGGAGGTGTGGGCGGCGCGCATGAGCAGCCTCGCCCCGTGACGATACGCGGGTGCCGCGTAGACTGCATGGCCGGATGAGCAACCTGATCGACAGCGGCTGGGCCGCCTGGCTGCCGTTCGAGCTGATCGACGCGCTCGAGGCCCGCTCCGGCCGCTCGGCCGACCGCCGGGCGCTGCGTGAGCGGCTCGAGCGCGGGCCCAGCGAGGCCGACGAGGAGCGCTGGGAGCGGTTCCGCCTGGTCTGCCCGTCCCGCATCGACCTGCCCGCGGACGCCCGGGGGCTGACCACCGCGGACGCCGAGACGCTGCTCGACCAGCTGGGGCTGCTGGACGCCGAACCGGAGCCGGTCGAGCTGGTGCTGACGCTCGACAACGAGGACGTGCGCGAGCTGGAACGGATCCGCTCCAGCCGCGACCTGGGGGCGATCGCCGAGACGCCGGCGGGACTGCCCTCGCTGGACGCCCGCTTCGGCGGCGGCAAGGTTGGCCGCAACGATCCCTGCCCCTGCGGCTCCGGTAAGAAGTACAAACGCTGCCACGGCAGCTGACCCTCTTCCCGATCACACCAGCCTGACCAGCTCCTGGCCGTTGGTCACCTGGTCGCCCTCAGCCACCGCCACCGCCTCCACGGTGCCGGCGTGCGGCGCAACGATCTCGTTCTCCATCTTCATCGCTTCCACCACCACCAACACCTCGCCCGCCTGCACCTCGGCCCCGGCCTGCGCCGCCACCTTCAGCACCATCCCCTGCATCGGACTGCGGATCACGTCGGCGGCACCGGACCCACCCGCAGAGCGCCGCGCGAGCCGCGCCCGCCGCTCGCGCAGCCGACTGCGGCCGGGAGGCTCCGGCGCCAACACCGTCACCTCGAACCGCTCGCCGTCAACCTCCGTGACCAGCGTGCGCGCCTCGTTCCGGGGCGGCTCAGGCGTGGCCGCGGCGCCGTCAGCCGACGGCTCCTGCTTCAGCGAACGGGCGTAACCGCCACCCTCGACGAAGTCGTGCATGGTTCCGCCGGCCGCGAACTCGGGATGCTCGAGGATCGCCCGGTGGATCGGGATCAGCGAATGCACGCCCTCCACCACGAACTCCGACAGCGCCCGCAGCATCCGGCGCCGCGCCAGCTCGCGGTCGGCGTCCCAGACGATCAGCTTTGCGATCATCGGGTCGTACAACTCCGATATGGAGGCGCCCTCGACGACCCCGGAGTCGACCCGCACACCCGGCCCCGCCGGCTCGCGGTAGCGGGTCACCCGTCCCGGCGTCGGCACAAAGTCCCGGGCCGGATCCTCCGCGTTGATCCGGCACTGGATCGAATGCCCGCGCAGGGTCACGTCCGATTGCGCGATCGACAACGGCTCCCCGCTCGCGATCCGCAGCTGCTCGCGCACCAGATCGAGGCCGGTCACCATCTCGGTGATCGTGTGCTCCACCTGCAGGCGCGTGTTCATCTCCAGGAAGTAGTAGGTGCCGTCCGCGTCCAGCAGCCCCTCGACCGTGCCGGCGTTCACGTAGCCGACGGCCCGCGCCGCCTCCACCCCGATCGCTCCGATCCGCTCGCGCAGCTCCGGGGAAACCGCCGGCGACGGCGTCTCCTCCACGATCTTCTGATGCCGCCGCTGGATCGAGCAGTCACGCTCGCCGAGGTGCACGATCGACCCATGACTGTCGGCCAGCACCTGCACCTCGACGTGCCGCGGCCGCTCCAGGTAGCGCTCGAGGAACACACTGTCGTCGGCAAAGTACGCCTTGCCCTGCCGCCGCGCGGACTCGTAGCCGCGCCGCAGTTGCTCCGCATCGGCCGCGACCTCGATGCCCTTACCGCCGCCGCCGGCCGACGCCTTCACCGCCACCGGATAGCCGATCCCCTGAGCGATCTGGAGCGCCTCCTCGACGGTGTCCACCGCGGAGTTGGTGCCGGGGATGACGGGCACGCCGGCCCGTTCCATCAGCTCACGCGCGCTGGTCTTCGATCCCATCGCCTCGATCGCATCGGGCGGCGGCCCCACGAACACCAGGCCGGCCGCCGCGCAGGCGCGGGCGAACGCGGCGTTCTCGGCCAGGAATCCGAACCCGGGGTGCACCGCCTCGGCGCCGCTCCGCAGAGCGGTGCGCACGATCGTCTCCGACAGCAGGTAGCTCTGGACGGCCGGCCCGGGGCCGATCAGATATGCCTCGTCCGCGTAGGACACGAACGCCGACTCACGGTCGGCCTCGGAGTAGACCGCCACCGAGGCGATTCCCATTTCGCGCAGCGTGCGGAAGATCCGGATCGCGATCTCGCCGCGGTTTGCCACCAGCACCTTGCTGAACATCGGCGGATTCTACGAGTGAAAGCCGCACCAGCGCCTGTTCAATCGCCCGGCGCTGGGCCGCCGAGGCCTGTGGCCGCACCTGGATCACAGCGGGATGTTGCCGTGCTTGCGCTCCGGCAAGTCCGCCCGCTTACCGCGACAGGCCTCGAGCGCGGCGATCAGCGCCGGCCGCGTCCGCCGCGGCTCGATCACGTCGTCGACGTAGCCGCGCTCGGCCGCGGTGAACGGGTTCGCGAACTGCTCCCGGTACTCCTCGACCAGCTCGGCGCGCCGCGCGACCGGATCGTCGGCCGCCTCCAGCTCCTTGCGAAACACGATATTGACCGCCCCGTCCGGACCCATCACCGCCACCTCCGCCGTCGGCCAGGCGAAGTTGAAGTCGGCGCCGATGTGCTTCGAGCCCATGACGTCGTACGCGCCGCCATAGGCCTTGCGCGTGATCACTGTCAGCTTCGGCACCGTGGCCTCGCAGTAGGCGTACAGCAGCTTCGCCCCATGCCGGATGATGCCGCCCCACTCCTGCGAGGTGCCCGGCAGGAACCCGGGCACGTCCACGAAGGTCACCACCGGCAGGTTGAAGGCGTCGCAAGTGCGCACGAACCGGCCGGCCTTGGTGGAGCTGTCGATGTCGAGCACGCCGGCCAGCGAGCGCGGCTGGTTGGCGACGATGCCGACCGGGTGGCCGCCCAGGCGCGCGAATCCGCAGATGATGTTGGTCGCCCAGGCGGCGTGCACCTCGAAGAACTCGCCGTCGTCGATCACCCTGCGCACCACGTCGTGCATGTCGTACGGCTTGGCCGACTCGTCGGGAATCAGCCGGTCGAGCTCGGTGTCCTCCCGGTCGACCGGATCGTCGGGCGGCTCCCACGGCGGCTGCTCGCCGTTCCAGCTGGGCAGGAAGGAGAGCAGGTACCGGCAGTCCTCGATCAGCGCACGCTCATCGGCGGCGGTGAAGTGGGCGACGCCGCTTCGCGAGGCATGCGTGTGCGCACCGCCCAGCTGCTCGAAGCTGACCTCCTCGCCGGTGACCGTCTTCACCACCTCGGGGCCGGTGATGAACATGTGCGAGGTCTGCTCCACCATCATCACGAAGTCGGTCATCGCCGGCGAGTAGACGGCGCCGCCGGCGCACGGCCCCATCACCAGGGAGACCTGGGGGATCACGCCCGACGACTGCACGTTCCTGAAGAAGATGTCGGCGTAGCCGGCCAGCGAGACGACGCCTTCCTGGATGCGCGCGCCGCCGGAGTCGTTGATGCCGATGATGGGGCATCGGTAGCGCAGCGCCATGTCCATCACCTTGGTGATCTTCTCCGCGAACGCCTCGCCCAGGCTGCCCCCAAACACGGTGAAGTCCTGCGAGAACACGAACACCCGCCGGCCCTCGATGGTGCCATGGCCGGTGACCACGCCGTCGCCGTAGGGGCGGGTCTCCATCATGTTGAAGTTCGGGTTGCGGTGCTGTACGAAGACGTCCAGCTCGACGAACGAACCCGGGTCGAGCAGCAGCTCCACGCGCTCCCTGGCGAGCAGCTTGCCGCGCTCGCGGTGCCGCTCGACCGCGCGTGGCGAGCCCGAGTGCAGCGCCTCGCGGCGCAGCTGCTCGAGCGCCTGCAGCCGTTCCTCGGTGGTGTGCTCCGCCATCAGGCCGGGAGCCTACCGGAGCCCAGCGGGGCTACGGCGCGGGGACACCTCGCAGCACGCCGTTGCCGGCCAGGCACACCCAGACGGCGCCCGAGCCGTCGACCACCGTGCCAGCCCGGGCCCCGGCGAGAAGTCCCGCCGGGGCCGTGAACCGGGGACACCGATCAGCTGGTGGTGAAGATCTGAGAGCCGTGCGCGGGCAGCGTGGCACCCAGCGCGAAGCTGCCATCCGAGCGGCGGTACGCACCGCCCAGATCGATCGAGACCGGCGAATCGGTCGTGTTGACCATGACCTTCCCGTTCGTGAAGTTGCGCACGTAGACACCCTTCTGCACCACGTAGGGCCCGGTCGGCGCGCCGATCTGCAGGTGGTACAGCGGATCGTCCAGCGTGGCCGGATCGGTCTTGTTGGCCGTGAAGTAGAAGTACGAGTTGCCGTCATTGCCGAGCAGGAAGCTGGCCAGCGCGAACCTGCGGGCATTCTCCTTCTGCGCGGCGGTGCCGGCCGTCCAGGTCTTGGTGATGGTCAGCGCCAGACCGCCGGTGGAACTCGCATCGCTCAGCATGTCCACGTCCTGTACCCAGGCCTTGGTCGGCTCGAAGCGGGTCAGCGGAGCACCCGCCTCCCGCGTCCAGGCCTCGGCGCTGACCCCGGTCGCACCGCTCAGCAACAGTTTGCTGGGCGCGCCCGGTGCGAAGTACCGTGGCCCGTTGCCGATGCCATTGCCGAGCACAGCCTTGCCGGTGAACGACGCCACCTTAGCGGCCAGCGCGCTGGTCGCATTCAGCCAGTCAAGCTTCGTCCAGACATGGCCGGTGGCCGGGTTGATGGGCAGGCCGGTGGCGTAGCCGCGCCACAGCGGCGCCGTGCCCAGCATATCCAGGTAACAGCCGTCGTAGACCGTCCCGGACAGCAGCTTCGCGCACGACTGCTGCACGTAGGAGACCCAGTTGGGGTCGCCCGGATCGGCCAGGTAGTTGCCGTACCCGTGTGATGAGACCACGCGGCCGTGCGCGTCGTGCGCGAGCATCGACGAGTCGACCGTTCCGTACAGCCGCTTGTAGAGAAACGTGCCGTTCAGATAGACGTACAGCTTCATGTTGGGGTTGGCAGCCTTCATCGCCGAGGCATAGCCGCCCAGCTGAGCTGGATTGAACGTGATCAAGTCGAAACGCCTGGCGGCGTCCTCCGCAGCCGCCTGCGTTGTGAACCTCTGCGGAGCCGTGTGCATCGGCGCCCATAGATGGATGCCGTTCTCACTGCTGGCAAATCCCACGCTTGCCATGCTCATCGAGCTCGTGCCGCTTGCGTTCGTGACCATGAGCAGCGTCGCGATCGCAGCCACGGCGGCCGCAAGTAACCGTTTCAACGAATCCCCCCGAGTGGTGGTGTGGCTGCGTGCGCGGCGCCCGCCCACCCCGCGCATGCACCTGGATACGGAGGCTGTATCGGCAATCCCCACTAGTTGCGTTACATGCTGGACGCGAGTCTTACTGATTATTTACAGCGAGCTCAGACCTGTGAGCACCGCGTTGTCGCATCCGGCGACGCACCCCTTCTGCGACACTGCCGATCGTGCAGACTGAGAGCGGACGAGAGTCGCGCATGCGCTGGATCAGGATGCGGGTGCGACGCCACTGGGAGTGGGGCCGCGCGCACGGATTCCGGCGGCTGATCGAGGAGGATCAGCTGAACCCGCTGGAGCGAGTACCGCTGGCGCTGCGCAAGCGCCGGTGGCGGCGAACCCACACGGTCGCCCCCGGCGCGGTTCCGGTCTATCTGGTGGGCGTGCAGCGCTCGGGCACCAACATGCTGGTGCGCGGGCTGGAGCGATCGCCCGAGTTCGAGGTGCGAAACGAGAACGATGGCGACGCCTTTCAGCGGTTCCAGCTGCGGCCCGATCCGGTGGTGCGAGACCTGGTAAAGCGCTCGGGCCACCGCTACGTGCTGTTCAAGCCGCTCTGCGACTCACACCGGGTGGACGAGATCCTGGACAGGCTCGGCACCCCCAGCCCCGGCCGCGCGATCTGGGCATACCGCGACGTCGACGGCCGGGTGCGCTCGGCGCTGGCCAAGTTCGGCAGCAACAACCTCGACGTGCTGACCGAGATCGCGGCCGGCCGCGGCGACCACCGCTGGCAGGCGCGCGGCATGTCGGCCGAGAACCGGTCGCTGGTCGAGAGCTTCGACTACTCGACGATGACGCCCGAGTCGGCCGCCGCCCTGTTCTGGTACGTGCGCAACTCGCTGTACTTCGAACGCGGGCTCGACCAGCGCGACGACGTCACGCTGGCCTGCTACGACCGGTTCCTGGCCGACCCCGACCGGAACATGCGCGCGCTCTGCGCCTTTCTCGACTTCCCGTTCGACGCCTCCCTGGCCGCGCACATCGAGCGTCGTGAAGCGCCCGAGCGGCGGCCGCTTGAGATCGACCCCGAGATCCGGCGGCGTTGCGACGACCTGGCCGCCCGGCTGGAACAGGTGCCGTCGACGTAGACGCCCCGGCAGTCCTCGGCGTCGCGCTCACAGGGGGGCGCACGTAGACTGGAAGCGCAGATGACCGTGGACGACGCAGCCAAGCCTGAGACGACCACGCTCGTCCAGCGATCGGCGATGAACTTCGTGGGACTGGCCGCGGCCAACGCCATGCAGTTCGCCCTGGTGCTGATGATCGGCCGCTCCCTGAACCAGGATGCGGCGGGCATCTTCTTCGAAGGATTCGCGGCCGTACGGCTGCTGTCGGTGCTGGCCGTGCTCGGCCTCGACGTAACCGCGATCCGCTACGTGGCGGTGCACCGCGCGCGGGGGGAGCATGACCGCGCGCGCGCGGCGGTGGCGCTGTCGGTGCTGCTGGCCGGCGGGGCATCGATCGCGATCGCGGCGCTGGTGTTCGCGCTGGCACCGCAGCTGTCCGACCTGTTCGGCGCACACGACCTGCAATACGTGCTGCGGGTGATGGTGCTGTCGCTGCCGGCGGTGACGCTGCAGATGGTGCTGATCGGCGCCACCCGCGGCACCGGCCGCATGAGGGCGTTCGTCGTAGTCGACCAGGTCGCCGACGGCGTGCTGCGAGTGGCGCTGGTGGCCCTCGCGCTGGCGCTCGGCTACGGGCTCGCCGGTACGGCGGTGGCGTTCACGATCGCGTCCTACCTGACGCTTGCCGCGGCCGCCCTGGCGGCGCGCGGCGTGACCGGAACGCTGCGGCAGGCCGCGCGCGTCGAGACCGGCGCGCTGATCCGGTTCAGCGCCAACCAGTGGGGCGCATCGCTGGCCGGCGTCGGGCTGCTGTGGGCGGACACGCTGCTACTGGGGCTGTGGCGCCCGCCCGCCGATGTCGCGGTCTACTCGATCGCGACCCGCACCGTCCTGTTCGGAATGATGTTCATCCTGCCGATCGGGATCGCATTCCAACCTCAGATCGGACGGCTGTACGCGCTCTCCGACCACGCCGGGCTGTACCGCATGTACGGGTTCGCTACCAAGTGGTCGACCATCGCCGGCTGCCCGCCGCTCCTGTTCCTGACCCTGTTCGCGCTGCCGATCGTGACGCTCCTGTACGGCCCCAGCTACGCTCGCGGCGCGTGGCCTCTGGCGCTGCTCGCGATCGGGCAGACGGTGAACGCCGCGACCGGCCCCTGCGGTCACGTGGTGACGATGATCGGGCGCGCCGACCTGGTGCTCAAGAACAGCGTGATCGCGTTGGTGCTGAACGTGCTCCTGAACGTGGCGCTGATCCCGCCCTACGGCATGGTCGGCGCCGGCCTGGCCTGGGGAATATCGATCGTGATCTGGAACTTGATCAGGCTGTGGCAGGTGTACCGGGTGCTTGCCATGCAGCCGTTCGGCGACTGGTCGCGGCCGGTCGGGTTGGCGCTGACGGCGTTCGTGTTGACCGCGGCCGGCCTGCGCGTTCTGCTGGATTCCGCGCCGGCCGCGCTCGCCATCATCGGCGGCGCGGCAGGCGCAACCCTCGTCTACGCGACGGCCCTGCTTGCCACCTCGTCGTTCGATGAGGAGGACGACCTGATCCTGGGCCGATTCGCCCGGATCGGTCGCGCATCCGGACGCACGCGGCCTAGTGCGTGAAGATCACTCCCGTGTGAGGTGCGACCCCGCCCGCGGAGTCGCGGAAAGCACTCCTCGAACACTCCGCCCTGGGCGACGTCCGCCAGCACGTGGGTGTTGAGCAATCGCGAGCTGTAAGCCGACGCTCAGCGTTCTGTTCAGGTTCTCCGAACAACCCCGCAGATTGCGGGAATGATGAGTTCCGAGGTCCCTCTAGGGCGTCAGTTGCACGAGGTCGCGCGCATTCAGGTCCTCGACGAAGCGGGACACGTCCTCGTCCACCGAGGTCGGCGCATCCTCCGTCTCAGCCCGCACGCCGTCCACCAGATCGGCAAACCGTGTCTCGTTCTCCATCAGCCCCCAGATCAGCGAGCCGAGCTCGTTGAGGCCGTGATACTCGCCCGACTGCATATGCAGCAGCACGGCGCCCTGCTCGTCCTCGAGCGGGCGGAAGACGACATCGGGGTTTCGGCGGATTCTGGTGTTGGTGTCGATCATGCGGTCGCTCGTGCTTCAGTGCAGCGAGCGTACCGAGTCGCCGCTCGCGGCGCATCGCCAACGGAAGGCGTACGGCCCCAGCAGCAGTGGCCAGGATCAGGATGTACCGCTAGCCGGTCACCTGGAACACGTAGATGTGACGGGCGTTGTCGCTCACGTACATCAGACCGTTGGAGTCGAACTCGATGAAGTTCGAGCCCAGCATCTGGTACTGGGGCGGCAGGTCGTTGCTCGTAACCACGACCTGGCAGGCGTTGCTGGATGGGTTCCAGCGAACCACCCGCGCGTTCTTCACGTCGCCGATGTAGAGCCACGTCTTGCTCGGATCCCAGGTGATGCCCCAGGGCTGAGCCAGGCCCGTGCCGCCACAGCTCGGCTTCACGGTCGTCGCCGAGTTGGTGTTCAGGTTCCACACGCTGATGCGGTTGTTGCCGGTCTCGGCAACGTACGCGGTGTTCCCGTCCGGGGAGACCGCGACGCCGCGGGGAGCGGTCATCTGGTTGACGCCCGATCCGCAGCTGCCCAGGTTCTCCAGCAGCGTCCCGGCCGGGGCGGTGGCGATGCTGGACGCGCTGAGCAGCTTCGCCTCGTCGAACACCTGCAGGCGGCAGCCGGCCACGTCGGTGGCGTAGACCTTGCCGTTCTCGACCCGGATTCCCTGCACACCGCCCTTGAACATGCCGGGCTGCGGTCCTTGCGAACCGTAGCGATGCACGAAGCTGCCATCCGGCTTGAACGTGATCACGGCGTTGTTGTTGTCACCGACCCAGACCATGCCGTCGCCGAACGTGAGCGCGCGCGGATAGCCGAACCCGTCCGACGCCGGGCTGGCCGGCTGCCGCGAGCCCCACTGCAGCTCCCAGGCCGGGCAGCTGGCTGCCGATGTGCACGTGGACGTGGAGTCGAACTTCTGCACGCGCTGCTCGAACGTATCGACCACGAACAGCGAGTTGTCCGTTGGATCGATGGCGATGCCGTTCTGCTGGTTGAACCCGCCCCGCGGCGGCGGCTGCGGGCCGGTCGCCCACGGCAGCCTGGCAGCGCCGGCACAGGTGCTCTGCGCGGTGGTGGCATTGGTGACGGTGCACGACGGGAACGCGGAGATGTCGCCGGGCGCGTACTTCTCCACGCCGTAGCCGTACGGCGTGCCGGTACACCCTGAGTCGCAACCCCAGGTCTCGCCCACGTACACGTTGCCCTGGCCGTCGACCGCGGGGAACCGGATCGAGTCCATCTGCTGGTGGCCGGAGGCGAAGTTGGTGCCGTCCGTGTTGCGCCACTCGTTCACGAACTTGCCGACGATGCTCGAGGCGCCGGTGCCGGCGGCGACCTTGGCCGGGTCGTAGGAGAACTCGTAGGTGCGGTTCCAGTACGCGCCGACGGTGTAGATCAGATGGTTGACAGGATCGATGTCGATGCCGCGCACGTCGTTCTCGTCGCTCTGCGGGCCGATCGAGCCGATGATCTTCTTCGTGGTCGGATCGAACACGAAGATCCTGCGGCTGCTGTACTCGGCCACCCAGATGTTGCCGGCCGCATCCTCGGCGACGCCACGCGGGATCGGCGTGCCCACGCCGGAGCCGGTCCAGTCGAGCTGGTTGTGGAAGCCGCCCTGATGGTCGAAGATGTAGACGTTGCGGCAGCGGGGATCCGACACGTAGATGTAGTGGGTCGGCAACACCGTGTCCACCGCGATGTGGGTCGGAATCTGCATCTGCCCGTTGTCACATCCCTGGCCGTAGCTGTGACCGGGATGCTGGGCATCGGTGCCGGTGGGCTGGCCCGCGTTCATCTTGCCGATCGTCTGCAGCCACCTGCCGTTGTGGTCGAACTCGACGAAGCGAGAGCTGCCCTGGTCGGCCACCCACAGCGCCGCCTCGCCGCTCGAGTTGAGGTCGGTGGAATCGGCCTCGACGTCGTAGGGTGCCGTGATGCCGCCGCTGAGGCCGCCAAGCGCGTGCTGGGAGACCGAGCCGACAAGCTGGCCGTCGGTCGTATAGCGCCAGACCCGGTAGTTCCAGTAGTCGCCGACCAGGATCGTGTTGTCGGTCGAGTCCCAGTCCGTGCCGTAGGCGTAGAGCCCGGCCGGCCCGCTGAACCCGATCGCCTTCTGGAACTGGACGAGGCCGGTGCCCGTGGAGTCGGCGCCCGGGTAGCTGGCGGTGACCGTGTAGTTGGCGCCGCCGGTGGCGGCCTTTACGCCGATCTTGTACGTGCCGGAAACGGTGGCGTTGTAGGCGATCACCTTCGGCTTTGCGGTTGTGGTCACGGCACTCACCTGCACGCCATTGGGGTCGGTCAGAAACAGCGTCAGCTTGGCCGACGAGTCGTCCCAGTCGAGCGAGACGTTGATGGTGCCGGGCGCGACCACAGCGATCGTGTGCGTCCGGAACTTGGTGCCGGTCACCGACACCGAGTTGGTGAAGGTGCTGTCGAGCGTGGCCGTCAGCGCGCTCGGCGCCGCAATCAGCCCCAGCATCGCGACGGCCAGAACGGCCGTCGGCCAGCGCACGAACCTGCGGCGCGAACTGTTCTCAGTCAATGTGGAGCGCTCCCACTCGAGGTCAACCATGGGTCGTCTGGCGGCGACGACCCCCACTCGAGTGTACGAGGGGTACCGTCCTCGCGCTATGCGGCTTGGCGGAGGGCGATCGACTCGTACACGAGCTCCACCTGCGCGGCCACGTCGGCCCAGGTGGGCCAGTTCAGCAGGCCCGGCGTTCCCGGCCGCCCAGGCCAGGGTAGCCGGTCGATGGCGCCGCGCAGCGCCGCCACGTCGCCTGGCGGCACGAGCGTCAACCGATCTTCGGCCACCGCGCCGTCAACCTCATGGACAGCGGGGATGTCGCTGGCGATCACCGGCACGCTGTAGGAGAGCATCTCCAGCAGCGACAGCGGCAGTCCCTCCTGGCGCGACGGCATCACGTAGGCGCCGGCGTTCGTTCGCAGCTCGTCCAGCACCTCGCCGGCCTGGAAGCCGAGAAAGCGGATGCGTGAGTCGCGGCCGGCCAGGCGCCGCAGGTATGCGGCGTGCTCGTCGGAGTAGCTGGCGCCGCCCACGATCGCCAATTGGTATTCCGTCTCGCTCTCGCGCAGCGCCTGGATCAGCACGTCGCAGCCCTTCTCCGGCACCAGACGGGCCAGGAACAGCACGTAGCGGCCGGCTTCGAGCCCGTGCCGGGCGAGACCCGGTCCGGCCGGCTGCACCGCCAAGGGGTCGTTGCCATTCGGGATGTAGGTGACCGCGCGGCCGTAGACGTCGTGGAGGTGCTGCTGGAGGTAGCGCGCGACCGTGATCACCGCGTCGGCGTGGCGGCAGGCGCTGGCCTCGCCCGCGCGCAACATCCGCTGAGCGAACCCCGACCACTTGTCCTTGTTGTAGTCCTGGTCGTGCACCGTGGCGCAAACGGCGCTACGCCGGCCGAGTTTGGCGAACGGGATGGTGAGACTCGGCCCGATGCCGTGGAAGTGGACGACGTCGTACCCGCGCAGGCCGGCCTCGAGCGAGCAGACGGTCGAGTGGGTAATCGCCTCCAGGTGCTTGCTGGGCACCGAGGGGCGGCGAGTGAGCGTGACCCCATCGGCGGCACGCTCGGGGTCGCCGTAGCGCCCTCGCGTGAACACCGTTACCTCGTGGCCGCGCTCCGCCAGCCGGTCGGCCAGCAGGCCGACGTGCCGCTCGATTCCTCCAAAGCGGGTCACGTTCGTCTTCTGGCCCACCATTGCGATTCTCATCGAGCCGCCTTGCGGATATCGGCCGCACGCGCGTACGCCTCGGCCACGGCGCTGTAGTGCAGACCCGCATCGTACCGTTCCATCACCCGCTCGCGGCCGGCCCGGCCCATGCGCTGCGATCGATCGGAATCGTTCTGCAGCGCAAGCATCGCCTCGCCCAATGCGCCCGCATCTCCGTGCGCCACGAGCACGCCCTCGTGGCCGTCGCGGACCAGTTCGGGGATGCCACCGACGCGGCTCCCGATCACCGGCTTGCCCCACGCCATCGCCTCGATCACGGCCAGCGGGCAGTTGTCTTGGCAGATGGACGGCATCACCACGGCCGCGGAGGCCTGCACCGCGGCGGCCAGCTCGTGGCCGCTGCGGAAGCCGAGCAGCTCGACGTCGGCGCCGGAGCGCTCGATCATGGCTTGCAACTGCGGGCGCAGCGGCCCGTCGCCGGCCAGCTTGACGCGCGCACCGGTCTCGATCGCCGCCTGCACCAGCACCTCGACGCCCTTTTCGCGCGACAACCGGCCCACGTACAGGCAGTGGTCGCCGGCCTGATGCAACGGCACGTAGTCCTCGGCCACCACGCAATTGGGAATCACCACGATACGGTCGGACGGATAACCGCTGGTCACCATCCGGTCGCGAGCGAACGCCGAGGGAGTGATGAACAGGTCGATGCCGTCGCGGTAGAGCCCCAGCCGGCGGTGCAGCCAGGTCTCGCCGGCCACCAGCATGCTGCCGGAAAGCGATCCGCGGTTGCAGCGCTGCCGAACGGCATGAGAGAAGCCGTGGCCGACGCAGCGCTCGCAGATCTGGCCGTTCGAGAGCAGGCTGTACACGGGGCAGACGAGCTTGAAATCGTGGACGGTCATCACCACCGGGATGCCGCGTTCGTGCAGCGGCGCGAGCAGTGAGGGCGACAGCTGGTGGTAGATGTTGTGCACGTGCGCCACGTCGACCCGGCGATGCGCCAGAAGGCCGCCCATCTTGCGCTTGGCCTCCAGCGAATAGACCATCCGCCCGGCCACGCCAGCGCGGCCCCGCACGCCCTTCGGCGGGTGCTCGAAATCGACCTCCGAGACGAAGTAGCGATCGGTGTCGCAGGGCAGGTTGCGGGCGTCGTGCATGGCGAAGTAGTCGACCCGCGCGCCGTGGCCCTCGAGCAGGCCGGCCAGCCTGAACATGTAGTGCTCCGCCCCGCCGCGCGGGTAGTGGAACTTGTTGACCATCAGCACGCGCTGGAAGGCTCCGCCCGCCCGATCGTCGTTCACGCTATTCCCCGGCCAGGTCGACACGACCCGCAGCATGGCCGATGGCGGCCAGCGTCCAGAACGTGCCCGACACGGCCACCTGGGTCATCAGGTTCGAGTCTGCGCTCATCACGATGTACGCGGAGGCCGCCACCAACGATCCCAGTGAAACGGCTTCGAGCATGCCGTCGCCGGCCTTGCGGGCGCGCCGGTAGCTGCGGCGGCACGCCCCCCACATGCCGAACAGGAGCCAGCAGAAGAACACGAAACCGGGGACGCCCAGCTCCACCACGGCCCGAACGAAGTCGCTGTGGGAGTGGGCCCCCTGCTGCACGTTGACGCCGATCGACCGCGTGGCCGTGGTGTCGACCACGATCGACTTGAAGCCGTTGCCCAGCACCGGGTCGTGTTCGACCCTGGGCAGATTGGTGCGCCACAGGTCGAGGCGCGCGCGTAGCGAGTTGCCCGGACCGTAGTGTGTGCGGCCGGAGGTGAGGTCGCTAAAGCGGTGAACGGTGCTCGGCACAGCTGCGGCCACCAGCACCAACACCAGTGGGCCGATCAGCAGCAGCGCGCGGTATCGGATAAGGGCCAGCACGAACAGCCCGAACAGGCAGCCCACCCAGCCCGTACGTGTGTAGGAGGCGACCAGCGCGACCAGCACGAGCGGCATCGCCAGACACAGGATCCAGCGGCCCTTCAGCTGCTTGCAGAGTACGAGCGGCACCATGAACGCCATCATGAATCCCATGAAGATGCCGAACGGGTCGGGCTGCAGGAACGTCCCGGCCGATCGGCCGACCAGGCCGATCACCGTCGATCCACCGTGGTCGAACTGCCACAGCGCCAGCAGCGTGGGCACGATCAGCGAGGCGAGAAGCGCGATCGTCATCCGTTTCAGGTACTGCCGGTCGCGAATCAGCGTGTAGGCCGCCAGGTACAGCACGGCCACCGAGGTCAGCCGCAGCGTCTCTGTGATCGCCCCACCCTTGGAGGGTGCGACGGAAACGCTGATGATGGCCATCGTAACCAGCCCGATGTAGGGCACCGCACTCGGCGCCTGCTTGGCGCGCGACCAGTTCTCGATGATGTAGGCGCCGCCGATCGCGATAAATACCAGTGCCAGGGCCGACGCCGGGTTCACGCTGACCGATCCGACGTTCGCCAGAGAGCGGTCGGCCCACAGATCCATGCTCGGCCGAGCGATCACGATCGCGTACACGCCGTAGGCGGGGCGGATCGCGAACACCACGCCGAACACGATGCAGGCGGCCGCCGCCACGAACTCGCGGCCGTCGCCGAGTACTAGGGCCATCGCCACAGTCGTCAGGCCGACCGCAGCGGTCGCGGCCCAGGTGATGTCGCCACCCGGGCGCGGCCCCTCTCTGGCGGGGCGCAGGTTGCGCAGGTCGACCGCGGGGACGTAGATGCCCACGGCTACTCCAGGTAGCCGAGCGCGCGGAGCGACCGCTCCAGGGTCGCCTCCTCCTCGGCAGACAGTGCGGCCTCGTCGCCGGCCACGCGCTCCTGGTAGCTGCCGGCGCCCTCACGGACGGCCACCCCGTTTCGCAGCGCCTCGGCCATCACCGCGCCATCCGAGTCGGACGGAACCGGCCGGCCCAGCAGCGCCAGCAGGGTCGGCGCCACGTCAACGATGCTGCGCTCGCCGAGGTCGACGCCGGCGGGAACGCCGTGACCGGCGATGGCGAAGATCCCCTCCATGGCGTGCACGCCCGAGTAGCCGTCGAGGATCTGCTGGGGCACCGGCTCGAACAACTCGTCCAGCCCCGACGCACCCTTGTAGGCGGGGTCGAACAGGACCACGACGTCAGGGGCCTCGTCCAGGTGCGCTCCCGAGTACAGCTGTTCGCGCCGCTTCGCCCACTGCACCACGGGGGCGCCGGTGTTGGGATCGCGGAGCCCCTCGAGCGCTGCGATGACCCGCTCGCGCACCTGCTCGTACTCGGCGCCGGGCTCGACGGCGCCCTGCTCCTGGCGCCCGCGCAGGTTGACCACGATGCCCTCGGCAGGCGGGTAGAGCGGGATCCGATAGGCCTGGCTGCGCGTCCAGTCGACCCGGCTGACGCCGGTCGCCCGGGCCGCCACCCGGTCGCGGACGCCGGCGGGCAGGCGACCCAGCGTGCGCCGAAGCGTTCGCCGCAGAGCCGGCGCGCGGCGCAGAGCGCGCGTCACGTGCTCTCCGCGCCCGGCCACGGCGCCCGCGGACAGGAGGCCCGCGTCGGCCAGCAGCCGGTCGGTGCGTACGAATGTGCGCGCGTGCGGGCCGAAGCCGTGATCGGAGACGACCGCGACAGCGCCCTCCTCGCCCATCAGCTCACGGGCCTCGCCAACCAGCGCATCGATCCCGCGGTACATCTCCAGCAGCGCCTCCCGTAGCGGGTGACCGGGCTGGTCGAGGTACTTCCAGAGCCGGTGCTGGGCGAAGTCAGTGCTCTGGAACACGACCACCATCACCTCGTGCCGGCCCTCGCACAACCAGCGCATCACGATCTCGCGCTGCTGCTCGATCAGGGCCAGGCAGCGGTCGGCCAGCTCGCGGTCCGGCAGCTTGCCGATGCGGTCGACGAAGTCCAGCAGCGGCGGCAGCTCCTCCGCCAGTACCGGCGGCTCGGTGTGGTTGCGGTCGTAGTCGGGCAGCGGGAAGCCCGCCACCATGGGGCCGTCCACCTCCCAGGCGGGATAGGTCATCGGCACCGACAGGATCGCTACCGGCGCCTCCACCTGGTCCCAGAATGCGGCGCCCGACCAACGCCGCGAGGTGACGAAGTCGCGGCCATCCTCAAACGATGACGAGTGACCGGCGCCCCACAGCCGGCTGTAGCGTTCGATCCCGAGCCTACGGAAGTCGAACATGCCGTGGCGGCCGGGGTTCCAGCCGGTCATCATCGACGGCCAGGCAGCGGCCGTAATCGGCGGGACGGTCGAGATCAGTCTGCCGGAGGCACCCTGCTCCCGCACCGCGGCGATGTTCGGAAGGTTCGCGTCTGGAAGCCCGATGACGGAATCGGTGCCGCCGTCGAGCCCGACCACGAGGAGCCGGGTCATGAGCTGGCCGGTACCTCGATGACCTGGTGCATGCGCTCCGTCGGCTCGGGCTTGAGCTCGCCCGCCACGGGCACTGAGCTGCCGGCCGGCGCGCGGTCGTAGCAGAGGTGCAGCGGCCGCTTGGCGACGCGTTGGATCAGCGAAATGGCGGAGCCCAGCGGTTTCCAGCAGGTCGCGCCGGCTCGCACGGTCAGCAACACGATGTCCGAGCACGCGATCAGCGGCAATGTCTCGGAGTCCTCGAGCACCGCCGGCGTGTCGATCACGACCACCCCGGCGACGTCACGCAGATCGCGCACGATGCGCTCGACCCGCGGCGCCGAGAACAGCGTCTCGGGCAACGCGTTGCTGGTGCCCTCGGGCAACCACATCAGGTTCTCCTCGAGCGCGATCAACGGCATGGACGTGGCGGTTCCGTCGAGCAGGGCGGACAGGCCCTCCTGCTCGCGTGCCGTGCGCGCGCGCAGGTCGGCGCTGACCAGGATCGTGGGGGTGCCGACGCCGGCGAACGTGCGCGCCAGCGCCAGCGCCAGGCCGCTCGCGCCCTCGCCGCGGGTGGCCCGCGTCACGGCGATCACCGCCAGACGTGTACCCATGCCGGACAGCTCCAGCTCGGAGCGCAGCAGCTGGACGGACGCCTGATCGACCTGGGAGTGGATGTCCACGACCGGGACGCCCACGACCTCGATGTCCTCGGGCCGGCGGACGCGATTGTCCAGGCGACCCATGATCAGCGCCACCAGGGCGAAGAACGCGACTCCCGCGAGGAACCCGCCGAGCACGGCGAGGATGATCGGCGGACCCCCGGCCGCGATTCGCTGCGGGGCAACCGTCCCACCCGAACTGAAGCTGCTGGTGAAGTTGCCCGGCACCTGCTGAAGGCTCTTTGCCAACGTCTTCTCATTGGTGACGAGACGTGCAGTCTGCGGCGTGACTTGCTGGAGCTGGTTGACCACGGCCTGGATCGCGACCTCCTCTCGAGCCGCCCGCTGGCTCAGGAGCGCCGTGGTGTAGGTCTTGAGGACAGCGATGGTGCCGTCGGGGTTGGAGCCGCCGGCGTACACGAGCCGCACGCTGTTGGTCGTGAGCGGCGTCATCGTAAGGTTCGCCACGAGCTGGTCGCCGGTCGGCGAGCCCCCGAGCTGCTTGGACGCCGCAGCCGCAGCGACCGGGTTCACGAAGTCGTCGGGTGACCAGTCGCCGTAGTACTTCGGATTGTTCGACACGAGCCCGTAGCCAGGGCTGCCAGCCAGCGGGACCGCGGTCACATCGTTGATCCCCAGGTCGGCGCTGGCGAGGTAATGGGGCTTCTTCTGCCCCACCACGAGGAATGCCAGCGCCGCGAACAGCACCCCACCCACCAGCAGCAGCCACCAGCGCTTGGAAATCAGCCGCAGAGAGCGGCGAAACGTCAGTTCCGGCTTCACGTTCTACCCACGCTCCTCGTGCCTTGGAAGGACAGAGGCGCCCCGCCCGCCTCGAACGGACACCCTATGGCCAGTGTACGCGGGGGGCTCGGTCTTACAAGTCCCGCCTCTAATATGCGCCACATGCCAGGTGCCGCCGCCCGGCTGTGGGCCCCCGCCGCGCGCAGCTTGACGCCTACCCGAACGGGGGGTACGGTCGTGGATGCGAGGCGGTGGGAAGGAGAGGGCACTGGCTGTGAATGAGCAGAGGCGCGATGATCGCCGAACAGCCGTCGACGCAGAGGCCGAACAGTACACCTCTGCAGAACCGGGGGGCGACGTCGAACGTATCGTCGAAGCACGGGCACCAGGACACGTGAGAG
The DNA here is from genome assembly GCA_035473255.1 of Gaiellales bacterium. GTDB lineage: Bacteria > Actinomycetota > Thermoleophilia > Gaiellales > JAICJC01 > JAICYJ01. The sequence goes on from DATIOK010000110.1 coordinate 29,052, forward strand.
GCACCACAGACCGGCATGCACGGCGCACTCTGGTGCGCCGCGCGTTGATCGTGGCGGATGTCTGGTCGCTCGGGTTCACGTTCGCGATCGTGCACATCATCCTGGGCACGTCGGCAAAGCAGGGCTTCACCTCTGGCAAGGAGTTGATTCTGTTTCTGCTGTCGGTGCCCTGCTGGCTTGCGCTGGCCGGCCTCTACGGCCTCTACGAAGGCAACCGGCTGCGGGCCGACACGACCACTCTCGACGACTTCTGGCCGCTGTTCCACGCGGTCACGGTAGGGGTGTGGCTGGGGTTCGTGGCCAGCCGCCTGACCAACCACGTGCACGCCAGCGAGCGGCGCCTGATCCTGTTCTGGTTCGTTGCCCTGGTGATCCTGCCCCTGGGTCGCGTGATCATGCGTGTGTTCATCCGCTCGCGCGTGGCCTTCCTGCAGCGCACGCTGATCGTCGGCGCGGGCCTGGTCGGGCAGGAGATCGCACGCAAGATCCGGCGAAACCCCAGCTACGGCCTCGAGCTTGCGGGCTTCGTCGACAACGATCCGCTGCCCCTGCACCCGGAGCTGTCCGACATACCGGTGCTGGGCACGACCGACGATCTCAGCGAGATCGTGCGCTCCTACGGCATCGAGCACGTGATGCTGGCCTTCACCGGCGACGGCCATGACGCCGGGCTGGATGTGGTGCGCGCCTGCAACGACCTTGACGTCGAGCTGGACATCGTTCCGCGCCTGTTCGAGGTGGTGGGAAGCAAGGCGCAGTTCCACTCGCTGCAGGGCACGCCGCTGCTCGGTCTGAGCCCGCCCGTGCTCTCGACCAGCCACCGCATCGCCAAGCGCGCGATCGACATCCTGGGGGCGACGTTCGGTCTGATCGTGCTGTCGCCGCTGCTTGCGGTGGTGGCGATCTCGATCAAGCTCAACGACCGCAATGGGCCCGTGCTGTTTCGCCAGGAGCGCATCGGCCGCGGCCAGCAACCGTTCACGATCCTCAAGTTCCGCACGATGGTGGCCGACGCCGAGGACCGCAAGTCGGAGGTGGCCCACCTGAACGCGCACCTTTCCACGGACGCGCGCATGTTCAAGATCCCCGAGGACCCTCGCATCACCTCGGTCGGACGACGTCTTCGCCGGTACTCGATCGATGAGCTGCCGCAGTTGTGGAACGTCTTGCGCGGCCAGATGAGCCTGGTGGGACCGCGGCCGCTGATCCCGCACGAGCACCAGTACGTGAACGACTGGGGCCTGCGGCGGCTCGACCTGACGCCGGGCCTGACCGGCCTGTGGCAGGTGTTCGGGCGCAGCGAGATCCCGTTCGCGGAGATGCTGGTGCTGGACTACCTATACGTGACCAACTGGACGCTGTGGGGCGACATCAAGCTGGTGGCGCGAACGATCCCAGCGCTCATGGGTAGAACCCGAGGCGCGGCCTAGGGCCGTCGGGTCAACCCGGCTGCTGCGGCATGGTGTGCAGCAGCCTCCCCAACTGCACGGCGGCCGGGGTCGGCTGGCCCGCTCGGGTCAGCAACCCCAGCCGCTCGTTACGGTCAAGGCTCCAGCGCGACCAGCTCAGGCCGTCCTGCTGAAACAGGGTCACCATCTGCTGCTGATAGCGGTCAACCCCGCGCTCCCCCGAGAACGCACCCCACTCGCCCACGATCAGTGGGATGCCCCAGGTGCGGGCGATCGATACCGTCGGCGCGAGGTAGCTCGCCTGGTTGGCGAGGGTGCCCTGGTAGGTACCGCCCTGGAGGGTGGTGCGGTAGCGCTTGCCGGTGCCGGCGTAGTAGTCGTGCACGTCGAGGGCGATCATGCCCAGGTGCTCGAGCGGGGTTAACTGCACGGCCCGCACGTCGGTGCGCGGCGGCAGCATGAACACGATCGCGCGCTCCGGGTCGACCGCGCGGACGGCGGCGCCGACCAGCGCCTGCCAGCGGACGATGCGCTGGATCGCCCAGGTGCGCCGGGGCAGGTTGCCCAGCGGCGGCTCGTTCAGGATCTCGTAGCCGATCACGTTCGGCGCCCCGCGGTAGCGCTGGGCCAGCATCGCTGCGAAATCCGAGTAGAGCTGGGTCGCGCGCCGGTCGGTGTACATGGCCGCCTGCGCCTGCTCGCGGCCGGCCACCGTCAGCGGAAAACGGCGACCGTGGTAGACCCATTGCGGGATGCCGTTGGCACGGCCGCCGCGTTGCAGCGCGGCGAAATACGGCGACCAGCCGTACTGGTGCAGGTCGAGCAGCACCTGGATGCCGTGCGCGCTGAAGAACGCGATCTCGGCGTCGAGCTCGGACAGCCGCGCCTGGTCCCAGTGGTGTACGCCATCCACCGGGGCGGTCGGCTCGTAGTCGCTCCAGGTGATGGCCAGGCGCACGAAGTTCACACCCAGGGCCGGAGCCTGCTGGTAGGTGACGGGGTCGAGCGTGTGTACGGCCACGCCCCGCAGCGCGACCGTCTTTCCGTCCGCATCGACGAACACCGGCCCGTCTACGTGCACGTCGGGCGGCGTCGAAGCGGGCGTGGGTGAGGAGCCCGGCGACGAGCCTGACGACATACCAGGCGGGCTGGTGGCGGCGTCGCCGCCACCGCTGCTGCAGGCGGCGGCCAGCAGAGTCACGGCGATCGACGCGAGGAGGTAGGGCTTCGTGCGCACAGCACTCCAGGGTAGACCCGGTTGGTTGGGAATCAATAGTGGTCGAAGCTCGGCCCCGGCACCTCGGCCCGGAGCTCGAGCGGCAGGTGCGGAGCAAGCAGCCGCACCCGCGCACGCGCGGCCAGGGCCGACCGCTGCTGCGCCTCGCGCGCCGCCGTCTCGGCCAGCACCTGCCAGGCCACCCAGAACTTCGGCTCGGCGCCCGCCGCGCGGCGGGCGGCCGCCAGCGCGCCCGCGGTGTCGCCGGTGCGAAGCAGCGCGCGGGCCGTGGCCAGGTCGGGGCGGCCGGAGAGCCGGTCGAGCCGGCCGGCGCGGTGCGCGTCGCTGAGGGCGGCGGCGGCCGGCTCCTCGTATGAGCGCTCCAGGTAGCGCTGGGCGAGGGTGGCCGGAACGATCAGCACCGCCGCCGCCAGTACCGCCAGCAGCAGCGCTGCGCCGCCGGTCACCGTCGACCGCGGCCGCTCGCGCCCGGGAGGCAGCATCGCGACCGCCGTCGCGGCCAGCAGCAGCGCCGGCAGCGCGCAGGACGACAGCTGCCAGATCCAGTCGACCTGGGCGTGCACGGCGAAGTAGCCGAGCGCACCGCCGATGCCGGCGGCAAGCAGTTGGTCGGTCTTCGGCTGCGTGCCCGAGGCGCGCAGCCAGATGCAGGCGCCGATCGGCAGGAGCAGCGCCGCCAGGTACAGCGCCAGTCCCGGGAAGCCGAGCGTCGCCGCCACCTCGAGCAGCTGGCTGTGAGCCTGGTAGGGAAACAGGAAGGGCCGGCCGATCAGCACGTTCAGGTAGCCGAAGTTGCCCGCGCCAAAGCCCTCGGCCGGCCGCTCGCGGAACCCGCGCGCCGCCACCTTCCAAAGGTCGTAGCGACCGGTGTCCAACGAGCCGAAGCGGCTGCCGGCCTGGCCGGCGCCGGCCGCCTGCCCGCCCTCGGTGCCCACCCGGTCGACGGTTCGCTGCAGCGTGTGCCGCGCCCACGCGACGGGGTGGCCGTCGGTGACAGCAAAGGCGGCCACGCTGCCCACCGCGAGCGCCAGCACCAGCCATACCAGCGCGGCGACGGCCACCGCACGGCGCGCCACCGGCGGCAGCGTCACCAGCTCGTCCAGCAGCACCTGGGCCAGGCCGACGGTGCCCGCGATCAGACCGACCAGCATGATCGATACGCCCACGGTGTGCGCACCGGAGACGCCGGAGGACGCGAACACGCCGTTCAGCTGGTGCCAGAGCCCCAGCGTCGGCAGCAGCGCGCCTGCGGCGATCGACCCACTGCGGATCGGAGACGGGCACAGCGCGAAGAACACGATCGCCGACAGCACCAGCGCCCACACCGACGCACGCGCCTCCGTGGGCACGACGGTCGCGAGCACCAGGCCGGCGCCGGCCGCCGCGAGCGGACGCATCGGCCGCGGTGTCGAGCGGTCGGACGCGAACGCGACCAGCGGCCAGAACCCGATCGCAACCGCCGCGGCCAGGCCCCCGCCGTAACCGACGCCGGCCACCAGCCGGCCGCCTTCGAAGCGGGCCAGCGCGTTCGGCGAGTGCCACAGCTGCAGCGCCACCTGCAGCGCCGGCAGCGCCGTGCAGGCTGCGACGAAGGCCACGAGCAGCCGCCGCCAGCGCTGAGCCGGCAGCGCCACCAGCACCAGCGTCACGGCGGCCGAGTAGACCAGGTAGCGGTTGCCCTCAACGAGCGCGCTCTGCGGCCACGCCGCCCAGTGGATCGAGGCGTAGCTCCAGAGCGCCAGACCAAGCAGCGACAGCGGCAGCACCCGCTGCACGCCCGAGAGCCGGGTGACCGGTTGGCTGACCAGGGCCACGCCTGCCGCGACCACCGTGGCGGCGCCCCAGATCCCCCACTCGTCGATGGTGTATCCGCCGCCGTTGGCGGTCAGGCGCAGTGCCGCGGCCACCGGCACCAGCACCAGCAGCAGGCCGGCCGGCCCGGCCAGGGACAGGTTCAGGAGCCGGCCGGTCGCTGCCCCCTGGGTCACTCGCCGGCGCTGTATCCGTGGTCGCGCAGCGCCGGCGCGAGCGCCCGGTCGAGCATCTCGACATCGCGTGGCGAGAGCTCGTCCCGGTAGGCGCCGGCCCGGTCGGGAGCGAACTCGAGGGCGGCAAACGACCGCTCGAAGCGCTCCGTCCATTCCAGGCCGAGGTGGTCGAGCAGCCGCTGCACCTGCTCGCGGGGGCGCTCGACGACGTCCTCATAGCGCAGCTCCAGCCAGCTCTCCGCCGGCATCAGCGCCTGCGCCTCGGCGAACGCCTGCATCAGCACCTTCCACTCGAGGCCGGCCAGCACCGTGAACGACCGGCCGGACTCCTGCCAGAGCGCGTCGTCTGAGTCGGACAGCGGGCCGAAGCTCCAGCCACCGGGACCGCCGAACCCGTCCCACCAGGGCTGCTGGACGAGCGAGCAGGCCACCGCGCGGCCGTCGCGGACGACGTGCACGAACCGCGCCTCCGGGAACACGGCATGCAGCAGGCCGGCCCGCGGCCAGCCGGTGAACTTGTGCAGGAACAGCGGCCGCCCCTGCGCCGCGGAACGCGCCTCGAAGAACGTCCGCAGCCGGCGCGACAGCCACTGCGACGCGTCCTCGGCGACCAGGTCGCGCACCGGCGCCGACAGCATCGGCGAGACGTGCCGGTCGAGCAGCCGATAGCCCTCGGACGGCGTCATCGCGACGCTCCGCACGCCGGAGGCCAGGCGGCCGCCGGAGGCACCGCCGCGTCTGCCGCCCTGCTTCTGCAGCGGCGCCGGCAGGGCACGGTAGATGCGGTTGTTCATCCGGCCCTTGCGGTTGAGGCCGGCGAACCGGTCGTCGACGTTCGCGATGAAGCCGACCTGATCGTGCATCGCAACCACCTGGCCGACGATCGTCGAACCGCAGCGGCCGGTGCCGAGCATGAAGCCGAAGCGCTGGTCGTCCATGGCGGTCAAGGTACCAAGAAGGCGCCGTCCCCGGCGCCGCGGGGCGGGCTCACCCGCGGGCACCAAGGGCGTCGTACGTGCCCCAGGAGCCGCGCAGCACCTCGCACACCTCGCCCACTGTTGCCTCGACGCGCAACGCCTCTCGCATCGGCGGCAGCAGGTTGTCCTCGCCGCCCGCCACGCGGCCGACCTCGGCCAGAGCCTGCTCGACCGCGCCTGAGTCACGACGGGCCCGCACCGCGCGGGTGCGTTCGACCTGCCGCCGCTCGGCCTCCGGGTCGATCGTGTGGAGCTCGATCCGCTCGCCGCTGCCCTCGGTGTACCTGTTGACCCCGACGATCACCTCCTCGCCGGACTGGACGCGGCGATGGTGGGCGAATGCGGCCTGCTCGATCTGATCCTGCACCCAGCCCCGCTCGACGGCCGCGACGGCGCCGCCCATCCGGTCGATCTCCGCGATCAGCTCACGCGCCTGATCGGCCAGCGCGGTGGTCAGCGCCTCGATGTAGTAGCTGCCGCCCAGCGGATCGGCGGTGCTCGTGCCGCCCGCCTCGGTCGCCAGGATCTGCTGCGTGCGCAACGCGATCGTTGCGCTGCGCTCGGTGGGCAGCGCCAGCGCCTCGTCGAACCCGTTCGTGTGCAGGCTCTGACCCCCTCCGCAGACTGCCGAGAAGGCCTGGATCGCAACCCGGACGATGTTGTTCTCGGGCTGCTGCGCCGTCAGGGTGGAGCCGCCGGTCTGGGCGTGGAAGCGCAGCATCAGGCTGCGCTCGTCCCCGGCGCCGAAGCGCTCGCGCATCAGCTCCGCCCAGAGCATGCGGGCGGCGCGGAACTTGGCGACCTCCTGGAAGAAGTCGTTGTGCGCGTTGAAGAAGAACGACAGGCGCTGCGCGAACGCATCCACCTCGAGGCCCGCGTCCACGGCCGCCTGCACGTAGGCGATGCCGTTGGCGATGGTGAAGGCCAGCTCCTGGGCGGCCGTCGAGCCCGCCTCCCGGATGTGATAGCCCGAGATCGAGATCGTGTTCCAGCGCGGCAGCCGCTCGGTGCAGTAGCGGAAGGTGTCGACGGTCAGCCGCATGCTGGGCCGGGCCGGGAAGATGTAGTTGCCGCGGGCGATGTACTCCTTGAGGATGTCGTTCTGGATGGTGCCGGACAGCCGCTCCGGGGCGACGCCCTGCTCCTCGGCCACCAGCTCGTACAGCAGCAGCAGCAGCGAGCCGGGCGCGTTGATCGTCATCGACGTCGAGACGTCGCCGAGCGGGATCCCGGCCATCAGCAGCCGCATGTCCTCGATCGAGTCGATCGCCACACCGGTGCGACCGACCTCGCCGCGAGCCAGCGGGTGGTCGGAGTCGAGGCCGAGCTGGGTGGGCAGGTCAAAGGCCACCGACAGACCGGTCTGCCCTCGATCCAGCAACAGCCGGAACCGGGTGTTGGTCTCCTCGGCGGAAGAGAAGCCGGCGTACTGACGCATCGTCCAGGCTCGCTGCCGGTAGCCGTCCCTGCGCACGCCACGCGTATACGGGTAGCTGCCGGGGTCGGGGCGGTCGGCGCCGTCGGCGTCCGAATAGAATGGACGCACGGGGATACCGGAGTCGGTGCGCCGCTGCTCGTCTGCCGCCATCGGGTGATGTTAGACATGCGAGAGCCCCGGCTGCCGCGTCCTCCGCCTTCATCGACTCGGGTGTCCGGCGAACCGGTCCTCCCGAGCCTCCAACGGAGCCGCATCTGCGTCCGGGGCTCTGTGCGCGAGAACCTACCAGCCGCCGCAGCGGTGTCGAGCGGGCCGCGCCGGAAAACTCCGCAAGGTGCGTGAAATAGCCGACAAGTACGCTGTGGGCATGAGGATCACGGTGAGGCTGTTCGCAGCGCTGCGCGAGCGCGCGGGCGAGGGCGTGCGCGAGATCGAGCTTCGCGGCGGCTCGTGCGTCGGCGACGTGTGGCCGGCACTGGCCCTCGGCGACGAGCCGCCCGGGATCGCGTATGCCCGAAACCGCGAGTACGCCGACCGCGGCCAGCCGCTGCAGGAAGGCGACGAGGTGGCGGTGATCCCGCCCGTGTCGGGTGGCGGCTTCCGCGTCCAGTCCGAGCCGCTCGACCTGGCAGCGATCGTGGCCGAGGTGGGCGACCCGGGAGACGGCGCCATCGCGACCTTCATCGGCACCACCCGCGACCACAGCCGCGGCCGCGTGGTGACGCACCTCGAATACGACGCGTATCCGGAGATGGCCGAGGCCGAGATGGCCAGGATCGCGGCCGGTGTGATGGAGCGCCACGGCGTCACGCGGGTGGCGATGGGCCACCGCACCGGCCACGTGCCGATCGGCGAGGCCAGCGTGATCATCGCCGTGTCGGCGCCGCACCGCGGCGCGGCCCTGGATGCCTGCCGCGATGCCATCGACACGCTCAAGCAGACCGTGCCGGTGTGGAAGAAAGAGGTGTTCGAGGGCGGCGAGGAGTGGATCGGGCGAGAGGGCAGCGCATGAGCTGGGACTCCGAGCACTTCGATCCGCTGCCGCCGGCCTCGATCGAGCCGCCGCCCCAGCCGCACAAGCACTGGCTGAAGCGGCTGCTGGCGCCGCTCACGGGGATCGCGCTGCTGATCTGGAAGGTCGCCGGCCCGCTGCTGCTCGCGCTCAAGAACGTGAAGCTGTTCGCCTTCAGCCTGACGTTCCTGGTCTCGCTCGCGGCGTACACCAGCATCTGGGGCTGGCGGTTCGCGCTCGGGTTCATGCTGCTGTTGATGGTGCACGAGATGGGGCACGTGATCCAGCTGCGGCGCGAGGGCGTGCCGGCGTCGGCGCCGATGTTCATCCCCTTTCTGGGCGCATTCGTGGGCATGAAGGAGATGCCGAAGAACGCCTGGGCCGAGGCCAAGGTGGGCCTGGCGGGCCCGGTGCTGGGCACGCTTGGGGCGGGCGTCTGCCTGGCTGCGGCGGTCGCGACCGACAGCGACCTGCTGCGGGCGGTCGCCTACACCGCCTTCTTCCTGAACCTGTTCAACCTGATCCCGGTGGTGCCGCTGGACGGCGGCCGCGCGGCCGCTGCGTTCCACCCTGCATTCTGGTTCGTGGGGGTGTTCGCGGTGGCGCTGCTGTTCTTCTGGCACCCCAACCCGCTGATCCTGGTGATCGCGCTGCTGGGTTGCTACGAGCTGTTCCACCGCTGGGGGCATCGCAACGATCCGCAGGCGCAGGCGTACTACGCCACCCCCTGGCGCCAGCGGCTCACGATCGGCGTCGTCTACCTCGCGCTGATCGGGCTGCTGGTGCTGGGCATGGAAGCCAGCTACCTGCACCGCAGCTTCTGATCCCCTACCAGCCGTCGGTCAGCGCGCGGTCAAGCGTGTCGGCGAACATGTCGGCGTCCTCGAGCTCGATGCACAGCGGCGGCTTGATCTTGAGCACGTTCTCGTGGTCGCCGGTGGGCTGCACGATCACGCCCAGCTCGCGCATGCGCTCGCACAGCGCGTAGGCCTCGGCGGACGCCGGGGTGGCCGCCTCGCGGTCGCGCACCAGCTCGGCGCCCAGGTACAGCCCGCTGCCGTGCACCGCCCCGATCAGCGGGTGGCGCTGGGCCAGCTCCAGCAGGCGGCCGCGCAGGTGCGATCCGACCCGGGCCGCGTTCTCCTGCAGGCACTCGTCGCGGATCGCGTCCAGCACGGCGATGCCGATCTCACACGAGAGCGGCGAGCCGCCGACGGAGCTGAAGAACCCGGCGTTGCGGTGGAAGGCTGCGGCGATCGGCTCGGTGGTGATGACCGCGCCGACCGGGTGGCCGTTGCCCGTCGCCTTAGCGATGGTGACGATGTCGGGCACGACGCCCTGCTGCTGGAACGCCCAGAACCACTCGCCCAGGCGCCCGTAGCCGACCTGCACCTCGTCGGCGATGCAGACGCCGCCGGCGTCGCGGACGTACTGGAAGGCATGCTCGAGGTAGCCGGGCGGGGCCAGCACGCCTCCCGCGTTGCCCAGCACCGGCTCGCAGATGAACGCGGCCGCCCCCTCGGCGGCGTCGCGCACCGGCTCCGCGTAGCGGGCGCCGGCCTGCGGATCGTCGAGCCCGTACGCGCCGCGGTAGCTGTTCGCCTGGGGCACGACCCGCAGGCCCGGCGGGGGGCTGAGCGCCGCGGCCGGGTTGTCGAACAGCGAGGTGCCGACGTCGTAGGTGGCTGTCGTCCAGCCGTGGTAGGCGCCGGCCACCGCGATCACGTCATGGCGGCCGGTGTAGGTGCGGGCCAGGCGCAGCGCCAGGTCGTTGGCCTCGCTGCCCGTGCTGACCAAGAACACCCGGTCGAGCGGATCGGGCAGCAGCTCGGTCAGCCGCGCGGCGAAGCGTGACATGCCGTCGTAGAGGAAGCGCGAGTTCGTGTTCAGCAGCCTCAGGGCGCGCTGCGCAGCCGCCGCCACCGCCGGGTGGCTGTGCCCCAACACCGCCACGTTGTTGACCATGTCCAGGTACGGGCGGCCGTCCTCGTCGTAAAGCCGGTGCCGCCACCCGCGCACCATCCGCGGCGGGTGCCGGTAGTACAGGAGCTGGGCGCTGGCAACGGCGCCGGCGCGCATGTCGAAGACGGCGTCGCGGACCGGTGCCGGGGCGGCCGCGTCGATCCCTGCCAGCGGGGAGGGGTCGGGGCAGAGGCTCATCCATGCCTCTCGCTGCGAGGCCCGCGCCCACCCCGGGGGCGGGTCGGCATCACACAGCGCGAGCTGGATATGCAGATGCGGCAGCGGCCGGCCCGGGGCCGCGGCGACGGTGCCGAGCAGATCACCCGCGCCCGCGGTCAGCGGCTCTGCCGGTGTGATCCCTTCCAGCACGATCCGGTAGCTGCCGTAGCCGGGCAGGTCGGCCTCCAGCGTTACGTGGTCGTCGCCATTTGAGACAACGCGAGCATCGAGCGGGCAGCGCACCGGCTCGCCGGCAGAGGCGAACAGGTCGACGCCCAGGTGGACGGTGGCCGGCTCGACGGCCGCAGGGCGCCCGGAGCGGTGCAACCGCGCCTCGCCGTAGCGCCCGACGGCCAGCTCGCCGGCATCGACGGCGGCGGCCGCCGCGACGCCGGCAGCGGTCTCCCACTCGCCGTGGGCGTATTCGGGGGACGCAACAGTCAGGTCGACGAGCCTCAGCACACGGCCCTTCGGGTCGATCGGCGGCACCAGCGCCAGCGCGGCGAGGTGGTCGCCGAGAGCGGCCGTGGCCGGGTGCGGATCCATGCCACACGCGGCCCGGCAGGCGGCCTCGGCCAGATCGGGGTCGACGGCCGCGACGGCGTTCAGCGAGCCCCAGTCGATCTCGATCAGGTCGTTCGCATAGCGGTTGCCGGGCTCGGCCATCGCCTGCTGCCAGGTGGAGACGGCGCCGCCGGCCGCGCGGCCCAGCACCAGCGGGAACACCGCTGCCAGCTCCGGCTCCGTCAGCGGCAGGCGCGCGTGAAACCCGGAGACGACGTCGACGACCACGGCCAGCGCGTCGTCCGGGTCGTGCCAGGTCAGCGAGGCCGCGGCGACCGCGGCCTCGGCCACCAGGTAGCTGCGGGTCATGTCGCCGAAGTCGATCAGGCCGCACGGCATCAGCCGGCCGTCCCCGTCGCGGCGGCCGACCACGTTGAAGTCGGTCACGTCGCCGTGGATCACCTGCACCCGCAGGTCGGCGGCCAGGCGCTCGAGGGCCCGGTCGTGCACCCGCATCGACCGCTCCACCAGCTGGCGGCGGACGGGGTCGTCCACGTGGCGGATGAGGCCGTCAACGACCGCCCGGGCGTGTTTGAGGTCCCACTGCAGCACGCGGTCGGCGGCGGGGTGATCGAAGCCGTGAAGCGCCAGGGCCGCCTCGGCGGCGATCGCACCCAGATCGGAGCGGGCCTTGGCGTCGAGGTGCCGGGCCTCGGTCATCGGCTCGCCGTCGACCCAGCTGGTCATGCGCACGTCGTAGGTCTCGCCGTCCCGGTCGACCGGCACGATCTCGCTGCCCTGAAGGGACGGGATCGGCACGGGCGTGGCAAACGGCAGGCCGGCCGCCGCGAGGTGGTGCATGGCCGCGTTCTGCATCTCCAGCGAGTCGTGGCCGAAGTGCGGGTTCGCGATCTTCAGCACCGAACGGCCGCCGTCCGCGCCGGTGATCAGGAAGTTGCGATCCTGGTGGCTGCCCAGCTCGGCGGCCTCGCCACGGCGACCGAACAGCTCCTCCGCGAGCCGCCGCCCGTCGGCCTCGTCGAACGGCGGCGAGACGATCTGGTAGCCCTCGAACAGCCCGCTCACTGCGCCACCCTGTGGAAGCCCCAGTCGAGCATCCGCGATGCGGCGGCGAACTCGCTGCCGCGCACGCCCAGCTCGACGGCGATCAGGGTGTGGCTGCCACGGGTGGCCGAGGCGGCCAGGCAGTTCCCGGCCAGGGTCGTCTGGCCGGTCTTGATGCCGCCGGCGCCGGAGTACGTCCACAGCAGCTCGTTGCGGTTCACGTACGGCGCGCCCGAGGCGGGGCGGTAGAACTTGGAGGAGACCAGGCGCCGCAGCGGGCCCACCGCCAGCACCTGACGGGAGAGGTCGGCCACGTCCCACGCCGAGCTGTGGTTGCCGGCATCGACGATCCCGCTCGGGTTCGAGTAGTGGGTGTCGGACAGCTTCAGCTTCCGCGCCTCGTGGTTCATATGGCCGACGAACGCCTTCACCGAGCCGGCCGTGTGCACCGCCAGCGCATCGGCGGCGTCGTTGGCCGAGGCGATCAGCATGGCCGCAAGCATGTCATGCACGCTGACCTTGCTGCCAGCGCGCAGGCCGATCGTGTAGCCGGTCTCGCCGGTCATCGCGGGGGTCACCACGAAGCGCCGGTTGATGCCGCCGTGCTCGGATAGGAGGGCGGTCATCAGCTTCGTGAGGCTGGCGATCGGCCGCTGCGCGTGCGGGCGGTGGCTCCACAGCACGCGACCGGAGCCGGCGTCGACGACGATGCCGGCGGCGACGTGCACGCCGGGGAGGGCGCGCGTGGAGGCACCGGCCGTTCGGAGCGGCGACGTCACGCCGCCGGTGCCGTTCCCGGGCGTCTGCGGCACCACGCCGGTGAGTGCGCTCGGGGGGATCACGCCGGCCGATCGATCGGTCAGCGGCAGCACCCGCCAGACGACGACGGCAGCGGCCGCGACGACGGCGACCAGCAGGATCGCGAGCACCGCGCGCACCGGCGACACCGCGGGCAGGCGCCGTCGCCGGCGGGAACCGGCTTGCATCGAGTACAGCGGGGGACGCCTCGTCGCCACAGACACACCCTACAATCGAGGGCATGACGGCCAACCCGCTACGCGACCTGCCCTCGGTGGACGCCCTGCTGCGCACGGGCGCGGGCGAAGCGCTGGTCGAGAGGCATGGAAGGCAGGCGGTGGTGGAGACGCTGCGGGCGGTGCTTGGGGAGGCCCGTGCGGCGGGGGAGATTCCCGATCAGGAAGGCCTGCTGGACACGGCGGCGCGGCGGCTGGGACGGCCGCCCAGCCTGCGTCCGGTGCTGAACGCGACCGGCGTGATCATTCACACCAACCTGGGCCGCGCGCCGCTGGCTGAGGTTGCGATCGAGCGGGTGGGCGAGGTGGCGGCGGGCTACTCGACGCTCGAGTACGACCTGGCGGCGGGAGCTCGCGGCTCGCGGCACGACCACCTCTCCGATCTGCTGTCGAGCCTGACGGGCGCGGAGGCGGGGCTGGCCGTGAACAACAACGCGGCGGCGGTGCTGCTGTGCCTCGCGGCGACGGCGGGCGGCGGCGAGGTGTTGATCAGCCGCGGTCAGCTGATCGAGATCGGCGACGGGTTCCGGATCCCTGACATCCTCGCCCAGTCGGGTGCGCGGCTGGTGGAGGTGGGCACCACGAACCGCACCAGCATCGCGGACTATCGCAGGGCGATCACGAGCGAGACGCGGGCGATCCTGCGGGTGCACCAGTCCAACTTCCGGATCGTCGGATTCACGGCCCACCCCGGGCTGGGGGAGCTGGCGGAGGTAGCGGGCGGAGACGTGGCACTGATCGACGACCTCGGCTCGGGCGCGCTGCTCGACCTGCCGGATCTGCTGGACGAGCCCACGGCGCGGGCCAGCATCGAGGCCGGCGCCGACCTGGTCTGCTTCTCCGGGGACAAGCTGCTCGGCGGCCCCCAGGCGGGGATCATCGTCGGCACCGCCGAGGCCGTGGCGTGGGTGAAACGCCACCCTCTGGCGCGAGCGATGCGGATCGACAAGCTGTCACTGGCGGCGCTGGAGGCGACGCTGGAGCTGTACCGGAATCCGGCGCAGGCGCTGGCTCAGATACCGGTGCTGCGGGCGCTGGGGGAGCCGGCCGAGCGCGTGCGGGAGCGAGCCGAGCGGCTGTGCCGGCGGCTGGGCGGCGAGCTGACCGAGACGACGGCGAAGGTGGGAGGCGGGGCCCTGCCGTTGCTGGAGCTGGACAGCTTCGCCTGTGCGCTGGAGGGCGGGGACGACCTTGCGGCCCGGCTGCGGGAGGGCGACCCGCCGGTGATCGCGCGGGTGCAGGAGGGCCGCGTGCTGCTGGACTGCCGCACCCTCAGCGACGAGGACTGCGACCTGATCCGCCCGTGACCGACACGCCGCTGACCGTGGGCACGGCCGGCCACATCGACCACGGCAAGACGGCGCTGATCGCGGCGCTGACCGGGGTCGACACCGACCGGCTGCCGCAGGAACGCGCACGCGGCATCTCGATCGAGCTCGGGTACGCGCCGCTGCAGCTGCCGTCGGGACGCAGGCTGTCGGTGGTCGACGTGCCGGGCCACGAGCGGTTCGTGCGGACGATGGTGGCGGGGGCGACGGGGATCGACATGTACCTGCTGGTGGTGGCCTGCGACGACGGCGTGATGCCGCAGACGCGCGAGCACGCGGCGATCCTCAGGATGCTGGGGCTGCGGCTGGGAGTCGTGGCGCTGACCAAGCGGGACATGGTGGACGACGAGACGGCGGCGCTGGCGCGGATGGGCGTTGAGGAGCTGATCCCCGACGCGCCGGTCGTGGAGGTGTCGTCACGGACCGGAGAGGGCCTGCCGGAGCTGCTGGCCGAGCTCGACAGGGTGGCGGCGCTGGCGGACGGGCGCCGACACGAGGGGCCCGTGCGGCTGCCGATCGACCGGTCGTTCACGTTGCGGGGGATCGGCACGGTCGTGACGGGGACGCTGTGGTCGGGCACGGTCAGCCCCGGCGACCGGCTGGCGATCCTGCCGAGCGGGCGCGAGGTGCGGGTGCGGAGCGCGCAGGTACACGACGCGCCGGTTGAGACGGCCGCAGCCGGGCAGCGCGTGGCGGTGGCGCTGGTGGGAGTCGACCGCGATCAGGTGACGCGGGGTGACACGCTGGCCGAGCCGGGCAGCCTGACGGCGGGATACCGACTGGAGTGCGAGGTGGAGGTGCTTGCGGACGCGCCGCACGCCCTGCGAGGCGGGGAGCGGGTCACGGTGCACCATGCAACCACCGAGACGCCGGCCCGGGTGGCGGTGCGCGAGGGCGAGGCGATCGAGCCGGGCCAGTCCGGGCGAGTGCAGCTGCGGCTGCAACGGCCGATCGCCGCGGTGGCGGGCGATCACGTTGTGATCCGGCTGACGGCCCCACAGACGACGGTGGCCGGCGGGGTGGTGATCGACCCGGCACCCTCACGCAGCGGCCGCGAGCCGGCGCAGCAACGTCCGGCGGCCGCACCCGTCACTCGCGTGTTGTCCGACGCGGGCGCAGACGAGCTGGAACGGCGGTTGGCGGAGACGCCGTTCGCTCCGCCGCCGCTGCGACCGGAGGATCAGGGCGCCGCGGCGTACCTGGCCGACGCCGGCCGGATCGTGCGCGCCGGCAAGGAGCTGGCCTTCACGAAGGCAGCGTTCGACCAGGCGCAGGCGGTGGTGGTGGGACTGGCGACCGAGCACGGCTCGGTCACGCTGGCCCAGCTGCGCGACCGCCTCGGCTGCTCCCGCCGCTACGCGCAGGCGCTGCTCGAAGCGCTCGACTCGCACGGCGTGACGCGCCGCGTCGGCGACGCGCGGGTGCTCCGCCGCAGCCACCGGAACGCGGCGGGCTGAGCGCGCGTGCAACACCCACGCCTGGCACCGGTGTTGCACGAATTCCGACAGTCAAACGGCCTCTCGGCTACGAATATCGTAGTTTTCGTCCCTCAAACTGTCGGAATTCGTAGAATCCGGCGCAACGCGGGTGCCAGGCGCCGATGTTGCATGGGGCCCCCGCGGTGACGGTTCCGGAGCCCCCGCGGTTGGGAGCGATCGTGCTCGCCGGCGGACGGTCGAGCCGGATGGGCACGCCCAAGGCGCTGCTCAACTGGCACGGCGGCACGCTGGTGCGGCGCGTCACCGGGATCCTGCAGCGCGTGGTCGATCCGGTCGTGGTCGTGCACGCCGACGGGCAGGAGCTGCCCCCGCTGCCAGGCGTCGAGCGCGTGGTCGATCATGCACCCGATCGCGGCCCGCTGGAGGGCATGGCCGCCGGGCTGCGGGCGGTGGCAGGCCGCTGTCCGGCCGTATTCGTCTCGGGCACCGACCTGCCGTTCCTGCACCCCGACCTGGTCTTGGCGCTGGCGGCGGCGCGACGCGACCACGATGTGGCGGTGCCGGTCGCCGACGGCCACGTGCACCACCTCTGCGCCGTCTACGGCACCGATCTGTTGACTGCGGTGGAGCAGCAGCTGGCCTACGACCGGCTGCGCGTGGGACTGCTGCTGGAAGGGATCGACGTGCTGCGGTTGGATGCGACCGCGCTTCCGCATCCCGAGTCGCTCCGCAACCTGAACACGGACGATGCATACCGGCAGGCCCTGGCCGAGCCGCAGCCGCGGATCACGCTTCCGGCCGGGTTCCCGATCCGGGCGGCCACGCTGGGTGAGGCCATCCGCCTCACCCCGGCGCTCGGGGTCGAGCAGTCGGGCCGCACGCTGCGCCTGAACGGCGCCGCGATCGAGCCTGACCCGACAACACCGCTGGTCGAGGGCGACGTGCTCGAACTGACCTAGACCGGCCGCCTGCGAAGCTCGTCCAGCAGGTGCCCGACCCGCCGCATCCGATCGCTGTCCCCCTCCAGGTCAGCGATCAGATATCGCAGCCACAGCCGCTGCGTGCGGTCGAGCTTCGGGATCCGTACCGTGATGCCGGCCATCGAAGGTCCGCAGTTCGGCAACGGCGAGCGAACTCCTGCCCGCTCAGCGCTCCTGCAGGTCGAGCGCGACCGAGTTGATGCAGTAGCGCTTGCCCGTGCTGGCCGGTCCGTCATCGAACACGTGCCCGAGATGGCCACCGCAGGCCGCGCAGCTGACCTCTGTCCGCGTCATGCCGTAGCTGGTGTCCACGTCGAGGTGCACGTTGGCGCGGTTGGCCGGCTCGCAGAAGCTGGGCCAGCCCGTTCCCGAATCGAACTTGGCATTCGAGTCGAACAGCTCCGCCCCGCACCCCGCGCATCGGTACACACCGTCCTGCTTGGCATCGACGTAGGCGCCCGTGAACGGCCGCTCCGTGCCCTTCTCTCGCATCACGTGGTACTGGTCGGACGTGAGCTGCTCACGCCACTCCTGCTCGCTCTTCCTGATCTCCGTGCTCATCGAATCATCCTCCTGATTTCAGCATCACACATACAGACCCGGACGCCGGCAATTCGCTACACCGCTGATGAGACACCGATTGGAACGCCGTCAGCGGATCGGCTCGGCGCTGCCCCGCGACGGCATCCTGTCCGCGTCGGCATCCGCGCCGTCCCGGTAGTGCCCCTCCCCCGGCCACGGCGCCAGCATCAGCAGCAGCCGCGCCGCACCTCCCGCCGCCCGCACGGCATGCCGTTCGCCCGGAGCGAACGTCAGCAACGTGCCCGCCGCGCACGTCGTCTGCTCGCCGCCCGCGCTGACCTGCACCTCGCCG
>DATIOK010000111.1:0-4298 GCA_035473255.1 Gaiellales bacterium
CAGCACCACCTTGTGGTACCGCGCGACGCTCACGTCGAACTCCTCGCCGATGCCCGACCCGATGGCCGTGATCATGGCCTGGATCTCGTTGTTGGAGAGCACCTTGTTGATGCGCGCCTTCTCGACGTTGATGATCTTGCCCCGCAGCGGCAGGATCGCCTGGAAGCTGCGGTCGCGCGCGTCCACGGCGGAGCCGCCGGCGCTGTCGCCCTCGACCAGGAACAGCTCGGCCGCCTCCGGATCGGACACGGAGCAGTCGGCCAGCTTGCCGGGCAGGCCGCCGCCGCCCAGCGCCGATTTGCGCCGGATCAGATCGCGCGCCTTGCGCGCAGCCTGGCGGGCGCGGCTGGCGGAGATCAACTTGTTCACGATCGCCTTGGCCTCGTTCGGGTTCTCCTCGAGGAAGCCGGCCAGCTTCGCGTTGCAGCTGGTCTCGACCAGACCGCGGATGGAGGGGTTTCCCAGCTTGGTCTTGGTCTGGCCCTCGAACTGGGGCTCGCGCAGCTTCACGGAGACGATCGCGGCCAGCCCCTCGCGGCAGTCGTCGCCGGTCAGCGGCTCCTCCTTCTCCTTCAGCAACCCCTGCGCACGGGCGTAGTCGTTCAGCGTCCGCGTCAGGGCCGCCTTGAAGCCGGACAGGTGGGTGCCGCCCTCGTGGGTGTTGATGTTGTTCGCGAACGAGAAGGTGGACTCGACGTAGCTGCCGTTCCACTGCATGGCCACCTCGACCTGGCCCTCCTCGGTCTCGTTCTCGAAGTAGATGACCTCCTTGTTCACCCGCTCCTTGCCCTCGTTGACGTGGGCGATGAAGTCGACGATGCCGCCCTCGAAGCGGAAGTCCGCGTGCTGGCCGCCTGCGCGCTCGTCCAGCAGCTCGAGCCGCAGGCCGCGCGTCAGGAAGGCCATCTCGCGCAGCCGCTGGGCCAGCGTGTCGAACTCGAAGTCGGTCTCGTCGAAGATCTCGACGTCAGGCCGGAAGATGGTGGTGGTTCCGGTCAACTCGGTGGCCTCACCCCTGGTTAGGGGGCCGAGCGGGTCACCGCGCTCGTACTCCTGCGTCCACACGTACCCGTCGCGGCGCACCTCCACCCGCAGGTGCTGCGACAGCGCGTTCACCACCGAGATGCCGACGCCGTGCAAGCCGCCGGACACCTTGTAGCCGTCGCCGCCGAACTTACCGCCGGCATGCAGCTTGGTCAGCACCACCTCGACGGCGGGCAGTCCGACCGAGTCCATCACGGCAACGGGGATGCCGCGGCCGTTGTCGACGACGGTGCAGCTGCCGTCGGGATGCAGGGTTACGACGATGTGATCGCAGTAGCCCTGCAGCGCCTCGTCGACGCTGTTATCGACCACCTCGTGGACGAGATGGTGGAGGCCGCGAAGGCCGGTCGAACCGATGTACATGCCGGGCCGGCGGCGAACCGCCTCGAGCCCTTCAAGAACCGTGATGTCTTTGGCGTCATAGCCCAACTCTGGCAACGGAAACCCGCTTGAAATAGAGGAAAACCAGCTACACGTAGTTTACCAGAGCGCTCCGCTGGAGCCCCCACCAAAACGGTCACAAGAGCGTTACGAATCGCGTGCCAGACCGGCGGCGATCGCCCGCTCCACGGCCCGCCGCAGATCGGGGTCGCTGATGTCAGCCGCCAGCTCCCGCGCCCGTGCCCGCTGGTCATCGCTGGGCTCGATCGCAGGCGCCGGTTGATCGACCGACACGACCGTTTCCGGGACGTCCACATCGCCCACCTCGAACCGCAGCCGGGCCGGCGGCGGATCCATCAGCGACTCCAGACGCGAGCGCATCTGCCGCTCCAGCAGCGTCAGCTCGCTGGCCCAGCCGGAGCTTGCGCAGTGCACGACCAACGCGTCGCCCGAACGCCGCACCGGCAATGAGTTGGCAGCGACCTGCTCGCCCACCGCCCCACGCCATACCCGCCTGGCCTCGAGCACCTGCGGGTCGACCTCGGGCACCCGGCCCAGTCGCCGCACGTCGTCTCGGATCGGCCGCAGGTCGGTCACGCCGCCACCCTACCGTCCGCCACCATCAACACCGATGCATGCGCGCCGCCCAGGTCGGCCTGGTCGGTAGTGGTGACGATGGCCTGGTCAAAGCCGGCCACCGCCTCCAGCAACAGCCGCCGCCGCTCACCGTCGAGCTCACCAGTGACGTCGTCGAGCAGCAGCAGCGGCGGCTCCTCCCGCTCCTCCGACAGCAGGTCGGCCTCGGCCAGGATCAGCGCCAGCAGCGCGCGGCGCTGCTCGCCCTGCGATCCGTACAGCCGCAGGTCGCGATCGTGCTCGAACAGCAGCACATCATCGAGGTGGGGGCCGGCGCCGGTGACGGCGCGATCGATGTCGCGAGCCCGGCGCTCGATCAGCGCCGCCTCCAGCGAGCTGCCCGGCTCGACGTTGGGCCGATAGCGGAGAGGGTCCTCCCCCGGGTCGCCGCCCAGCGCGCCGAGACGCCGGGCGAACGGCCCCGCCAGCCGCGTACACAGGCGCGCGCGAGCCGCGATCAGCTGCTCACCGGCCTCCGCCAGCAGCCTGTCCCAGGGATCCAGCGCGCCGGGCTCTGCGCGGCCAGCGCGCACCCGCCGCAACAGGTGATTGCGCTGCGACAGCCGGCGCGCGTATTCGCCGGAGGCGGCCGCCGGCGCCGGCCACAGCCGCGCCAGCACGCGATCGAAGTAGGCGCGCCGCAGCGCCGGTGCGCCCTGCACCAGCCGCAGCCGGTCGGGGGTGAACACCAGCACCGGGAACCTCCCCAGCAACCGCTCGACCGACCGCTCGGCGGCGCCGTTCACAGTGATCCGCTTGGGCTCGCCGGGCCGGTAGCCGATCTCCACCGCCACCGGCCCGCCGGATACGGCCACGTCGGTCTCGACGCGCAGCAGCTCGGCGCCGAACCGCACCACCTGCGCCTCGCTGGTCGTGCGCGGCGAGTAGCCGAGGCATCCGAAGTGGATCATCTCGATCAGCGCGGTCTTGCCGGCGCCGTTGGGGCCGACCACTCCGACCAGGCCGGCCGGCAGCTCGACCGCGACCCGCTCATAACACCGGAAGTCACTTCCTCGCACGGCCACCGCGCGCACAACCCGCGCCGCTAGGAGGGCAGACGAATCGGCATGATCAGGTACCAGAACGAGCCGTCCTCGCCCTGCAGCAACCCCGGGCGTAGCGAGCTGATCAGCTTCAACCGCACCGTGTCTCCCTCCACGCTCTCCACCCCGTCGCGAAGGAAGTCCGGGTTGAAGCCGATCTCGAGCCGGTCGCCGTGGAAATCGACCGGCAGCGATTCGCGGGCCTCACCCACGTCCTGGGTCTGGGCGGCCAAGGTCAGCGACCCCTCCTCGAAGCTCAGGCGTACCGGCAAGTTGCGCTGCGCCATCAGCGAGGTGCGGCGAATCACGTCCAGCAGCTCCTCCTTTGAGATCGCGATCTCGTGCTCGAACGTCTGGGGCAACAGCTGCTTGTAGTTCGGGAACTGGCCGTCGATGCGACGCGCTGACAGCCACACGCCGTCCATCCCGAACAGCACCTGGTTCTCCTGCACCGAGACCTCGAGCGAATCGCCGGTCGAGATCCGCACCACCTCGCCCAGCGCCCGTGCCGGCACGATCGCCTGCACGTCCCCGGTAGCGCCTGGCAGCGCCGACTCCTTCACCGACAGCCGATAGCTGTCCGTAGCGGCCATCGTCACGGTGCCCTCGCCCAGCTCCACCAGCACGCCCGTCAGCACCGGTCGCGACTCGTCCTTGGACGCCGCCCGACCGACATGGCTAACGGTGTCGACAAAGGCTGCGCGGTCAACCGAAAACGATGAGCCGGTGGGAACCGGAAGCTGCGGGAAGTCCTCGGCGTTCTGAGTATTCAGCGAGTAACGGCTGGGGCCGCACTCGATCTGGGCGGCGCCGGTGCCGCCGGGCTGCGCGATCGTGACGTCGGCAGCCGGCAGGGCGCGCACGATATCGAGCAGCAGACGCCCGGGCAGCACGACATCGCCGGGCTCCTCGACGCGCGCCTCGAGCGGCACCCGCAGCGAGATCTCCATGTCGGTCGAGGACAGCTCGATGCGCTCACCGGATGCATTCAGCAGGATCCCCGACAGGATCTGCACGGTGGAGCGCTGCGAAACGCCACGCGCCGCGATCTGAAGTTTTGCCAGGAGCTGATCCTGGGAACAGACGATCTTCATGCTGAGATGCTCCTCACTGCTGCAGCTTCTGTGTTTTAAGAATTTAAGAGGTTATAGGAGTAGGGGCTGTGGAGGATGCGGAAAACCGTCGCGATCCCGC
>DATIOK010000112.1:0-2028 GCA_035473255.1 Gaiellales bacterium
GACGCGCTGGTCGTCGACGACGCCGAGCCGTCGAGCCCGGCCGCGATCTTCTACACCAGCGGGACCACTGGGTTCCCCAAGGGCGCGGTGACCAGCCACGAGAACTTCCTGTCCAACGCCGAGACCTGCCGCCGGGCTCTCTCGGTGGATCCCGCCGGCCTGCGCACCCTGATCTCGGTCCCGCTGTTCCACGTGACCGGCTGCAACAGCCAGCTGCTCGTGGCGCTGTACGTGGGCGGCACGGCGGTGATCATGCCCGTCTTCGAGGGGGGTACGTTCCTGCGCGCGATCGAGGAGGAGGCGATCGACACCATGGTCACGGTGCCGGCCATCTACTGGCTGGCGATCAGCCAGCCGGCCTTCGCCGACGTGGATATCTCGCGCGTGCGCTCGGTCTCCTACGGCGGGGCGCCGATCGCGCCGGACCTGGTGGCGCGGCTGGCCAAGGCGTTCCCGCAGGCGCGGCTGGGCAACGGGTTCGGCCTGACCGAGACCGCGAGCGTCTCCACGTTCCTGCCGCACGAGTTCGTGGCGCACGCCGACTCGGTCGGCTTCCCCGCCCCGGTGTGCGACGTCCGCCTCGACGCGGTGGCCCCCGACGGTACCGGCGAGCTCCTCATCCGCGGGCCGAACGTCGTCTCCGGCTACTGGAACAAGCCGGAGGCGACCGCCGATACGTTCGTGGACGGCTGGCTGCACAGCGGCGACGCGGCCCGGATCGACGACGAGGGCCTGGTCTACCTGGTGGACCGGCTCAAGGACATGATCAACCGCGGCGGCGAGAACGTGTACTGCGTCGAGGTGGAGAACGCCCTGGCCGGCGCGCCGGGCGTGTACGAGGCAGCGGTCCTCGGCGTGCCCGACGAGATGATGGGGGAGAAGGTGGGCGCGGTCATCGTCCCGATGCCCGGGGTCTCCCTCGACGTCCCGGCCGTGCTCGGCTACCTGGGCGAACACATCGCCGACTTCAAGGTCCCGCAGTACGTCGCGGTCAGCGGCACGCCGTTGCCGCGCAACCCGGGCGGCAAGCTGCTCAAGCGGCGGCTGCGCGAAGACGTCGATTGGGCCGCCGCCTTCCGCCGCTGACCGCTGCGACCTCGCCCGTCGCCCCGCCTGCTGACCAGGACGTTCGCGCGGGTTATCGTGGCAGTGTGACCGCCACGTCGGAAGCCCAGCCGGGAACCCGGAGCGGTGGGATCGCGCCCGCGCCGACCCTGACACGCCGGCCGAAAGACAGCCGGCCCAAGGGCAAGGGCACCACCAAGATCAGCCTGACCGACCGCATCGTCTCGACCGCCGCCCGGTGGATCTACGAGGGCAGGCGGCTGGACATGCAGGGCCTGGCCGACGAATTGGGCGTGTCCCGGGTGACCCTGTTCCGGCGCGTCGGCGGCCGGGAGGAGCTGATCAGCCAGGCCTTGTGGCGGCTCACCGAGCGCATGCTGGAGATCGCCGTCGAGCGCTGGGAAGCCGAACGTCCCGAAGGCGAGCTGCACACCCCCGGCACCATCCGCCATATCAACGCGATGGTGGCTGGATCAACGGGATTGCGCCGCCTGCTGGACGATGAGCCCGCGCTGACCATGCGCGTGCTCACCGACCCGCGCGGCCGGGTGCAGAGCGGGATCGTGGCCCTCAACGAGGAGCTGCTGCGCCGCGACATGGAAGAGTTCGGCCTGGTCACGATCATCGAGCCGAGCGCGCTCGCGTACGCGCTTGTCCGGCTGGGCGAGTCGTTCCTCTACGCGGACGTGCTCGCGGCGCGTAAGCCCGACGTCGCCACGGCCAACCGGCTGCAGCAGGCCATCATCGAGGGCATCCTGCCCTAGGCGGGGCCTAGGGCAGGATGCCCCCGCGTTCCTAGACGGTGGCCTGGATCTTGGCCAGCTCCTCCTGGACCTTGGCCTCGTGCTCGGCCTCGTCCCGCTTGGCGTCACGCGTCCGCCAGCGCCCGCGCAGCAGCGGGATGCTGAGCAGGAAGAAGATGATGCCGCCGAAGCAGATCCAGTACCACGTCTTCCACTGGCC
>DATIOK010000113.1:0-2002 GCA_035473255.1 Gaiellales bacterium
GGAGTGGACGTGCGGCTACGGCATCAGCGCCCACGCCCACAACCTCAGCGCCGCCTACGCGATGATCAACTGGTACGCGAGCGTGGCGGCCGAGACGTACGAGGCCAACACCTGGCACTACCGGATCGCGAACCTCAAGGCCAGGGCCCAGCTGCCGCCCAAGATCCTGGCGCTTTCGGGCAACAACCAGGTGCTGACGCATCCGATCCCCGCCTCCCAGCCGAGCAACTACGCCGAGTGGGTGCAGGTGTGGCAGGCCGTCAAGAGCGGCTGACGGCGGCCGACCGGCCGCGTGAGGCGCCGCAGGTGGCGAGGATGCCGGCACGGGTGCGGCTGCGGCGGATGCTGCCCGGCATCGCCAGCGTGTCGCTGGTGACCTTCTTGATGCTGGTGCTGTTCGGGCCGATCGTGCTGCTGGCCGTGCTCTCGTTCGACAAGGCCACGATCATCGCGCTCGACTGGCAGGGCTTCACCACGCAGTGGTACCGCGAGATGTGGGCCAACACCGACCTGCGCGCGGCGGTGCTGAACTCGATGGTGGTGGCCGCCGTCGTGACCGTGATCAGCATGGTGTCGGGCACTATGGCCGCTTTTGCGATCACGCGCTTTCGGTTCCGCGGGCGGGGCGCGGTGGCCGGGCTGGTGGGCGCGCCGCTGGTGGTGCCCTGGCTGATGATCGGGGTCGGCGCGGCCATCTTCTTCTTCCACTACAACGTGCCCGGCCTGTTCCCGCTGTCGCTGCACTCGGTGACCGCCGTGCAGGTGGCGTGCACATTCCCGCTGGTGACCGCGGTGGTGGCCGCGCGCCTGGCCCGCTTCGAGGGCGTGCAGGAGGAGGCGGCGATCGACTTGGGCGCCTCGCGCCTACAGGTGCTGCGCCACATCATCGTGCCCCAGCTGACACCGGCGCTGGGCGCCGCCGCGATCTTCGCCTTCTCGTGGTCGTTCAACAACTTCGAGATCGACTTCTTCGTGGGCGGCTATGACCAGACGTTCCCGGTCTGGGTCTACTCGGAGCTGCGCCGGGCACCGAACCTGCCGATCATCAACGCCAGCTCGACGCTGATCTCGTTCGTGCAGGTGCTGATGGTGGTCGTGGCCTGGCGGCTGCTGCGCGGGCAGGACGACGAGGACGGCTCGGCCGTGGTGGACGCGCTGCCATGACGGCCGCCGCGCAGCCCTCCAAGCAGCGATGGAAGCGGGTGCAGCGCGGCATGACGCCGTGGTGGCTCTTGTCGGCACCGCTGGTGATCCTGGGCGTGCTGTTCGTGGCGCCGCTCCTGACCCTGTTTCTGATCGGCTTCCAGCACAACTCGCTGCTGCAGGTGGGCGGCTGGACGCTGGACAACTTCCGCACCATCTTCCAGACCCAGAGCTACCGGCACATCGCCGTCACCACCGCCGAGATCGCGACTGCCACCATGCTGGTGCAGCTGGCGTTCGGGCTTCCGCTGGCCTACGTGTTGGCGTTCAAGGCCGGGCGCTGGGAGCTGCCGCTGATCCTGCTGCTGGTGCTGGCCGACGAGCTCAACCCGATCGTGCGCATCTACGCCTACCGGGTGGTGCTGGGGCGAGAGGGCATCATCAACAAAGCGTTGGAGGCGGTCGGCCTGGTCGATCCGAACCATCCCATCAGCTGGCTCCTGTTCGACAACTTCGCGGTGGTGGTGGTGCTTTCCACCAGCTACATCACCTACACCGTGATCCCGATCTACGCCTCGATGAAGGCGATCGACCACTCCCTGATCGAGGCCGCCACCGACCTCGGCGCAGGCTGGCTGCGGCGGGCCTGGAAGATCATCCTGCCGCTGTCGG
Organism: Gaiellales bacterium; assembly: GCA_035473255.1. Taxonomy (GTDB): domain Bacteria; phylum Actinomycetota; class Thermoleophilia; order Gaiellales; family JAICJC01; genus JAICYJ01. The sequence goes on from DATIOK010000113.1 coordinate 1,816, forward strand.
CGCCCGGCATCTTCATCGCGATCATCCTCGTCTACATCCCGCTCTACACGGAGTTCGCGACGCCCACGCTGGTCGGTGGCACCGGCTCCTACATGCTCGGCCAGCTGAACGCCGAGCTGATCACCGAGACCGGCGACCTCGGCCAGGGGGCCGCGCTGAGCGCGCTGCTGCTCGCGGCCTCGGGTGT
>DATIOK010000114.1:0-4721 GCA_035473255.1 Gaiellales bacterium
TCGGCGCATGCTCGTCCTGTCAGTGATCCCGGCAGTCGCGCTGTGCGCGCTTGCTCTGGCCGGGAACGCGCGCGCAGACGGGTCTAACCTCCCTCCTGATCCGTCTGCAGCGCCGTCTGGGGCCGCGCAGGACAGGTCGAGCGCGACGACCGACCAGGGCACGCTCGCGGGCGCGAGTGCCACGCAGCAAGAACCCTCGAACATCGTCAACTCGACCAGGGTCGACAGCCCGGGCGATAACGGCGCAATCACGCAGGCCAACGCCGCGCAGGGCCAGGCGGCCGCGGCGAACGGCTCTGCAACAACTCAAAGCTCGCCGAGCTCGCCCGGCGGCGGCGATCAGGGGACGCAGCTCTCCGCCGCGACCCAGCAGGCCGCGGCTGCGATCGCGTCTGCGATCCAGCAGGGCGCACAGAACATCGTCATCCAGATCCGAATCAACAGTCCAGGCGACAACGGCCCCATCACTCAGACGAACACCGCGATTGCGGGCGCAGGCGCCGTCAACGCGTCCCAAACGTCGCAGGGCGCCGGCGGCGGCTCGGCCGCGCCGACGGGGCAAGACGGTTTGGAGACGGTCGATGGCTCGCCGAACGACGGACCTTCCGGCGCGGCGCCTTCGGCCGCCCCTGCGGAGCCTCCCGCTTCGGCGCCGAACGACGGAGCTTCCGGCGCCGCGCCTTCGGCCGCCCCCGCCGAGCCCTCCGCTTCGGCGCCGAGCGCAGGCTTGAGGGAGGCCCATGCAACAGCGGCGCCTCTCCGGCCCAGCGCGATGATCGCGACGGCGGTGGAAGTGCGGCAAGCCGCAGCGGCTACGGCGCCCGCCCGGCCGCGCGCCGAGTCGCCCGGGAAGAGCAACAAGCATGCGGCCGCGGCCAGCTCCACTCGGCCGCCGTCAGCCGGCGCCAGCGTGGGGCAAACGTCCGTTGCGCCTGCGCCGGCGGCGCCGACCCAAAGCGCGGCCGCTCCCGTCTCTCCGAACGACCCGCATCCCGCTTCGCGGCCCGCCGCCCCCTTGCACCACGGCGCGGCGGTGGCCGCGAGCGTTGGCTTGGTCGCGGCGCAGGTCTTCAACAACCTCGCGGGCTTGGCGCCGGTGCCCAAGAGCTCGGATGAGGTCTCGAGTGCTGTCGTTCTCACCCTCGTTGCCCTGATCCTCGGGGTGGCGTTCTTTGTCGCGTACACCTACCTGCCGCCCACGCTGCGCGCTTCCGGCGTGTGGCTGCGGCTGCGACTTTGAGCCGCGGATCGTCCAATCGGTTGGACGATCGCCGTCGCGCGTGGACCCGGGTTCTCGCCATCACTGCGTGCGCGTGCGCCGCGCTCGCAGGCCCCGGCCGCGCGCACGCGGCGACGCCGTCTCCCGGCAGCCTCTACGCCCAGGTGCAGAGCGCGCTCGACCAGGTGAACCAGGTCGCGCCCGGGGCGGTGGCGGCCGTCCAGCCGGCGGTCGACCAGGCGCTGGCGTCGTCGTCGGCTGCTGCAATGGCGATGCCTCCGGCCGCCACGCCTGCGACACCTCCGGCCGCTGTGCCACCGGCATCCACCCCGCGAGCGCCCGAATCGCTCCCGTCCACGCCCGCGAGCTCTCCACCCGTCTCGCCGGCTGACGTGATCTCGCCGGTGATGGGCGCGGTTGCAACCGCGACGAGCGCAGCCCCCGCCGTGATCCCCGTTTCTGGGCCCGCACTGGCCGCGCGGCAGTTCGCGCCGACGACCCCTCCACGCCACGCGCATCGATCCCCCCGTGCGCGAGACTCCCGAGGCGCGCCTGCCGTAGCGGCCGGCCCAGCTGCGATCACCCCGAGCCTGTCTTCGACTAGGCCTACGCCGCAGGCGGAGCCAGTCGGGGGCCGGGTCGAACGCAGCCGCACGCCCAACAGGACTGCGGGAGGCATTTCAGGGCCGCAGCGCCTCCCGCAGCAGTCGCCCGTGCCGCAGCCCGATGCCGGCGCGCCGGGCACCGGTGGCGCGGGCGGCAGCTCGCCGCTGCTGCCGCTGATCGGAGCGCTTGCGGCGGGCGTCGCACTCTTCGGTTTTCGTGTCCACCGTCGCCGGCTTCCGCGAACGGCCTTCCTGAAGCCGCGGCGACTCGCACTGGCGGTCTGGCACCCAGGCTGACCTTCTCTCACCGGCCTACGTGCGCGCCGTCTGCGCGGCGCGCTGTTCCGACCAACCCGGATGAAGAGAAGGAGAACGGATGAAAACCAAGCTACTGAGCGTGGCCGTGGCGCTCCTCGCCCTCTGGGCGGTGCCGACGGCGCTCGCGGACTCAGGTGGCCCCGGCGGCTTCCAAGCCGGTGCCCAGAGCGCGAGCACCAATCAGGCAGCCCTGGGTGCAGCGTCGAGCTACCAGAACGCGGTCAACGCCAACGTGCCGGTCTCGATCGCCGGGGGCAACGTGACCTCCGGGCCGAGCTCGGCCAGTCAGACGGCTACGTCGAGCGCGACTACCGACGTCTCGAACAAGGCCAAGACCGATCAGGACCAGCATCTGAACCAGAACATCGGCGGCAACTCCGGTTGTTACGCCGGCTGTGGTGGTGCGGGCGGGTTCCAGGCCGGAATCCAGAACGCCGACACCAACCAGCTGGCGGCCGGCGCCGCTGCGAGCAACCAGAACGCAGTCAATGCCAACGTCCCGGTTTCGATCGCGGGCGGCAACGTGAACTCCGGCCCGAGCTCGGCGTCGCAGAACGCGAGCTCCTCGGCCTCGACCGACGTCTCGAACAAGGCAAAGACCGATCAGGACCAGTCGTTGCGCCAGGACATCGGCGGCGGGTCCTGCAAGCTCGGCTGCGGTGGCGCGGGCGGATTCCAGGCCGGGATCCAGGACGCCCAGACCAACCAGCTGGCCGTCGGGGTTGCAAAGAGCGACCAAAACGCCGTGAACGCGAACGTGCCCGTCTCGATCGCCGGTGGGAACGTCTCCTCCGGCCCGAGCAGCGCGTCGCAGACGGCGACGTCCAACGCCTCCGCCGACGTCTCGAACAAGGCGAAGACCGACCAGGACCAGCACCTCAGCCAGAACATCGGCGGGGGCTCGTGCCTGGCCGGCTGTGGTGGCGCGGGCGGGTTCCAGGCCGGCGCCCAGAGCGCCGAGACCAACCAGGGCGCTCTCGGAATCGCGTCCAGCAACCAGAACGCCGTGAACGCGAACGTGCCCGTCTCGATCGCCGGTGGGAACGTCTCCGCCGGCCCGAGCAGCGCGACGCAGACGGCGACGTCGAACGCCTCCGCCGACGTCTCGAACAAGGCGAAGACCGACCAGGACCAGTCGCTGCAGCAGAACATCGGCGACCGCTGGTGCGGTTGTGAGCCTCGTGACAGGAGCGCGGGGTGCGTTGCCGGTTGCGGCGGCGCGGGTGGCTTCCAGCTTGGTGTGCAGAAGGCCGACACCAATCAGATTGCCGCCGGAGCTGCGTTCAGCAACCAGAACGCGGTGAACTCGAATACGCCTGTCTCGACCGCGGGTGGGAACGTCTCCTCCGGCCCGAGCAGCGCGACGCAGACGGCGACGTCGAACGCATCAGCCGACGTCTCGAACAAGGCCAAGACCGACCAGGACCAGCACCTCAGCCAGAACATCGGCGGGGGCTCGTGCCTGGCCGGCTGCGGCGGCCCCGGCGGCTTTCAGCTCGGGGCGCAGGTCGCGGAGACCAACCAGTGGGCAACCGGCGCCGCGTTCAGCAACCAGAACGCCGTGAACGGGAACGCCCCGGCCTCGACCGCCGGCGGAAACATCGCCTCCGGCCCGAGCTCGGCGACCCAGACCGCAACGTCCAACGCCTACACCGACGTCTCGAACAAGGCCAAGACCGACCAGGACCAGGGCCTGACGCAGAACATCGGCGGCAAGGACTGCGGTTGCAGCAAGGACGGCCATGACGGTCTCTCCGCCGGTTCCGGCGGGGCCGGAGGGGCCCAGCTGGGTGTGCAGCTGGCCTCGACCGACCAGTGGGCCGCAGGCGCCGCGTTCAGTGACCAGAACGCGGTCAACTCGAACACGCCAAGCTCGACTGCCGGCGGGAACATCTACGCCAATTACCCGAGCTCGGCAACTCAGACGGCGACGTCGACCGGCACCACCGACGTCTCCAACCACGCGAAGACGGATCAGAACCAGTGGCAGCGCCAGCAGCTGCCCGTGTGGCGCATCTGAGCGATCGGCGAGAGGGCCGCGGCACCGCCGCGGCCCTCTCAACCTTCGCTGCGACCGTCGTCGCGATCGCCGGCTTGGCGCTGGCGCTCGCCGGGATCGCCTCGACCGCGGTCCATGAGTCGGCGCAAGCAGACCGGGCCGCAGCGCCATACCGGGCAACGGTCAGCTGCTACGACCGTGGAGACTGGGCGGCGCTCGTCAGGTCCGCCTACCCGGCCGAGAAAGGGCACGAGACCGATGTCTACGGGCTTTGGCGCTACGAGCAGCGTGAGGTCGCGCTGCCGTCGCGGGCATGCCTTTCCTTCGAGCGCTGGCGCACCGCCAAGCTCGGTCTGCTCGGGATCTGGATCTTCGTTCTCGGCCACGAGCTGACGCACGCGCAGCAGTCCGATCAGGGTGCGCCGTGGGAGCGTCCCTTCAACGAGGTCGAGGCCGACTGCGGCGGCTATGCCAAGTTCGTGTCGCTCAAGCTCGCCCTTGGGATCACGCGCGCAGTGCAGCCACCGCCTCGCACCTTCACGCGTTGCCCGCTCAAGCGGGCTCGCCATCGGTGACGGCG
>DATIOK010000115.1:0-23897 GCA_035473255.1 Gaiellales bacterium
AGTGCGCGCCGAACGTGATCGCGACGGGCTGCACCGGGCCGAACGACACCTCCGCTCTGAACACGGCACTGGCCAGCGGTGCCGTAGTGCGCTTCAAACTACATCGTCCCCAACCAGTGCGAGGACGCGCACGACGACTGCAGAGGACCGGGCAGCCGGCTGCCATCCGGAACTGATCGAACGTACGAGCGGTGAGAACGCCGCGTCGGAGTTGGGCCCGACAGCCAAACCCGGCTCGACGAGGAGTCCCGGCGAGGGTCTCGCGGTGGCTGTACCTATGTCGAGTCGGGGTTCGCGCCCGTGCGGGCGTGGATGGCCTTCGTCAGCTCGAGGATCTGGTTCGAGAGGTCGAGCAGCTCCCGGTTCTGCTTGTCCTCCTCCTGCACGGTCATCCACTGCTGGCTGGCGATCACCTGCCGCTTTGCGTCCGCTCGGTTCTGGCTGATCATCACGAAGGTGGAGAGGAAGATCGCCTCCAGCGAAACGATCATCGTCAGCAGTCCGTACGGATAGCCCTCGACGCCGAAGCCGATCCAGCATCCGAACCAGATCAGGTGGATGTAGACGAACAGCATCGACCCTGCGAACGTCGTGATCTTGTCGGCGATCCGGTTCTGCACGCTATCGGCTCGCTGCCTCGCATGCTCGACCAGCAGCGGGTTTGGCTCAAGCGGCAGATGTATTGCACGCTCGGGGTGGAGAGCGTTCCGCATGGTCCGGTTCGTCATGGTCAGGCCCCCCTGGGATGAAGTCCGCGATCCGCCGCATGCACGGCCGGATCCTGCGGCACAACCCTACATTCGAATATGACCGGGATCACGCCCGGCTAGGCTCTGCCGCACACACCCCCCAGTCGAGGTCGCCATGGTCAAGCCAGTCGAATTCGCCGAGTACTTCGCACCGACGCCGATCCCGTTCTGGACCACGCTTCAGCAGGTTGGCGTCACCAAGGTGATCTCGGAGCTGAACCGCGCTCCCGACGGGATGCACGACGACACCGGCGATCGCCCGTGGGACCTGACTCCGCTGGCCCGGATGCAGCAGCTCTACGCCGACGCCGGCCTCGAGCTGGTCGGCGTCGAGGACTACCCGCCGCTCGATCGCGCCCGTACCGGCGCACCGGGGGCCGACGAGGAGATCGAGTGGTTCTGCGAGGAGATCCGCAACATGGGGACGCTGGGCATTCCGATGCTCTGTTACAACTGGATGCCGGGGGCGAACTGGGTGCGCACGAGCACGATCGCGCGCGGCCGCGGCGGCGCGCTGGTGACGGCCTTCCGCGCCGACGCCCTGCCGGCCGACCAGCCGATGAAGGTCGGGTCGCCCGATGACGAGCAGCTCTGGCGCGCGTTCGAGCGGTTCATCCGAGCGGTAGTGCCCGTCGCCGAGAAGGCCGGGGTGCGCCTCGCGTTGCATCCCGACGATCCGCCGATCCCACGGTACCGCGGAGCCTCTCGGATCATGATCTCGGTCGAGGCGTTCGAGCGTGCGCTCGCGCTCGCGGACTCCGAGGCCAATGCGATGTGTTTCTGTCAGGGCAACATGACGCTCGTCACCGATGACGTGCCCGCGGCGATCCGCCACTTCGGCGACGAGGGCCGGATCGCGTTCGGCCACTTCCGCGACGTCCGCGGCGTTCCCGAGAGCTTCGAGGAGACGTTCCACGACGAGGGTCAGACCGACATGCGAGCCTGCATGGACGCGTGGCACCAGATCGGCTTCGACGGCGTGCTGCGGCCCGACCACGTGCCGACGCTCAACGGCGAGGCCATGGACTCCCCGTCCTACGCGCTGCTCGGTCGCCTGCATGCGATCGGCTACATGCAGGGCCTGCGCGAGGCCAGTGTGCACCACGTCGCCGTCGCCGACCGGGCGGAGGCGGCCAACCCGGTGTAGCGCATGACCAAGGCGCTCAGGACCGTCGTTGACCGCGAGTTGCCGCCCCTGCAGGTGGCCGAGCGACGGCTGGCCGATCTCAGCCGCCAGCGGCGAAACCGGCTGGTCGCCGCCGCCGCCCTGGCGCTGCTGGCGGGCGCCGTGGCGCTGGCATACCCGCAGATCGGGATCGCGCTGGCGGTGGGGGCTATCGCCGCGGTGGTGGCGGCGACCGCGGCGGTCAGCCAGAGGCGGGTGCTGCTGGCCAACCTGATCCCGGTGCGCGAGGCCTACCGGATCGAGTCCGTGTCGCGGGCCGGCCGGCGATTCGCCAATCCGGCCCGGAGGCAGCGCCTGGCGGAGTCGCTGCGAGCGGCCGTCCGTGATGCCGAGGACGGCAGGCCGCACACCGCCTACACCGTGGCGCCTCTCGGGGAGCGCGTTCTGGAACGCCGCGGACGGCTGCTTGCGCTCGGCGCTGCGCTCGACGGCGACGAGGCCGACCTGCATCCCGCCGGCGTCGTGATCGTGCACCGGCTGCTGACGAGGCCCGGCCACTCGCCGCTCTACAACCCGGATCTGGAGGAGTCACGACTCGATGATCTGCTGCACCGGGCCGAGGCCTGCCGAGGTGGTCAGATCACGCCGTAGGTGCGGAACGCCTCCCACACCGGCATGCCCTCGGCAAGCTTGCTGCGGACGAGGTTCTCGCCGGCCACCTTCTCCTCAGCCCTGGTGATCACCTCGTCGGCCACCGCCGCCGGTATCACGACCACACCGTCGAAGTCGGCCAGCAGCAGGTCGCCCTGCTCGACCCGCACGCCGCCGCACTTGATCGGACCGCCCACTCCCTCGACGTCGATCCGCCCGAGCGAGTCGTGAGCGTTGATGCCCGCGACGAAGGTGGGGAACTCCATCTCGATCAGCTGCAGCGTGTCGCGGGTGAAGCCGTCGACCACGATGCCGCGCGCGCCCCGGTAGCGTGATGCGGTGGCGAGCAGCTCGCCCCAGTACGACCCCTCCACCGTCGAGACGACCATGATGTCGCCCTCGCGGAGCGCGTCGACGGCCTGCAGCTCGCCGCGGTAGTAGTCGTCCGGATCGGCGGGCGGGGAGCTCACCTGGACGGCGCTGACGGTGGACGCGAACCCGGCCATGCGGGCGTCCCGGTAGAGCGGTCGGATCCGGGGATGCATCACGTTCGAGCGAACACCGACCTTGTCGAGACAGTCGGCGACGACCGCGGGATAGAGCCGGTCGAGCCGGTCGAGCAGCGCCGCGCGCCGTGCAGCGTCCAGTGGTTGATCGTTCAAGGAGCAGTCAGTGTACCGATGGCCGCGGCAGGGGTCAAGGAGGGGTTCCCGACCCTTGACACCGCCGGGAGGGTCGGAGAGACTACGCCGTACTTGAACGATCAAGCCAGCAGTGGAAAGGGGTAACGCATGGCAACGGATCACGCCGCGGCGTCGCAGACCCACTTCGCCCGCCGCGCCACCGGCTTCGTTCGGGACGTAAAGGTGAGTGACGCCGTCATCTTCAACGTCCTCCCGGCCTGTCCAGGTCTGGTCATGGCCGTCTCGATCTTCTGGGTGCTGACCGCGTTCTCCGGCGTCAACGTCTACGCCTGCATCGTGATCACGGCGATCTGTTCGTTCCTCATCTCGGGCGCCTTCGGGCTGCTGTCCCAGATCATGCCGCGCTCGGGTGCCGACTACATCCTGATCTCTCGATCGCTTCATCCCGCACTTGCGGTCGGATCCAGCATCCTCATCGGCGCGTCGTCGATGCTGGCAATGGGCTACTGGGGCGTCTTCACGGCCAAGATCTGTATCGGCCCGATGCTGACCATGGTCGGCGTCGCCGCCGACTCGAGCACGTTGCAGTCCTGGGGCGGCACCATCGCATCAAAGCCCTGGGACATGCTGGTCGGGTTCGGCGAGATCGCGCTGCTGGCCCTGATCATGGCCTACGGCATGCGCTTCATGATGCGCGTGCAGTTCTGGCTGTTCACGCTGGGCATGGTCGGGTTCGCGGTGGCCGCGCTGACACTGCTTACGACCTCGCGGTCGAGCTTCATCAGCCACTACAACACCTACGCGCAGCCCTTCACGCACCGGCCCGACAGCTACCACTACTTCATCGACCAGGCGAACAAGGCCGGCACCAACCTGAGCACGACCACCGACTGGCACAACACGATCGTGGCGTCGGGGGCGTTCATCGCCTTCGGTGTGTGGGTCTGGTTCTCGACCAACCTGGCGGGTGAGATCCGTCAGGCCGGCACCCGTAAGAACTGGTACTCGATGCTGGCCGGTCTGGCCATCACCTTCGGCTCGATCCTGATCATGATCGCGCTGCTCTATCACACGATCGGCCAGCAGTTCCTGACCGCCGTCACCGCCGTCAGCGGTGACCCCACCGTCTACACGCTGCCCAACTCGCCGTGGTGGATCACCCTGGTGGCTGCGATCCACACGAACACGCTGTTCGTTGCCTTCCTCGGCATCACGTTCGTGTGCTGGGCGCCGCTGATCGTCTACATCCAGATAGTCCAGCCGGTACGTGCGCTGTTCGCCTGGGCATTCGACCAGGTGATCCCGGAGCAGATCGCGCAGATCAACGAGCGCACGCACACCCCGGTGCTGCTGTTGGGCGTAATCGCGGTGGCCTCACTGCCGTTCCTGTATGCGGCCGCGTACACGACCAGCTTCTTCAAGTACATCGCGCTGTCGACGATCGTGGGCTTCCCGACGTTCGTCCTGGTCGGGATCGGCGCGATCCTGTTCCCGTACAAGAAGAAGGCGGCCTACGAGGCGTCGGTCTCGAACGTCAGCTTCCTGGGCGTGCCGCTGATGGTGTTCTTCGGTATCGGCTCGATCGTGGCCGGGCTGTTCGGCGCCTGGCTGTGGCTGGAGTACCCGCAGCTGGGGCTGCCCGGCGCAGGCAAGAGCCTGGCAGACCAGCTGTTCACGACACCCGGCAGCGGAGGCCTGGCCCTGATCGCGGCCTGCCTGATCGCGGGCGCAATCATCTTCTACCTGGGCAAGGCCTGGCGGAAGAGCCAGGGCATCGACCTGTCACTCAACTACCTCGAGATTCCACCCGAGTAGCACCGATTGGGATTGTTCAAGCGCAAGAAGGAGGCGGAGGGCGACGATGCCCTCCGTCTCTACTACGCCTCCGACATCCACGGCACCGAGGTGCTGTGGAAGAAGTTCCTGAACGCGCCGAAGGTGTACGACGCGCGGGTGCTGGTGATGGGCGGCGACATCACCGGCAAGGTCGTGATTCCGATTGTGCAGGAGGACGACGGCACCTGGTCGGCGCGCCTGTTCGGCGGCCGCCAGCAGGCCCGTGACGAGGCGGAGCTGGACGGGCTGGAACGCCGCGTGCGCGGGAACGGCATGTATCCCTACCGCACCACCCACGCCGAGGTCGACCGCATCGCCGGCCTGCCAGAGGAGGAGCGGGAGCAGTGGTTCGAGTCGGTCATGCTGCGCACGTTCGGCGAGTGGATCAAGCTGGCCGACGAGCGGCTCGCCGGCACCGGCATCCGCTGCTTCGTGATGCCCGGCAACGACGATCCTCAGGCGCTGGAGGACTGCATCCGCCAGGGCGTCTACGTCGAGAGCTGCGACGAGGCGGTGGTGGAGTTCGACGGGCACACGATGCTGTCGCTGGGATACTCGAACCGCACGCCCTGGGACTCGCCACGCGAGCTGGACGAGGATCAGCTGTACCAGCGGATCCACGATCTGTCGGAGCAGGTGCCGGACATGAGCCGCTGCGTGTTCAACCTGCACGTGCCGCCCTACGACTCGCGGCTCGACACGGCCGCCGAGCTGGACGAGAACTTCACGATGGTGCTGATCGGGAAGGAGCCGCACATGATCCCGGTCGGCTCGACCGCGGTGCGGCAGGCGATCGAGGAGTACCAGCCGCTTGTCTCGCTGCACGGCCACATCCACGAGTCTCCGGCGGCCAACCGGATCGGCCGCACGCTCTGCATCAACCCGGGCAGCGACTACCACACGGGCCGCATCGCCGGCTGCCTGGTGACGTTGCGGGGCGACCGTGTCGTGCACCAGTTCGTCACGGGATAGTCAGCGGTCGGCGACGACCGGGATGTCCAGCAGCATGCAGAGCCGGCCTAGGTCGTCGGCGTGGTCGCCGTGCACGGCCGCGAAGTGCTGGGACTGCACGTGGTCGAGGATCGACCGGACGTCTCCGTCGGGAATGAATCGGAGGCTCGGGAGCGGTCCCGGGACGCTCATCTCCTCCCATGCCGGCGGCTCGACGCCCTCGCCCGTGACGACGTGCATGCGGTAGCCGTCCGCCGTGTCGGCCTCGGCCAGGCACGCCAGCGTCAGCCGGCCCGGCCGCACGCGGGAGCACTGGGCGACCCCGACCGCCGCGCCGGTGGCGACGCTGCTGACCGGTTTCACCCGCGGCCGTCCCTGCACCCAGTCGTCGGGCACGTACCCGTCGACGCCGAGCAGGATCCAGTCGGGATGGTGCTCGTAGTGCTCGAGGAACGACGGCGTCGAATCCGCCAGCGATCGCAGCATCAGCTGCGCCGTCAGGTTCAGCATGTCGTTCTCGTCGATGTACGGCACGCCCGCCGATGCGACCAGCGACGACGCCAGGTTGTGCGTCGTGTCCAGCAACAGCGAGACGCCCTCGACGCTCTTGTAGGAGAACGCGTCGAAGCCGCGTTCGCTGCAGATCCGAAGCGTTGCCAGGGCCAGCCGCACAGATCGGTTCAGCACGTCCGGCGGGATCGGCCCGAACGGCTCGTCCCATGAGCCAGAGAGCCGGGCCGCCTCGTCCTCGACGGAGCCGGGGTCGAGCTCGTCCTCGGCCTGTCGCAGCTGCAACAGGTCGACCGACTCGACCTCGGGGCCGATCCGGCCGCGCAGCCGGGTGACGTCGAACGGCGTCGTGTAGAGGCCCATGTCGTGCGCGCCCACCATGCCCAGCCGCGCGGTCTGCAGCTGTCGGCGGGCGCGCGCGGCCCGGGCCATCGAGGCCACGCCGGCCGTGTCCATCGGCGTGTCGGGTGCGTTGAACAGGTAGTCGAATCGCATGCCGAACCGCTCCAGCGGGTAGCGCAGCCCGGTCGAGCCGGCGCCCGCGGCGGGGGAGATGAGCACGTCTCCCTCCGTGCGGCCGCCGTAGCTGTAAAGCAGGGCCGGGCGCTCGCGGAAGGCGAGGGCGACCCGCGCCGCCGCCCGCACGTCGATCCAGTTGATCACGTTCAGGATCAGCAGATCCCAGTCGGCGGCCGACAGCTCGGCGACCGCCCGGCCGACGTCGTCCGGGTGCGTCACCGGGTCGGTGCGCACCAGCGTGATGCCGGCGCCGCGCAGCTCCTGCTCGGCGCGGCGGGCGATCCCGTCCAGCCGCTCGCGCTCGTACATGCTGGAGCCGAGCGGAACGTGGGCGGCGATCAGAGCGCCCGGGTCGCTCACCAGTCCGCCACCGAGCCGTCGGAATGGAAGTAGCGCATCAGCGGCTCCTGCTGGAACGGATGCTTTGCGGCCTGCTTCTCGTCGACCTCGATGCCGAGGCCGGGCGCGGTGGGGAGCTGGGCCGTGGATCCCTCGAACGGCAGCGTCTGTGAGAGCACGTCGAAGCGCCAGGGGACGTCCGCCCGCCAGGTCTCCTGGATCAGGAAGTTCGGCGTCGCGAACGCGACGTGCATCGAGGCGGCGTGGCCGATCGGCCCGGTCGACGAGTGCGGGGCGAGCGCGGCGTGGTAGGCCTCGCCCATGGCCGCGATCCGGCGCAGCTCGGAGATGCCGCCGCAGTGCACGGCGTCCGGCTGCAGCACCGAGCACGCGCCCAGCTCGAGCAGCTCGCGGAACGGGTGACGCGTGCAGAGCCGTTCACCGGTTGCGATCGGCACCGTCGTGCGGCGCGCCAGTTCGGCCATGGAACGGGGATGCTCGGGCGGGCACGGCTCCTCGAAAAACCAGGGCCGGTACGGCTCCAGCACCGTGAAGTACTGCGCCGCCATCATCGGCGAGCAGCGGCCGTGCATGTCCACCATCAGCTCGACGCCGTCACCCGCCTCGTCGCGCACCGCCGCCATCACGCTGTCCGCATGGCGCAGCGCCTCGATGCCGTCGACGCGGCCGGTGCGGGGGATCACGACCTCCAGCTTGATCGCGTCGAACCCGAGCTCGAGCGATTCGCGGATCTTCTCCCGTGCCTCCTCAGCCGAGAGCGTGTGGTAGACCGAGACCATCTCGCCGCCGCCGAGGTGGTCGTACAGACGCACCGTTTCGCGCACGGCGCCGCCGAGCAGCTGGTGCACCGGCGCGCCCAACACCTTGCCGGCGATGTCCCAGCAGGCGTGCTCGATCCCGCTCATCGCCGAGCACTCGACCATCCCCGGGCGGAAGAAGTGCTGTCGGTACATCATCTGCCAGATGTGCTCGACCCGCCGCGGGTCCTCTCCGACCAGCAGCGTGCGGTAGTCCTCGATGCACCCGACCACCGCGCGCGTCTTCCACTCGACGGTCGACTCGCCCCAGCCGACCAGCCCCTCGTCGGTGCTCACCTTCACGAACACCCAGTTGCGCATCTCCGCGTGCACGATCACCGTGTCGATCGCTGTGATCTTCATGGCAGCCGGTACCTCGGCGGGCGCTCACCGGTGCGCACGATGCCGGCACGGCCGCCTCGCAGCAGCCGCTGCACGTGGCCGTACACCGCGAACATGAGGTTGACCGGATCGGCGCCGAACGGGCCCAGCCGCTGGTCGGCGTGCACGCACAGCTGCTCGAGCGTCGCCGGCGTCTCCAGCCGCTCGAGCAGGGCGCCGTCCATCCGCTCCACGAACTCGCGGCTCTCGCGCAGGAAGGCCCCGATCTCGGGCCCGCTGCGGGCCGGCCAGTGCCCGGAGTGCATCTCCCGGCCGTTCAGCGTCTCGATCATGTCGATCGTCTCCAGGTAGGGGTCGACGTTCTCGTAGGTCGGAGGCAAAGCGGGGGAACCATCGGCCGCGGGGCACATACTGCCGTGCACCGCATCCGAGGTCAGCAGCAGGCCGGTGGCCGGCTCGTGGACGATCAGGTGCCCGGCGGAGTGCCCGGGCGCGTGGCGCACCACCAGCCGGCGATCGCCGACCGCGAGCGTCTCGCCCCCTGCCAGGCCAACCTCGACCGGGGCGGGCGCGCCGTAGTTGGCGCGCATCCACAACTCGCCGGCGGGGCCGTAGCCGAGCCCGTGCTCGGCCTGGTAGGCACCGTAGCGGTCGGTGACCAGCCGCTCTGGTTCCGACACCATCATGCGGTCGGCGAACCCGCACGCCGCGATCGCGTTCGGCAGCTGCTCGCGCAGGCCGGCCAGCCCGCCCTGGTGATCGAGATCGGGATGGGTGACCACGACCAGCGTGACCTGCTCCGGCGCGATGCCGAGCGACCACAGCCCGGGCATGATCACGTCACGAGGCGTGGTGGCGTCGCCGGTGTCGAGGATCAGCGCCTCGTCACCGTCTGAGACCACGTACTGATAGAGGAACCGCGCGCCGAACAGCGACTCCAGCCGCCAGGTCCCGGCGGCGATCTCAGTCACCGTCATCGGTCCCCACCTCCCCGCACCAGTCGATTGCCAGCCGCACGAACGCCTCGCTGAGCGAGTACAGGTCGTCGATCAGCACCCACTCGTCGGGTGCGTGGGCGTTGCCTCCGCGCGGCCCGCAGATCACGACCGGTGTCGCGTCGACCGCGAAGATGAACGCATCACAGGCAAACGGCGCCATCGCCGGGGCCGCATCCGGCGTACCCAGGGCGGCGCGCATGTGCTGCACGATCGGGCTTTCGGCGCCGACGTCGGCCGCCTCCAGGAACCGCGTGCGCTGCTCCCAGTGCACCTCGATGCCTTCGGGGACAACGGCGTCGACCGCTGCCCGCAGCTCGGCGTCCACGGCGGCGCGATCGGTGCCGGGCGTGATCTCGGCCCAGAACTCGAGCACTCCGTCGCCGGGCAGGCCCTCGGCCGTGCCCCAAGGCAGCTCCTCACCCGAGCGCAGCAGGTACTGGAGCAGGGGCGCGTCGCGGGGCAGGTCGTCGAGCGCGGCCGAGATGCGGGCCAGCGTGGTCAGGGCGCCGGGGCCGCCGCCGCCCTCGAATCCCATCCCCAGCGCGCCGCCCGCCACCCCCAGCCGGTACTGGATGCCGCCACGGGTTGCGTGGCAGACGGTCATCCCGGTCGGCTCCGAGAGCACGGCGCCGTCGGCGTGGTGGCCGCGCAGCCGTGCTGCCAGCGTGCCGTTCGCGCCCCCAAACTCCTCGTCCACCACCGACTCGACGATCACGTCGCCGGCCAGGGCGACGTCACACTCGGCGAGGCAGCGGGCGGCGTGCAGGGCGCAGGCGACGCCGGCCTTCATGTCCCACGCGCCGCGGCCGTAGAGCCGGCCGTCCGCGACGTCCCCGTCCCAGAACCCGTGCGCCCCCTCGCCCAGCGCCGGCACGACGTCGACGTGGCCGGACAGGAGCAGCGAGCGGCCGCCGCCCGCGCCGCTGCGGCGGCCGACCACACATGGTCGGCCCTCGTAGCTGCGTCCCGGCCACCACAGCGGGTGGGCCACTGCGGCCTCGACCTCGTCCGGCCGGAACACGTCGACCTCGGCACCGGCCTCGTGCAGGCGCGCCGCAACCAGCTGCTGGCAGGGCCCTTCGTTCCCGTCCGGCGGACGGTTCTCACTGGCGAACGCGACCAGCTCGCGGGTCAGCTCGACCAGGTCCTGGCGGTGGCTGCGGAGCCACTCGTCGGTACGCTCGGCGCTCCACATTGAACGATCAAGTAAACCACACTAGATGGTTGATCGATATCTCCGTGATGTCCTGGACGGCGAGAACCGAGTCTCGCAAGGACGCAGGGAGCGTCAATACCTTGTCGTATTGGCGCGACCGAGGACACCGCGAGACGACGGTTCGCAGCCGTAGCCACCCATGCCGCCGCTGACCTCAAAGCGGTCGCAGCGGCCAGGCTCGCGAGGGATATCGATCAGTCATCTAGACTGGCCCGGTGGACAGCGAGCGGCTCTCGGCGATGCTGGCGGAGGTGGGCCTGAGCCCGCCCGCCCGAGACTGGCCGGAGTCGGGCGGGCGGTTCGAGGACGGCCGCCGCCACCGCATCGAGATCGCCAGCGTCGAGGGCCCACGCGTGCTGCGCGCGGTGCTGGACGAGGCCGACCGGCAGGGCGTCGGGGTGCAGCGGGTCTCGCAGGGCTCGGGTGTGATGATGCTGTCCGACGAGGAGCTGGATGAGATGGCCGCGCTCGGCCACGACCGTGGCGTCGAGGTGTGCCTGTTCCTGGGCCCCCGCGGCGGCTGGGACACCGGCGGCCAGGCGCTGGTGACCGAGGCGGCGGCGGGCGTGGCCCGCGGGGCGGAGGCGGTCGAGGCCTGCCTGGCCGAGGCCGGCCGCGCCTGCGCGCACGGCATCCGCAGCCTGCTGGTGGGAGACATCGGCGTGCTCGACGTGCTCGCGCGGCTGCGCGCCTCGGGATCGCTGCCGTCCGACCTGCGGTTCAAGACCTCCGCGGTGCTGTGCGCCGCCAACCCCGCCACCGCGGCGCTCTATGACCGGCTCGGCGCCGACACCATCAACGTCGCCACCGACCTCAGCATCGGCATGCTGGCGGCGATGCGCCGGGTGACGGAGCTGCCGCTCGACCTCTACATCGAGTCGCCCGACGACCTGGGCGGCTTCGTCCGCAGCTACGAGGTGCCCGACATCGTGCGGGTCGCCGCGCCCGTGCATCTCAAGTTCGGCCTGCGAAACGCCCGCTCCGTGTATCCCAGCGGCATCCACCTCGAGGAGGTGGCGATCGCCCAGGCGCGCGAGAAGGTGCGCCGCGCGGCCCTGGCGGAGCGGCTGCTCCGCGAGCTGTCGCCCCGCCTCGGGTAGGTCGTCAGGTCATCGGCACGCCCGCGCTGAGCCCGCCGTCCGCGATGAAGGGTGCCGCGGTGCAGAAGCTGGACTCGTCCGAGCAGAGGAACAGCGCCACCGCGGCGACCTCCTCCGGCCCCCCGATCCGGCCCAGCGCGTGCATGCGGCCGGCCTCGGCGCGGGCGGCGTCGGGATCGTCCTGGATCTCGAAGTACCGCTGCGCCATGCCGGTATCGATGTAGCCGGGGCAGATGCAGTTGCAGCGGATGCCGTAGCGCCCGTTCTCGAGCGCGATCGACCGCGTCAGGTTGATCACGGCGCCCTTGGCAGCGCAGTACGCGCCCAGGGCGGGCTCGACCCAGAACCCGTTCACCGATGCCATGTTCACGATCGAGCCGCCACCCAGCGCTCGCATGCGGGGAATGGCGGCACGGGCGCACAGGTAGACGCCCTTCAGGTTCACGCCCAACACCATGTCCCAGTCATCGGGAGGCGTGTCCTCGACCGTCCGCTCGTACTGGACGGCGGCGTTCGAGACGATCGCGTGCGGGCCGCCGCGCCGCTCGGCGGCGGCCATTACGGCCTCCACCTGGTCGCCGTCGGAGACGTCGCAGACGTGCGCCTCGGCCCGGCCGCCCGCCGCCTCGATGCCCGCAGCGGTCGCCTGCACGGCGTCGGCGTCGATGTCCGCGCACAGCGTGAGCGCCCCCTCGCTCGCCAGGCGCTCGGCGATCGCCCGGCCGATGCCCGTCCCTGCGCCGGTGACGACGCAGACCTTGTCCTGCATGCGCACGTGTCCATTCCTTTCGATATGGGAGCGCCCATCCTCTCCCTCTTTGACGATCAAGTAAAGTGGGTGGATGACGGGCACGATTCGCAGACGGCCCACGATGCGCGACGTGGCCGAGCACTCAGGCGTATCGGTGCAGACCGTTTCCAATCTGGTCAACAATCGCCTGCGGCAGATGTCCGAGGTGACGCGTCTGCGGATCGAGGAGGCGATGGCCGAGCTCGGCTATCACCCCAATCTGACCGCCCGTGGGCTGCGCTCGGCCCGCACCGCCACGATCGGGTTCCTGCTGCTGGACGAGGGTGCGCGCTACCTCGCCGACCCGATGACCGATCAGGTGATCGCGGGCGTCGGCGATGTGGCACGCGACCGCGGCTACAGCGTGCTGATCCATGCCGGCCGGCCGGGGCCACCGGATAGCGGCCTGCTCAAGCCCGTGCTGGAGTCGCGCGTGGACGGCGCGCTCCTGTTCCTGTCCGGCCCCCGCGAGCAACGCGCCTGGTATCCGGCGCGGGCGGCGGAGCTGCACGTGCCGGTGGTGCTGCTCGAGGAGCCTCGCGGCGGGGGCGCGGCAACGATGTCGGTGCGGGCCGACAACCGCGCGGGCGCGCGGCGGCTGGCCGAGCACCTGATCGAGCGCGGGCACCGCCGGATCGCGTTCATCGCCGCGCACCAGCCCTGGCCGATGCTCGAGCAGCGCCACCGCGGCTACCACGATGCGCTCGCCGCCGCCGGCATCGCCGTCGACCGCGAGCTCGAGCTGTTCGAGGGCACCTGGGACACCGCCGTGGCGGCGACCATGGTCGACCGCCTGCTGTCCATGCCCGACCCGCCCACCGCCATCATGGGAGGCAACGACCTGCTCGCGATCGGCGCCATGCGTCAGGCCCGCGCGCGTGGCCTGCGCGTCCCCCAAGACCTCGCCGTCACCGGGTTCAACGACTTCGCGTTCGCCGAGTTCGTCGAGCCGCCGCTCACCACCGTGCACGTGCCGGGCTACGAGATGGGCTGTGAGGCAGCGCAGCTGCTGATCGACCACCTCGACGGTGTTGCGATCAAGCGCCGCCACGTGATGCTGCCGGTCGAGCTGCGCATCCGGGGATCGGCGTGAGCGTCAACGGCTCCCGGATCCTGCCGGACGTGATCGAGGAGAGCCGGCGGCTGTCGGACGTGCTCGAGGCGCAGGGCATTCCGGTGCGACTGCTGGGCGGGCTCGGCATCCGGCTGGTGGCTGCGGCCGCCTATCCGCCCGAGCTGGCGCGCGAGTACAACGACATCGACCTGGTCACCGATTCGCGCCACGGCCGCCAGCTGGCGCAGAGCCTGGCCGAGCAGGGCTATGAGCCCAACCAGATGTTCAACCGCATGCACGGCGCCCGCCGGCTGCTGTTCTACGACGAGCCGAACAAGCGCCAGCTGGACGTGTTCGTCGGCACCTTCGAGATGTGCCACACGTTGCCGATCGCCGAGCGGCTGGACGTTGTGCCGCTGACCCTGCCCGCCGCCGACCTGCTGCTGACGAAGCTCCAGATCGTGCGGCTGAACGAGAAGGACCGAAACGATGCCTACGCGCTGCTGCTGGCCCTGGAGGTCGGGACGCACGACGACGGGGCCATCAACGCGGCCTGGGTGGCACGCCTGTGCGCGCGCGACTGGGGGCTGTACCGGACGCTGCAGCTCAACCTCGAGAAGCTGCGCGAGGGGGTCGGCGACGCCCCGCTGAGCGACGGCGAGCGCGACCTGATCATCCAGCGGCTGGCCGCGATCGAGCACGCCATGGAGGACGAGCCGAAGGGCTCGAAGTGGAAGCTGCGCGCGCGCGTCGGCGACAAGGTTCGATGGTACGAGGATCCCGAGGAGGTGGAACGGCATGGCTACTGAGATGCGGCCGCGATCCCTGGAGGGCCGCAGCGCGGTTGTGACGGGCGTCGGCTCGGGCCTGGGCCAGGCGATCGCCCGCGAGTTCGCCGCCGAGGGAGCGCTGGTGCTGGGGTGCGACGTCGACGATGCGGCCGGCTCCGCGACGATGTCGGGGATCGGCGAGTACCTGCACGCCGACGTCTCCCGCGAGGCGGAGGTGGAGGCGCTGGTGGCGCGCGCCGTTGAGCTTCACGGCCGCCTGCACGTGATGGTCAACAACGCAGCGGTGCAGATCGAGCAGGAGCTGGCCGAGACCACCGAGGAGCAGCTCGACCGCATCCTCGCCGTCAACCTGAAGGGCGTGTTCTTCGGCTGCAAGCACGCGGTGCGCGTGATGCGCCCGGCCGGCGGCGGCTCGATCGTCAACATCGCGTCGATCCTGGGCCTGGTCGGCGACGGCATCCTGGCCGCGTACTGCGCCGCCAAGGGCGGCGTGCTCGGCATCACCCGGGCCACGGCGGTGCAGTACGGCCGCGACGGCATCCGCTGCAACGCGATCTGCCCCGGCGACATCGACACCCCGCTGGTTCAGGCCTACTTCGACACGGCCGACGATCCGGCCGCATTGCGCGCGCAGGTCAGCGCCGAGTATCCGCTGGAACGAATCGCGGCGCCGCGCGAGATCGCCCGCACGGCCGTGTTTTTGGCCGGCGACGACGCGTCGTTCATGAGCGGCCAGCCCCTTGTCGTCGACGGCGGCCTGCTGGCCACCTGCTACTGATGGGCGCCCGCATCGACGACCGTTGGCACTACCACGGCCTGCGCACCGTGCGGCTCGAGAACGCGCGGCTGGCGGTGGACGTCCTGCCGGAGCTGGGCGGCAAGATCCTGCGCCTGATCGACAAGCGCGGCGACCGCGACCTGCTGTGGCACTCGCCCCGCGTGGAGCCGCACCGGGCCGAGCTGCACGCGAACTTCGACGACCACTGGCCGGGAGGATGGGACGAGGCGTTCCCGGGCGGGGCGCCGTCGCCGAACCGCTACGGCGACCAGCTGCCCTACATGGGGGAGCTGTGGACGACGGCCGCGTCGTACCGAATCGCCCGCGACGACCCCGCCGGCGTCGAGCTCGAGCTACATCTGACCACGCCGATCACGCCCGCTCGCTGGACGCGGCGGCTGACCCTGTCGGGCGACGATCCTGTGCTGCGGATCGCCTACCGGCTGGAGAACGTCGGCACGATGCCGTTCGACTACAACTGGGGGCTGCACCCGGTCGCGGCGATCTCGCCCGCGCACCGGTTCGACGTACCGGCTCAGAAGGCGGAGGTCGACGAGAACGGCGGTGGCACGCTCGGCGCCAAGGGCGACCGCTACGACTGGCCGCAGTTCAACGACCTGGACGTGCGCCGTGCGCTCGGGCCGGACGCGAACTGCTTCGCGCTGCACTACCTGACCGAGCTGCGGGAGGGCTGGGTGGCGACCACCGACACCGCCGAGCGGCGCGGGTTCGGGCTGGTGTTTGACCACGCGCTGTTCCCCGTCGTCTGGCTGTGGATGGTCTACGGCGGCTGGCGCGGGTACTACCACGCCATCGCCGAGCCGTGGACGGGCTATCCCAGCCCGCTGGCCGAGGCGGTGGAGGCCGGCCGGGCACGCGTGCTCGATGCCGGCGGCGTGCTCGAGACCGAGGTCGCCACCGTCGTCTACGAGGGTGTCGAGGGCGTCTCGCGGCTGTCGGCCGACGGTGGAGTGGAGGCGTGAAACCGGTCATCGGCAGCGGGCTTCGTACCATCGCAGGCGGGCTCGATCATCCCGAGGGCGTCTGCTGGTCGCCGGACGAGGGGGCCGTCTACGCCGGCGGGGAGGCGGGGCAGCTGTACCGTTTCGCGCTCGACGGCGGCGCCGTCGACACGGTCGCCACCGTGCCCGGCGGCTTCCTGCTGGGGATGGCCCTGGACGCCGACCGCAACGTCTACGCCTGCGACCCGAACAGCGGATACGTGATGCGGATCTCGCCGGACGGCGAGGTGCAGCGCCACGGCGAGCGGGTCGGGTATCCGAACTACCCCGTGTTCGATGGCGACGGCAACCTCTGGGCGACCGACTCGGGTGCCTGGGATGAGGTCACCGGCGGCCTGGTGCGGATCGCCCCGGACGGTACCACCGAGCGGGTGCACGTGCCGGCCCTGCGGTTCGCCAACGGCTGCGCGATCAGCGGCGACCACCTCTACCTGGTCGAATCGCAGATGCCCGGCGTCGTGCGGATGCCGCTGGCCGGCGGTGAGCTGGAGCCGGTGGTCGAGCTGGCCCGCACCGTCCCCGACGGGCTGGCGGTCGACGCCGAGGGCGGCATCTGGATCGGCTGCTACCAGCCCAACCGCATCTACCGGCTCGACCCCGGCGGCGCGCTGGACACGGTCGTCGACGACTGGACCGGGGAGTACGTGATGTCGCCGACCAACCTCGCCTTCGCCGGCGATCAGCTCGACGTGCTGGTGCTGGCGTCGCTGTGCGGCTGGGCGGTGAAGGCGATCGACCCCGGGGTGGCCGGGGCGCCGCTGGTGCGGCCGAAGGTGGTGGCCGGTGGCTGATGTGGCCGTGGTGGGCGGTGGCATCCTGGGCGCGACGGCCGCCCTGCACCTGGCCGGCGCGGGCGCGGACGTGATCCTGCTCGAGCGCCGGCCCGCGCTCGGCACCCAGACCACGGCCGCCGGGGCGGGCTTCGTCGGCTACTGGGCGGGCGAGCTGGAGGCGGAGCTGGCCGAGTACGGCATGCGCTTCTACGCCGACCTCCAGGAGCGCTCGGGCGGCGACCTGGGTGTGCGGCGAGTGGGGCTGCTGTTCCCGGCGCTGTCGGAGCCGGGGGTGGAGATGCTGCGCCAGGAGTACGAGCGTGAGCTCGCCTTCGCGCCGGACGTGATCATGCTGGACGAGGCGGAGACGCTGCGGGCGGCGCCGATCCTGGCTGCGGGGTCGGTGCACGGTGCGCTGTTCCAGCCCGACGCGTATCAGGTCGACACCGGCCGGGTGATGGCCGCGCTCGACGGTGAACTGCGGGCGGCCGGCGTCGACGTCCGCACCGGCACCGCCGTCGCGGGCGCCGTCGTCGAGAGTGGCCGCGTCACCGGGGTGCGCACCTCCGCCGGCACGGTCGCCGCCGCTGCCATGGTGAACGCGGCCGGGGCGTCCGCGCGGGCGCTGGGCGCGCTCGACGGCGTCGACATCGGTGCGATCCCGCTGCTCGAGTCGCGCTTCACCACCGAGCCGATCGCCGCCGTCACGCCCGAGCTGCCGATGATGCTCTTCTTCGAGCGCGACCTACTCTACCTGCGCGAGCAGGACGGCGGCCTGCTGGTGGGGGCGATCGAGCGCACCATCGAGGATCGGTCGCGGGTCGATGTGACCGATCCGCCGTGCACGGCCGACCTCCCTGACCATGCCGTGCGCGACCACGAGCACCTGGCCCGGAGCCTGGCCGGAGTGATCCCGGCGCTGGCCGACGCACCCATCAGCGGCCATGCCAGCGGCCTGCCCACCTGGACGCCGGACGGCCGCCACATCGTCGGCCCGGCGGCGGTGGAGGGATACGTGGTGCTGGCCGGCTGCAACGAGTGCTGTGTCACGCACGGGCCGGGCCTGTCGCGGATCGTGGCGGAGCTGATTACCCGCGGCAGCACCGACGCCGACATCTCGCCCTACCGGGTCGACCGCTTTGCGGGGCTGGCCGGCGACGACATCCAGGCGGCCGCCGAGCAGCAGTACCTGCTGCGGCATCCACCCGCCGCGGGCGTGGCCGCGACGCCGTTCGGGATCGAGCTGCCGTGAGCGGGACGCTGCGCAGCGCCCGCTGGTTCGGCACGCACGACGTGGCCGGCCTGATTCACCGCTCGTACCTGCGATCGGAGGGGATCACCCAGGAGGCGATCGAGGGCCGGCCGGTGATCGGCGTCTGCAACTCGTGGAGCGAGCTGGTCAACTGCAACATCCACTTCCGCGGGTTGGCCGCGGCCGTCAAGCGGGGTGTGCTGCAGGCGGGCGGGCTGCCGCTCGAGTTCCCGACCATCTCGCTGGGGCGAGCCGTTCATGAAGCCCACCACCATGATGTTCCGAAACCTGATGGCAATGGACGTCGAGGAGACGATCCGCGCCAATCCGATGGATGCGGTGGTGTTGATCGGCGGCTGTGACAAGACCGTCCCCGCGCAGCTGATGGGCGCCGCCAGCGTCGACATCCCCGCCATCATGATCACGGGCGGGCCGGCGCAGCCGGCCGTGTTCCGCGGTGAGCAGATCTCCAACGGCACCGACCTCTGGCGCTACACCGCCGATCTGCGGGCGGGAAGGATCTCGGCCGCGGAGTACGACGAGCTGGAGGCGGCGATGGTGCCGTCGGCCGGCCACTGCCAGGAGATGGGCACCGCGTCGACGATGACCTCGCTGGTGGAGGCGCTGGGTATGGCCCTGCCGGGGACGGCGGCGATCCCGGCCGTGGACGCCCGGCGCGCGGCCGCCGCGGAGGCGAGCGGCCGCCGGGCCGTCGAGATGGCGCGGGAGGGAGGGCCGCGGCCGTCGCAGATTTTGACCGCGGCCGCGTTCGACAACGCGATCACGCTGCTGATGGCGCTGGCGGGGTCGACCAACGCCGTGCTGCACCTGCTCGCCCTGGCCGGCCGCGTCGGGGTCGACCTCGGGCTCGACCGCTTCGACGAGATCTCGCGGCGGACGCCGGTGCTGGCCAACGTCCGTCCCAGCGGCGAGCACCTGGTCGAGGACCTGTTCCACGCCGGCGGCGTGCCGGTCGTGCTGCGCGAGCTGCTGCCGCTGCTCGACGGCGACGCGCTCAGCGTGAGCGGCCGCAGCCTGGCCGAGAACGTGGCCGGGGGTGCCGATCCGCCCGACCGGTCGGTCGTCGCCTCGCTCCAGCAGCCGCTCGCGGCCGAGGGCGGGATCGCGGTGCTGCGCGGCTCACTGGCGCCCGGCGGCGCGCTGATCAAGCGCAGTGCCGCCACGACCGACCTGATGCGACACCGCGGTGCGGCGGTCGTGTTCGAGGACGTCTACGACCTGGCCGAACGAGTCGACGACCCACACCTCGAGGTCACCTCCGACTCGGTGCTGGTGCTGCGCAACAGCGGGCCGAAGGGTGCGCCCGGGATGCCCGAGTGGGGGCAGCTGCCGATCCCGGCCAAGCTGCTTCGCGCCGGGGTTTCCGACATGGTGCGGATCTCGGACGCGCGTATGAGCGGCACCTCCTTCGGAACGGTGGTGCTGCATGTGGCGCCAGAGTCGTTCGCGGGCGGACCGCTCGGGATCGTGCGCGACGGGGATCCGATCGCGCTCGACGTCGACGCGCGGACGATCGACCTCGAGCTCGATGCTGCCGAGGTCGAACGGCGCCGCGCCGATCTCCCCGACCCCATCCCCCGCTACGCGCGTGGCTACGGCCGGCTGTACATCGACCACGTGATGCAGGCCGATGCCGGCTGCGACTTCGATTTCCTGCGCGCACGCCCGGGTGAGGCCGCGGAGTCCGAGCCGCTGGGCCTGGTCGGCGGCCCGATCGGCGGCTGGTAGGTCAGGCGGCCACTCGGCCTTCGGCCAGCAGGCGCCGGAAGCGATCGACCGCGTCGGCGACGCCTTGCGGGAACGGCAGCTCTTCGACCAGCCCGATCACCTCGGTCAGCGACGCCGCGTCCACCGCCTCGGGGAAGGGCAGCGTGACATCGTCGTAGCTGATCAGGCCGGCGGCCTCGGGCGCGGCCGCCTCGATCGCCGAGACCACGCCCTGCATCGAGACCGCTTGCCCGGCCAAGTTGTGGACGCTGGCGCCGTCGTAGCCGGCCAGAGCGGCCTGGACGAATGCCCGGGCCACGTCAGGCGCGTACTGGAACTGGCTGGTGCCGCCGTAGGGGATCTTGAACTCGCGGCCCGCCGCGGCCGCCAGCATCGCGCTGGTCGGCGCCGAGGTCAGGCCCTGGTCGCGGCCGGGGCCGTAGACGGTGTGTGGCCGCAGGCCGATGCTGGCGACGCCGCGCTCTTCGTGGTACACCCGGGCGCTGCCCTCGTTGGCTCGCTTGTACACACCGTAGATGGTTCCCGGAGTGCCCGACATGGCGGGGCCGTCGCCCGCGTCGATTGCGTCGTAGGCGGCGATCGACGATGCGTACACCACCGGCCCGATCCGGTCCAGCCGGCGCGCAACCGCTTCCAGCACGTTGACCGTGCCGACGACGTTGACGCGCGCCCCCAGCGGCGGGTCGGCGCGACAGAACGGCACCTGCAGCGCGGCGAGGTGGATGATGTTCGTGATCCGCTCGGCGTCGATCACCGCCTCCAGAGCCTCCAGGTCGGTGATGTCCCCCCGCACGTACGTCACTCGCGCCAGCTCGGGCTCTTCCATGATCAGCGCCATCCGCCGCGGGTCGTCGCCGAGGTCGTAGGCGATCACATCGATCCCGCGCTCGACCAGGTCCCTCGCCACCCAGGAGCCGATGCAGCCGTACGCGCCCGTGACCAGCACGCGGGTCAGCCGAGGCTCCGATCGGGACCGCCCGTGACGCGAGCGGCGGTTGCCGCGGGGACGACGTCCGGCTGCGGCTCGTCGGGCTTCTCGTGGGCGACGCCGGCGGCCGCGTACGCCGCGTCCTCGTCGAGCGTCTCGTGCTCGAGCAGCGCGCCGGCCAGCGAGTCGAGCTTGCCGCGCTCGCCGGTGAGCAGTCGTACGACTCGCTCGTGCGCCTCGTCGACGATGCGCCGCACCTCGGTGTCGACCAGCTGCTGGGTCTGCTCGCTAACCTCGGACACCCCGGGGAACAGCGGCCCCGCTGCGCCGTCGCGCGCGATCACCGCCAGCGGTCCGATCGCCTCGGACATGCCCCAGCGGCCGACCATATGGCGCGTGATCTCGGTCAGCTGCTGGATGTCCGACTCCGCTCCCGTGGTGATGTCGTCGAACACCACCTCCTCGGCGACACGGCCGCCAAGCGCGACGTCGATGCGAGCCACCAGCTCGTGGTATTCGTAGTTGAAACGATCCGCGTCCGGCGCCGAGAAGGTCACTCCCAGCGCCACCCCGCGCGGGATGATGGAGATCTTTCGCACCGGGTCGGCTCCGGGTGTGAGCATGCCGACAACCGCGTGACCGGCCTCGTGGTAGGCGGTGCGGCGGCGGTCTGCCTCGCTCATCATGACCTGCCGCTCGGCGCCCAGCACGATCCGCTCGAGCGCATCGGTGAAGTCCGCCTCCTCGACCTGCTCGTGCTCCCGGCGAGCCGCCAGCAGCGCGGCCTCGTTGACCAGGTTGGCGAGGTCGGCGCCGACCATCCCGGGGGTCGTAGCCGCGATCCGGCCCAGATCGACACTCGGGGCAACCGGCACCCCGCGCGTGTGCACCTCGAGGATTTCGCGACGCCCGTTTCGGTCGGGTGGCTGCACCGCCACCCGGCGATCGAACCGACCCGGCCGCAGCAGTGCCGAATCGAGCACTTCGGGACGGTTGGTCGCCGCGATCACGATCACTCCGGTCGACGAATCGAACCCGTCCATCTCGGTCAGGATCTGGTTCAGCGTCTGCTCGCGTTCGTCGTTACCGCCGCTGTAGCCGGCGATGCCCGCGGTGCGTGAGCGGCCGATCGCGTCGAGCTCGTCGATGAACACGATCGACGGCGACGACTGCTTGGCCTGGACGAACAGGTCGCGCACCCGCGCCGCTCCGACGCCGACGATCGCCTCGACGAACTCCGACGCCGCCATCGAGAAGAAGGGCACGTCCGCCTCGCCGGCGACCGCGCGGGCGAGCAAGGTCTTGCCGGTGCCGGGCGGCCCGGCCAGCAGTACGCCGTGGGGGATGCGCCCTCCGAGACGCCCGTACTTCTCGGGGTGGCGCAGGAAGTCGACCACTTCGGTCAGCTCGGACTTTGCCTCCTCGATGCCGGCCACATCGGCGAAGGTGACGCGGTCACCGCTTGGCGCGTAGCGCCGCGCGCGCGACCGTCCGAAGCTGCTGAGCGCGTTCTGCATGCCGCCCGCGCGGCGCAGCAACAGGAACAGCAGCCCGAGGAACAGCAGGGTCGGCCCGAATCCGACGAGCAACGTCTGCCACCAGGGGGCGCCGGTGGAGAGCGGCTTGGCGTTCACGACGACGCCGTTGGTCTCGAGCAGCTGCGAGAGCGAGACCGTGTCCGCGAACGCCGGCACCTCAGTTTCGAACCCCGTCGTGGGTTTCGCGCCGCCATACGTCGTCGGCTTCTCGAATGTGCCCTGGATCGCGGTGCCCACCGACGTGATCTCCTTGACGTTGCCAGACCGCACCTGAGAGAGGAAGAACGGGCTGTATGGGACGCGCACCAGCTGCGGCCCCTGCATCGCGTTGGAGCCCGCCCAGAAGTTGAATGCCAGTAGGACGAGCGCGAGGATCACCCAGGGTGGGCTGATCCGAAAGCGCGGGCGCGCCGGAGGCGCCGGGCCATCGGGCGGCTGCTGGGCCCGCTGCGGGGGTTGGCTGTCGGTTGCGTTTGGCACCGTCCGCACAGGCTACCTTGCCGGCTCCAAAGCAGCGGGCCACGGCGCCGAAACGACAGGGCAGCCGGCGGGCTCAAGCTCGGCCGGGCCGGTGCCGATCGCAGCGCTATGGACGCCGGCATCCGATTTCTCGGCTTCGTGGCCTGCGTGGTGCTGGCTGCGGGATGTGGCGGAACCAGCTCGACCGCGACCACGTCTTCGCCACCCGGGTCCTCGGGGTTGTTCGTCACAGCCGATGCCGAGAACCTGATCCTGCAGCCGGGCGCCGTCGGAAGCGGCTGGTTCGCGATCCCCAAGGACACCCACACCGTCTCGTTGGCCGAATCGATGAAGGGCGACTCCCTCTCGCTGCGCAAGATCGAGCAGGCGTCCTACCGGTCCGGATACCAGGGCCTCTACACCGATGGCAAGAAGGATGGCGTTCTGCTCGGAGCCTTCACCTACAACAACCCGGCCGTCGCGCTCCAGGTGGCGGATTCCTGGTCGGCACAAACCGCAACACAGATCGCACACGCAAGGCTCCTGCACCCTCCGACCAGCGTCGTCGGCGACCGGGTCTCGGCGTGGCAGGGAGAGACGCACGAGGGGCGAGCGATGGTTCCCGTCTGGGTGGTCATGTGGTCTCACGGAAACGCCATCGGAGGCGTCTTCCTGTTCGGCAACAAGGCCTCAGCCGCGCAGGCGTACCGCATCGCCGCCGCCCAGGACGCACGTCTCACCGCGGCCTAGCCAGTTCGTTCAGTGCAGCGGCATTTCGCCGGGGTGTTTTTCCACCACCCAGTAGTGCTCGTGCTGATCAGCGACGAACTCGACGTCCGGGTAGATGTGACCGGTCTTGACGACGAACCGGTTCGGCGCTGAGTGCGCGGCCTCGTATTCGCTGACCGTCACCATCAAGGCGCCGATGCAATCCGCGCTGCCGCATTCACATACAAAGGGCACG
>DATIOK010000116.1:0-4992 GCA_035473255.1 Gaiellales bacterium
CCGACGCCAGGTAGGCCACGCGCTCGCCGATGTCGACCGCGTTGTCACCGATCCGCTCCATGCAGCGCGAGATCAGGATCGCGCGCAGGCCCGCCTCGCGCATCCGCTCGTCGCCGCCCAGCGCCATGATCCGCCGCGACAACTCGCGGTTCTCGGCGTTGATGACGGCGTCCATGATCACCAGCCGCTCAGCCCGCTCCACGTTGCGCTCGGCGAAGGCCGCCATCGCCTCGGTCGTCATCGCCTCCGCCTGCTCGCCCATCGTGCGGAACGACTCCAGCAGCTCCGACGCGATCACCAGCCCCAGCGTCAGCTTGGTCAGCTTGGCGATGTTGACGCACTGGTCGCCCATCCGCTCGAGGTGCAGGTTGATGTGCAGGATCGCGAGGATCAGCCGCAGGTCAGTCGCCACAGGCGTCTGCAGCGCCAGCAGCCGTTCCACCTCCTCCTCGATGTTCATGTAGGAGGCGTCGTTCTCGTCGTCCTCGGCGATCACCATGTCCGCCAGCTGCTCGTCACCGGCCAGCAGCGCCTGCACCGAGCGGTCGAGTGCGCGCAGCACCAGGCGGCCGTGGTTCTGCAGCTCCTCTTCGACCGCGTCGAGCTGCTGCTGGAAGGACTGTCGTGTGCTTGCCATGGGCGGGAGTCTGGCAGAACCGTTCCCTGCCAGGGGCCTTCTCAAGCGCGGTTCACCGTATCTTCACCAAACGGCCACCATTCTGAACCCCCGCCTGCAGACGCGTTGACCGATCCTGCCGCCAGAGGCAAACGACATGGAGATGAATGGGATGCAGAGAGTGACGAAAACCGCCGCGGTGGCGATGGGGCTTGCCATCGTCGCGCTGGCGGCAGCCTGCGGATCGTCCGGGAGCAGTGGCTCGAGCTCCGGTAGCGGTGGCAGCACCAGCACAGTCTTGACCGGCGCCGGCAGCACGCTGGTGGCACCACTGATCTCGCAGTGGGAGCCGGACTACGCCAAGAGCGCCGGCATCACCATCACCTACGGAGCCGTCGGCTCGGGTGGCGGCATCGACGCCATTACCAACCGCACCGTCGACTTCGGCGCCAGCGACGCGCCGCTCAGCAGCGACCAGGCCACCGCCTGCAAGAGCTGCCTGCAGATCCCGTGGGCGCTGGCAGCCACGGTCGTGACCTACAACGTGAAGGGCGTGCCCGACAAGCTGAAGCTGACCGGGCCGGTGCTTGCGGCCATCTTCTCCGGCTCGATCACCAGCTGGAACGACTCCCAGATCGCGTCGCTGAACCCGGGCGTGAACCTGCCCTCCACCCACATCACCCCGATCTACCGCAGCGACGGATCCGGTGACAGCTTCGTGTTCACCAGCTACCTGTCGGCCGTCAGCTCCGACTGGAAGAGCAAGATCGGTGCATCCACCCAGCCCGCGTTCCCGACCGGCCAGGGCGCCGAGAAGAACTCGGGCGTGGCGGCAGCCGTGCAGGCGACCGACGGCGCCATCGGCTACGTGGCGGTGTCGTACATCGCCGCCGATTCGCTGAACGAGGCGCTGCTGCAGAACGCGGCCGGCAACTACCCGGAGCCGACCACGAAGGGGATCACGGCGGCCGCCGACGCGGTCACCACGATCCAGCCGGACGGCTCGGTGCCGCTGGTGAACCCGCCGGCATCGGCAGCCGACGCCTATCCGATGTCCACCTACAGCTACGCGATCATCCCGCAGACCTCGCCCAAGGCCAAGCAGCTGAAGGCGTTTCTGACGTACGCCATCGGCCCCACCGGTCAGGCGTTCGGGCCCCCGCTCGGCTTCCCGCCGCTGCCGAGTGCGATCGTCGCGCACAGCAAGACGGTGATCGCGAAGATCACCACCTGACGCTGAACATTCCTGGGCGCCGGTGTTTCCCTCAGGGGTGGCACCGGCGCCTTGGCGTCTGTACAACCTTATCTGCACGATGACGACCACAAACCTCGATCCCTCCAGCATCCCTCTGCCCACCCGCCGTCGGCCGCGGATCGGCGAGACCGGCCTGCGCGCGTTGACTGCGGCCACCGCTCTGTTGCTGGTCGCGATCATGGCGCTTCTGGTCTACGAGACGGCCCGGCAGGCCTGGCCCAGCATCCAGGAGTTCGGGCTCGGCTTCATCACCAGCGACCAGTGGAACGTCGTCACCGGCCAGTTCGGCGCCCTCAACTTCATCATCGGGACGCTGCTGACGTCGGTCGTGGCGCTGGTGATCGCGGTGCCGATGGCGATCGCGATCGGCCTGTTCCTGAGCGAGCTCGCGCCGCGGGTGCTGCGTACGCCGGTGGGGCTGATGGTGGAGCTGCTGGCCGCCATCCCCAGCGTGGTGCTGGGCCTCTGGGGCATCCTGGTGATGGGCCCGTTCCTGGCCGAGCACGTCGAGCCCTGGCTGTCCGACCACCTCGGCTTCATCCCGCTGTTCTCGGGGTATCCGTCCAGCCAGGGCGTGCTGCCGGCCTGCGTGGTGCTCAGCATCATGGTGGTGCCGATCGTGGCCAGCATCAGCCGCGAGCTGTTCCTGAGCGTGCCCGGCGAGCTCAAGCAGGGTGCCATGGCGCTGGGGGCCACGCGCTGGGAGATGGTGCGCTCCGTGATGCTCCCCTACGTCAGCGGCGGGCTGGTG
This sequence comes from Gaiellales bacterium, assembly GCA_035473255.1. Lineage (GTDB taxonomy): Bacteria > Actinomycetota > Thermoleophilia > Gaiellales > JAICJC01 > JAICYJ01. The sequence goes on from DATIOK010000116.1 coordinate 2,623, forward strand.
GCCTCGACCATGCTCGGCTTCGGCCGCGCCGTGGGCGAGGCGATCGCGGTCACCCAGGTGATCGGCGGCGCCAATGCGATCTCGAGGTCGCTGTTCCCGCCCGGTGACACGATGGCCAGCCGGATCGCCGCCCAGTACGCGGGCACCGCAACCTCGCTGCAGCGCTCGTCGCTGGCGTACCTGGCGGTGCTGCTCTTGATCATCAGCCTGATCACCAACATCGCAGCACAGCTGATCTCGGGCAGATTGCAGCGGCGGCTGGGAGGCGAGGCGTGAGCGCGCAGGACGATCGCAACCCACTGACCGTCGTCAGCCCGCGTTCCCGTCGCCGCAAGCTGCAGGGGCGCCTGATGGAGCTGCTCGCGAGCTTCGCGGCGCTGGTTGCGATCGTGGTGCTGCTGGTCGTGATCTTCTCGGTGGCCAAGCGCGGGCTGCCGGCGGTCAACGCCGATCTGTTCACCCAGGTTGCGGCTCCGTTCGGAGTCGAGGGCGGCGGCATCAAGAACGCGATCGTCGGGACGCTGATCATGACCGCCATGGCCACGGCGATGGCGGTGCCGATCGGTGTGCTGCTGGCCATCTTCGACACCGAGTTCGCCCCGCCGCAGGTGTCTGTCGCGATCCGCATGACCCTGAACGTGCTGGCCGGCGTGCCCACCATTGTGATTGGCATCTTCATCTTCGGACTGGTGGTGGTCAGCAACGGCCAGAGCGCCTTCGCCGCGTCGATCGCGCTGGCCATCATCATCCTTCCGGTGATCGCACGCGCCACCGAGGAGGTGCTGCTGCTGGTGCCCTCGACGCTGCGCGAGGGCAGCATGGCGCTGGGCGCCACCCGCGCTCGCACGGTCGTGTCGGTGATCCTGCCGAGCGCCTTCGGCGGCATCGTCACCGCCACCATCGTGGGCGTCGCCCGTGCCGCCGGTGAGACGGCGCCGATCCTTTTCACCTCGTCGATCTTCGCGAACGCGGTCGTGACCGACCCCAGCCAGCCGATGGCTTCGATGCCGTTTGCGATCTTCACGAACTCGGAGTCGCCCAGCCATCACGACCAGCAGGTAGCCTGGGCGGCCGCGCTGCTGCTGATGGCGTTCGTGCTGCTCGGCAGTATCACCGGCCGCCTGTTGTCCCTGCGGACACGCCGGCAGATCGAGCAGATGCGATGATCCCTTACCACCTCTTCACCCAACGAGTTGCGCATGTCTGACACAATTCGCGGAGATCGGACACCCGACCCCATGACTGACCAGCAGGACACCCAACCGAGCGACCCAGGCGATGCGCCGGAGGTGACGTCGGCCAATCCGGGGACGCGGCTGACAGAGCTGGCCTCGGGCCACGAGTCGAACCCCACAGAGGGCCGTGAGACGGTGTTCCAGCTGGACAAGGTGACCATCTCCTACTCCGGCAAGCCGGCCATCTGCGACGTCGACCTGTCGGTGCACCGGAACCTGGTGACGGCCTTCATCGGCCCCTCCGGCTGCGGCAAGACGACGCTCCTGCGAAGCCTGAACCGGATGAACGACCTGATCCCCGGAGCGTCCGTGGACGGCCGCATCAGCTATCACGGCCACGACCTGAACGGATCCAACGTCGATCCGGTGGAGCTGCGCCGTCGCATCGGGATGGTGTTCCAGCGGCCCAACCCCTTCCCCAAGTCGATCTACGACAACGTCGCCTACGGGATGCGCCTGCACGGCATGAAGGACGACCTGGACGGCCGCGTCGAGCGGGCGCTCACCCATGCCGCGCTGTGGGACGAGGTCAAGGACCGGCTCAAGGCCAGCGCCCTGTCGCTGTCGGGCGGCCAGCAGCAGCGGCTCTGCATCGCCCGCGCGCTTGCGATCGAGCCGGACGTGGTGCTGATGGACGAGCCGGCCTCCGCGCTCGACCCGATCTCGACCCAGCACGTCGAAGACCTGGTCGAATCGCTGAAGGCCGAGTACACGATCATCATCGTTACCCACAACATGCAGCAGTCGGCACGGGTGGCCGACATCACCGCCTTCTTCAGCGTCGACGTGCGCGACGACGGTTCCCGCAGCGGGGTGCTGGTCGAGCACGGCCCCACCTCGGATCTGTTCATCCGGCCCAGCGATCCCCGCACTGAGGCCTACGTGACCGGCCGCTTCGGCTGATCGGCCCTGGCGGACGCCCGCGCCCACGCTGGTAGCATCACCGGACGTGAGCAGTGAGGCAGCACCGCCCGTTGCGACTCCTCCCGGCGAACCTGACGCCGAGCTGATCACGGCGCTCCTGGCCGAGCTTGACGTCAGCGACGGCCCGCTGGCCACCTTCGCCAAGTCCTATGCGCACCGGGTGCGGCTCGACCGTCTGGAGCCGCTCGACCCGGTCGAGCTGGCGGCGCAG